>JAAZAN010000096.1 GCA_012514315.1 Chloroflexota bacterium
CTCGACCGGGGCGAGGTAGCCGTCGGTCTCGAGCTCGGCCAGCAGCGCGTGCAGCGCATCGCTGCCGCCCTGCAGTCCCTCCAGCGCCCCGAAGTGCGGGCTGGCGATGACGTTGCGGCGGCGGGCGTTTGTCATCAACCTGTTCAACCTGTCTGACGAATCGCGCGTCATCAGCGGGACGCTCAGTCTAGATGATCTGGGCATCGAGCGCGACCTGTGGTATGTCACGCCGGGAATGCGGGCGGGGAGTGGATTCGATCCGCAGGCCGGTACGTACACGGCCAGTCGCAGGCTGGAGCCGTGGTCTGCACAAGTCGTCGAAGTGCGCGCGCTTGAAGCGGAGGCCCGGGACGCGCCGACCGCGCCCGATTCCGAGGCCCGCACGGGGTAGTCCCTCCTTCCACTTGACAACGCGACAGTCCGGCCTATATTCCCCGCAGAGGCGATCAGCGTTGGGCGCCGTTGGGCGCCGGCTGGGCGCCGTGTCTGAATAGGAGGACGACATGAAGCCCAGATGGGCACGGCGAATTCCCATCCTGCTGATCGCTGCGCTGACCGTGATGGTTCTGGCCGCACCGGCTATGGCCTACCCCAGCAAAGAGCACGGGCAGACGCCTTCACCGATGCCGACGCCAGGGCCGGCGGCAGATGTGAGGGCAGACGTTGAGACGGCTCTCGTTGTGCGCGAGGACGGCGCATGGTCGGGGGTAGTACGTCGTGAGTCGACGGCCTCCCCTTACGTTCACCCCGACGCAGCGCAGCTCGGCGGCGAAGGGTTGTCGAACCTGGCCGAGACGGTTCTCGGGGCGGCCGTGGGGATTGGCGGGGCGCACGGTGCGGTCCTCGTGGAGTTGCGGGGCGTTGTATACGCGGGCGAGGTGTTTGCGCTCTCACTGGAGTCGAACCTGTCCACCGGCTATGTGTGGAGCGTGGCAGGGATGGATGGCGGTCTCGTGCAGGAGGGTGATATCGAGAGTCGACACTCATCTGGCCTGCTCGGGAGCGCAGGGGTTCAAACGGTGCGACTGCGAGCACGGGAGAGCGGACAGGGCGCCGTCCGTCTGCTGTATCGACGGCCGTGGAGGGCCGAGGAGACGCTCAGCCACGCGCTAACGGTCCGGGGAGACGGCGTAAGCCTTTCCATGCTGTGCAGCGAGCTGACGCGGGTCGCCTTGGCCCGCACGCTGACGGCATCGCCGGGGCCAGAAGTAACCAATGCGGGCGTGAGCCTCAGTGAAGCCGGTGGGATCGAGCCCGCAACCGATGCGGCGGCGCTGCCCGCCGCCTACAACTGGTGCACGGCACACGGAGGATGCCCCGCCGTGCGCGATCAGGGACAATGCGGGAGCTGCTGGGCGTTCGCCACCGTGGCCCCGCTGGAGGCGTGGGTGCGCTACGCGGGCGGCGTGACGAACGTCAATCTCTCCGAGCAGTATCTGGTGTCGTGTAACGTGGACGGTTGGAACTGTACTGTCGGGGGGTGGTATGCACACAAGTACCATCTGAATGTCTACAGTCCGCCCGAGACCGAGGCGGGGGCCGTGCTCGAGTCCGCCTTCCCATACCAGGCCAACGACGTAGCCTGCGGCGGGCCGTATGGCCATCCGTACCGCATCGCGTCCTGGCAATACGTGGGAACTAGCAGCAGTGTGGCAGCGACCAGCGCGATCAAGCAAGCGATCTACGACCGGGGTCCGGTTCCCGCGTCGGTGTGTGTGGGGCCTCAGTTCAGCAACTACAGCGGTGGCGTGTTCGCCACGGACGAACGTGGAGTATGCGACATACAAGACTCCAGCACCAATCACGGCATTGTGCTCGTTGGATGGGACGACGCACAGGGCGTCTGGATTCTGCGGAATTCGTGGGGACCGGAGTGGGGAGAGAGCGGCTATATGCGCATCACATACGGTACTTCCCGTGTGGGGTACGCGGCGAACTCGATCGTCTACGCGAATCCGACGCCGCCGGCTGCGCCCACCGGGTTGACCGCGACCCCTGCGGGACAGGTCCAGATCACGCTCAACTGGGTGGACAACGCATCGAATGAGGAGGGTTTCCGGATCGAGCGGTCGCCTGGGGGCGCCAATACGTGGACCCAGATCGGCACGGTGGGACCGAACGTGACGACGTACGCGAGCGGAGGTCTGACGTGCAACACCCAGTACGATCACCGGGTGCGCGCCTACAACGGGGCGGGGAGTTCAGCGTACAGCAACGTGGCGCCAGCAACAACCGGCGCTTGCGCGCCGTTGACCGCCCGTCAGTACCTGCCAACGGTCTACCGACGCCATCCGGTCATCCCAGACGGGGTGCTCAACGGCAGCTTCGAGAGCGGCGCGGCACACTGGACGCAGTACTCATCACACGGTTGGGCGCTGATCATGAACTCGGGCTTCCCCGGATCCGTGGCGCCGCGCACGGGGAGTTGGGCGGCCTGGCTAGGCGGCGACGATGATGAGATTGCGTACGTGCGCCAGCAGGTCAGCGTGCCGCCGGGCGCGCCTTACCTGACCTACTGGTACTGGATCGCCTCGTCGGATAGCTGTGGCTATGATTTCGGCGGCGTGCTGGTGAACGATGCGACGGTCGTCGACGTGTATGAGCTGTGCAGTGCGACGAACACGGGAGGGTGGGTCAAGCGCACGGTGGATCTGAGTGGCTATGCTGGCCAGTCGATCTCCTTCCAGATCCGGGTGGAGACAAACGGTTCGCTCAACAGCAACCTGTTTGTCGATGATGTGTCGTTCCAGGCCAGCGCGGCGGCTGCGGGCGATCTGGACGGCGCCCAGCGCACGAGCCCGGACGCTGCCTAGGCTCGCCTCGGTAGCGCACAACCTGTACCGCGGACACGGTCGCCGCGCGTGTTTGGGGGCCGGTAGGGTGTGGTTCGTTCGATTTGGGGACGGCGCCCTCAAGTGGTGTGTCTTGCGTGCTTCATCGGTGGGGATAGTGGGCGCGACGATGCGCCTTCCGCGGTGAACCATAGACAGAGAGGCGGCTGTCGATGCGCTAGTGTGCCGGCAGCCGCCCCTGGAATCTGATCAGCTCAGCAGGCTCCAGTCGAAAATGACGCCCAAATCGCGCGAGCGATCGGTCAGCAGGTCGGCGTACACAGCCGGCGCGTCTGCTGGCGAGCATCGTCGCGTTGTCAGATCGGCGACAGTCATCCGACCCTGGACAATGTAGTCCATGAAGAGGGCTCTGGTCTCTTCCCCGGTCCAAGGGTTGAAGGGTGACGCCTCGGACGGATTCATAGATGCGTGAATAGCCAGAATGGCGAGCGAGCGGCTCAGCACCCGCGGTCCCAGGTGCTGCTGCGATGGGGTCGGCGTATCACCGACGAGGACGACGCGACCCAGCTTGCGGAGCAGCTCTGTGGACGGCGCCAGGGCGGATGGGTGGCCAGTCACGTCAAACACTGCGTCGAGCATGCGGCCAAGAGTGAGTTTCTCGATCTCGGCCCTGGCCTGCGTGGCGTCCATCGTGAGGGCGTGCGTCGCCCCGCGCGTCAGCGCGCGCGCCGCACGTCCGGGAACGGGATCAATAGCGAAGATCTGCCGCGCGCCACAGACCCAGAGGTACTGCACGATCAACTGCCCGAGCATACCCAGCCCGACGACGCCGACTGTCTCGCCCATCGCCAGCTCTGCGCGGCGAACCGCCAACTGTGTCGTGTTGCTCAGCGACAACCAGGCGCCATCTTCGTACGATACGCCGTCAGGCAGCTTCTGAACGCGATTGGCGCCGACTCGGAACAGCTGCTGATGCGGAACAGCCACGCCGACGCGGTCGCCCTCGCGAACATCCTGGACTCCGCTTCCGACGGCGATGACGCGCGCGGACATGCTGTAACCCGGACGAAACGGATAGCGCACCCAGCCGGCCCAGTTGGTGCCCGGATCGAATACGCCCCGGAGGCAGTGAAGCTCGGTTCCGATGCTGATCAGCGAGCGTTCGGCGGCGCACAGCACCTCGCCCGGCTCAGGCGATGAGACATCCTCTTCGAAGAGATCGACGGCGTTGGGTTCGGTGAACACAATGTAGGTTGACTTCATGATCGATGCTCCGTGGATAGTGTACGGCTGACCTAGAACGGGTAGAAGTCGCGTGCGGTGTCGAACGCGGCGACGATGTTCTCCGGCGGCGTGCCGGCCTGGATGGCGTGTGACGGCCCCAGTATGTAGCCGCCGTTCCTGCCCAGTGTGCTGATCAGATGCTGGACCTCGTTGCGGACATCGTCCACCGTGCCGAATGGCAACGTAGTCTGCACGCTGACGCCGCCCTCAAAGCAGAGTCGCTCGCCGAAGCGATTCTTGAGGTCCGCCGGGTCCATGCCCTCGGCGCTGAACTGCAGCGCCTGCAGGATGTCAATGCCCATGTCGATCAGGCCATCGACGAAACTGCTGACCGCGCCGTCAGTGTGGTAGATCACCTTGACCCCGTCGAAGTTGTGGATCGCTGCGTTCATTCGTTCGTGATAGGGCTTGATGAACGTCTCCCACATCTGGCGCGACATCAGGGGGCCCTGCTGCCCGGCCAGGTCGTCGGCTGTGAAGACCAGGTCGATCTCCCCCTGGCCGGCCTCAAGGACGCGCGCGAAGAACGGAACGTAGAAGTCGGTGACGCGGCCCATAATGGCGTGCACCAGCTCCGGGTTGAGCGCCATGTCCATGAACATGTTTTCGAAGCCGCGCATGTACCAGGACGTCTCGAAGATATTGCCGTTAGCGACGATGACGCACCGCTCACCATCGGCCTGGATACTGGCGATGCGCTCCGGTATGACAGAATAGTCGAACCATTCGACGCTGGGCCAGCGATGGGCATTGAGACCGTCGACATCCTCCACTCCAGCCAGGGGATAGAACTCGATCTCGTCGTAGCTACTGTCTGGATCCCCATAGCTGTAGTTCACGGCTTTCCGGCGCACCGACCAGATATCCTCGCCCTCGCTCAGCGATGGCCCGATGTACTGAGGAGCCACGCCTCGGATGTCGATGAGCGGATCCAGGTAGGCTTCAACCGAGAGGCCACGCGTGCGTTGGAGGTAGTCGGTCAACGCACGGTATGCGGGCGGATTGATGCCGGAGCAGACCATCGCGATGGGGACGCGGTCCGTTTCCTGATGATCCAGCGCCAGGCGCACGCGCTCACGGCTTGACATTGTCTCTCTGCGTGACATATCGTCTCTCCAAGTAGGTGCAGGGCGGGTGGACTATCCCTTGATTCCCGACATCACGACGCCACGGACGAAGTACTGCTGCAGGAAGATGAACAAGAGGAGCGAGGGCAACGTCATCATCATCGCCGAAGCCATCAGCAGATGCTCGGTGGCTCCACCGCCCGCCTCTGCCGACCGACGGTAGTACTGCAGCCCGAGCTGCAGTGTGAACTTCTCCAGCGTGTTCAGATAGATGAGGGGATAGAAGAAGTCGTTCCAGCTCCCAAGAAACGAGAAGATGGCCATCGTGATGAAGACGGGTTTCGACATCGGGACCAGGATACGGAAGAAGATGGACAGTGAAGAGGCTCCATCGATTGTCGCGGCCTCGTCGAACTCCTTGGGGAGCGTCAGAAAGAACTGGCGGAATAGGAAGATGGCGAACGCGCCGCCGCCAAAGTAGGCTGGCACGATCAGCGGGTTGTAGCTATCGAGCCACCCCAGGAATCTGAACAAGATGAACTGGGGGATGATCGTGACTTGACTGGGAAGCATGAGGGTGCTCAACATCACGACAAACAGCGCGTCGCGTCCGGGGAAGCGGAAGCGCGAGAATCCATAGGCAACGAGCGAGGCAGATAGCATCTGTCCGATCAGCGTCGCGACGGTGACGACGATACTGTTGCGGTAGAAGAGCGCGAAGGGTATCTGGCGCCAGATCTCAATGTAGTTGTGCCACTGGAAGACCTTCGGAAACAGCGTGGGCGGAAAGATGAATATCTCGCGCGTGGTCTTGAGCGATGTGAACAGGGCCCACATGAACGGACCACCGAACAGCACCGCCAGCACCAAGATGAGCAAGTAGGTACCTGATTGAAGCAGATGCCGTCTCCAAGTGCGGCTGCGACGCGTCCTCGTCAGCCCGTTGGCTGCCTGCTGTACGGCGACTGGCTGTGATCTCATCAGATACCCCCCGACTGTGTCTCATAGTAGACCCAGCTCCGCGCCATTCGAAGCTGCAGATAGGTCAGAAGCAGCACCATGAAGAAGAAGACCCACGCCAGCGCCGATCCGTAGCCCATCTCCCAGTACATGAAGGCGTATTTATACAGGTTAAGTACATAGAAGAGCGTTGACTGCGACGGGCCGCCAACCGAGTGAGCCCCGCTCGAGGCGACGTAGGCAGAGGAGAAGAGCTGCAGAGCGCCAATGATGCCCATAACCAGGCTGAAGAAGATCGTCGGAGTCAGCAGCGGTAGCGTGACGCGCCAGAAGCGACTCCACGAGCCCGCTCCGTCGATCTCGGCCGCTTCGTGAAGCTCGATGGGGACGCCCTGCAGTCCGGCCAGAAAGATCAGCATCGTTCCTCCGCCAACGCTGCCCCACAGCCCGATGATGATCAACGCGGGCTTCGACCAGGTAGGGCTCGCGAACCATCCAGGTCCGTCGATGCCGATCAGCGAGAGCAGGTAGTTGATCAACCCGACCTGAGGATTGAATATCCAGATCCACAGCATCATCGCAGCGACGATCGGGGTGACTGAGGGCAGGAAGAAGATGGTACGGAACAGCGCCCTGCCCCTGATCCGGCCGTTCAGCAGCATTGCGCAGAGTAGCGAGCCGGTGACCCCTACCGGGACCGCTATCGCCGTATAGTACAGAGTGTTCTCCAAGGATTTCCAGAACGTTGGGTCGGTGGTGATGCGGGCATAGTTGGCCAACCCGGTGAATCGAGGCGGCTGGATTAGGGCAAAGGTTGTCAGGCTCAAGTACAGGGACGCGAGGACTGGTCCAAACGTGAAGACCAGGTACCCGATTATCCAGGGCGAGATGTACGCGTACCCCAGGATCGCCTCATGGCGTTCGAGCGTGAGCCAGGGTCGCTTACGTCCGCTGCTATCTGCTTGCCAGGTCCCCGTTGTCATAGTGATGCACTCCTTGCGTCCGGCCGCTGCCCACATCATGATTGTCAGCGGCCGGACGGATCTACTGAGTGGCATGGAGAGGCCAACCTGGCATCGCATTCACTCAGGTTGTCGGCCTCTCCACTGTGCGTCCCTTACGTCACGTTAGCAGCGACGGTCTGTCGAGAGTCTCCTGGCCGGCCTGGACGACGTCGGGCATGACCTCGTCGAACGTCCTCTCGCCTGTCCAGATTGGCTCGAGGCCCTCGTTGACCACCTGCCAGTACTCCTTCTCGCGGAAGTTCGCCGGGCAGGGCAGCCGGGGTGGCATACCCTCCGCCTGCAGCATCTCCGTGTTGACCTTGAAGTGCGGATCTGCCAGGGCTTCCTCGCTCTCCCAGATATCCGGTCGGCAGCCAGGGACGCTCCGATAGTCACGCCAGAGCTCCATGCCTGCCTCGTAGCCGCACACATAGGTGAGGTACTCGAAGGTCTCCGCCGGGTACTTGGAGGCGGCGGTGACGCCGACATTGTCGACGAACATGACGAGCCCGCGTCCGGCTGGGCCGAGCGGGGTGCCGACGACGCCCCAGGAGTCAGGTGCGACGTAGTCGTCCACGACCTTCCCCCAGAATCCGCTCTGGAACATGGCCAGTTTGCCGGCAGCGAACATCTGGTATTCACTGCCCGCGAGTTCGGCGGTTGTAGGCGTAACCCCGTGCACGTGGAAGAGGTCGCTGAATACCCGCATGCCCTCGACCGTTCCCGGCGCATCGATATTCGTCTTCGTGCCGTCGGCGCTGAGCAGGTCTCCACCGTAAGCCCGTGCAGCCGCCGGCGGGCTGCCGCCATAGTAATTGCTCGTTACCAGGCCGAAGATTCCTTCGTCTGGTTTGCTGAACACCTTGGCCGTCTCAATCATCTCGTCCCAGGTCCAATCCAACGCTGGGTACTCGACGCCGGCCTCATCGAACATCGTCTTGTTGTAGTAGATATCGCTGCCCGACCCGATGTTGAGGAGGTACGGCAGGGCATATAGGTTCCCCTCGTACCGGAGCGCCTCGATCGATTCTGGGTAGAATTGGTTCAGGTCGTAGTCTTTGGATGCGACAATGTCGTCGAGGGCCGCGTAAATGCCCGTCGCCGCATACTGGTCGAAACCGTTGCCCAACCAGATCCAGAAGGCGTCGCCTATCGTGCCGCCTGCCAGCATCGTATCGAGCTTCTGGTAGTAGTCCGCGTCCGAGAACAACTCTGTCTTGACGAAGACATTGGGATGGTGCTCCTCGTTGTACAGGTGGGCGTACTTGTTGAAGTGATCCCCCTGGTCTCCCAGTCTGGCTTCGATGCGGAGCGTAATCGGCTCAGCTTGCTCGACGATGGTTGTTACCTGGGGCTCTGACGGAACCTCCACTTCGCGCGTGACCTCGACTGGGACCTCGACGGTCTCTCGCTCGGTGATCACCTGCGGAGCGCAGGCGGCCAGTGCTGCGCCCGCTGCACTCAATGCGCCCAACCGCAGGAACTGACGCCGACTGATTGACTTGCTATCCACTTGGGTCCTCCTTTGACTTGTCATGGGCCTATGGTAGAATCGTAGCCCGTGGGGCAACCCCACACTGGTAAGGCGGCAGGTCACCTTCCCTGAGCCGGTGGGTGACCTGCACGCTATCCGGATTCATTCCGGAAGGTGCAGCGGTCCCGACTTGTCGATGCGACATCACCTCCTCCCAGAGTCTCACTCCATATTCGCACCCCGCGCCAACAGACACAGTCTTTGTCCGCGCCGCGGATGGCCCTTGCGCTGGTCTGTAGCTTGACAACCCGCTGGGCTTGCGATACGATGGAGGCGGCAGAGGGCCAGCTGGCTTCTCTGCACATCGTGTGCGCGTGAACTCATCATAGCATAGCGCCTGGCGTGAGTCCAGAGCAGAAACGAGTCAGAATAGTGTCACAGTGTCCTGCAACAGCGGACGAGTTCAGAGACTGGCTCTCCGAGGTTCTCGTCCGCCTCCACGATCCAGACTACGATCCACCGGCTCGCTTCGTCCAGGCGCTGGGATGCCAGCGTGAGGACGGTGCTATCGGGGTGCAGACGGCAATCCTGGCAGCTATCGGCGGCCTGAAGCCGTCGGACGGCATACCGTCAGCAACCCACGATCGGCGTGTGTTCGATTTCCTGCATCACCGCTTCGTGCTGGGGCTGACCCGCGAGGAGACGGCTGAGCGCCTGCACGTCAGTGTCAGCAGCGTGCAGCGTGGCCAGCGGGAGGCGATTCACGCACTGGCGCGCATCCTCTGGACACGAGATCGTGAGGCCGGAGAGGGACCGGAGGGCCGCGAGGAGTCGGAACCGACGGGGGTGCAGGCTGCCGACTGGCGAGACCAGGCGCAGCGAGAGCTGGCGGTCCTGCAGACGGTTGCACCCGACGCCGTGTCCGACGTCGCGTCGGCGATATCCGACGCGCTCGAGCTGACCCGTTCCTTGATCGCGCAGGCCGGTGTGTCGGTCGAGGTCGCGTTTGTGCAGCGCGATTTGGTGGCTGGGGTCCATCCCACCGCACTACAGCAGGTGTTGATCACGGCGCTGGAGCGGTTCGCCGGCCACATTGAGGGCGTGCTCTCGGTCTACGCCCGCCTTGAAGATGGCAACGTGAGGATCACATTCACGGGTTCGGCCCGACCCGGCAACGAAGGGGTGTCTCGGGCTCTTGTCGACGAGATTTTGACGCCGGATGATGTCTCGGTTGATGTCGGCGTCGAGGGGGAGCAGGTGTTCCTGTGGATCGAGGCCCCTTACGTCGGGCAGGCCACGGTACTGGTCGTCGACGATAACCCCGATATGGCTCGCTTCTATCGCCGCTGCGCCCAGGGAACCCGATACCGCATTGTTCATGTTCCTGAGGGCGAGGGGCTTCTGGAGCTGGTCTGCAGGTCAAGTCCCGATGCGATCCTGCTTGACGTTATGCTGCCCGACATCGACGGATGGCGGCTGCTGATGCATCTGCGTGAAAATCTGGAGACGCGTTCCATACCGGTGGTCATCTGTTCTGTCGTGCGGGAGGAGGCGCTGGCGATGTCGCTGGGCGCGGCCGCCTATCTGGCGAAGCCCATTTCTCCCAGCGAGCTCATCCAGACGCTGGATCGATTGGTGCCTCCAGCCGGAGCAGAAGCGCCGAGACACTCAGAAGACAGCGCAGGAGGGCGCGCATCGGCAATCCGTCGTCGATCGTGGCAGTGATCATGCGGCTCAGCGTGGGCTGGTCAGCAGGGTCCTGAGCCGAGACGACGTAAGTCGCCACCCGGTCGATGATGCCGTCCTGCGCCATGGTCTCCAATACGCTCCAACCGTCCGTATCGGGCATGACGACATCAAGCAGCATCAGGTCAAACGGTGCGCGCCGCAGGTTCGCGAGTGCAGATTCCCCGTTCGAAGCTCTGACGATCTGGAGTTCGGGATCGTGGAGCTGCAGCATACGCTCGA
Source organism: Chloroflexota bacterium (assembly GCA_012514315.1). Classification (GTDB taxonomy): domain Bacteria; phylum Chloroflexota; class Anaerolineae; order B4-G1; family B4-G1; genus JAAZAN01. Next base: position 10,550 of record JAAZAN010000096.1, read on the forward strand.
ACAAGCCCAGAATGGCGTCATCGTCGTCGACCAGAAGCACCCGCTTGACAGGCCGTCCTGCCTCCTGGAGAACACGCGCGATCTCCGCGCGGGTGACCGGCTTGACCAGGTGTCCCCTTGCGCCGAGGGAGACCGCGCGCTCGACGGTGCGGGGCACAGAACACGCGACGATGGGTGTGCCTGGGAAGCGGTCACGCCCCATGTCGAGCAAACCCCAGAGATCGTCACCGGGGGTGACATTGATCACGACGGCGTGCGCAGGGCTCTCCCGCAATGCTGTCTTGACCTCCCCGAAATCACTGGCAGGTACGAACTCGACATCCTCTGTCTGCCGTGATAGAGCGCCCGGCAGATCATCCGCCGGGTCGTAGACGACGAATCTGGCCCTTTGCAGATCACCCGGCAGCGAGCGAGGAACATGTTGTTCCCGCCAGACCCATTCCTCGCGGATATGGCGCCCGGCTGGCGCCAGGTGTCCGACCGGTGGATCGATGGGGAGGTCGAATGTGAAGGTCGTCCCGGCTCCTAGCTCGGTCTCCAGACCGATATGGCCGCCGTGCAGCTCGATGAACTGCTTGCTGATGCTCAGGCCGAGGCCGCTTCCGCCGCGGTCCCGCCAGATATCGGTCGTTCCCTGGCAGAATGGCTCGAAGATGCGTTCGGCATCGCGTTGCGCGATGCCTGGGCCGGTGTCCGCGACGCTCACCACCGCGCGTCCATCTCGACGGGTGACGGTCACAGTGATGCCGCCGCGCTCTGTGTAGCGCGCTGCGTTGCTGAGCAGGTTGAGAACGACCTGCTGGATGCGCGTTCGGTCGCAGTAGACTGCCGGCAGGTCCTCGGAGAGTGTGATATCCAGCTTCAGCCCTTTGTTGTGGAGGAGTGGACTGACCGCGGCGGCCGCATCCTCCACAACTTGTGCCAGATTCACCCGTTCACGGTGCAGGACCATACGGTCTGCTTCAATGCGTGTGAGATCCAGTACGTCGTTCACCATGCGCGACAGGTGTTCGCAGTTGCGCTGTACGACCTCCAGGTCCTCGCGCATTTTGGGCGACAGCTTCACATCAAACATATGCGGGGCGTCGACCATCAGCTCCACCAGGCCGGTGATCATGTTGAGCGGGGTGCGGAACTCGTGACTGACGCGGGCGACGAAGCGCGTCTTGGCCTCCTGGGCCTCCTCAGCGATGGAGCGGAGCATGGCCGTGCGTTCGTTGGCCAAGAGGAGCTGGCGACTGGTATGGCCCAGATCGGACAGTGCTTGCCCAAGCTCAGCCCGTCGATCTCTGGCCTCCTCGAGTCGCGCTTGAGCATCATCGAGATACCGCTCGAGCCACTCCGCCAGCTGGTAGACCGGCAGGTACGCACCGGTGATGATGAGTATCCCGGACCAGACCACGAACAGCGCGATCTCCTGATCTGCGGAGGTCAGGGAGAGGCCCGGCCCGGGACTGAGCGATAGTATCAGCGCTGTCACGACGACTCCGACGAGCCAGGCCGCGCGCAGCCCTATGAGGCCTGCGGTCAACAGCGCTGGAATGAAGAGCAGGGCTAGCGAAGCGGGCACACCGGTCCACCGATAGGCCGCTACCACAATGGCGATCGGAGTCAGAGCGGCGGCCCACGTGCCTACCTGCGGCCAGCGCAGAAGCAGCACCGCATCCGCGGCAGCCACGGCAAAGGTGAGCACGGCGAGGTTGGACAGGCTGGACCAGCTCGCGAGGCTCGGATGGGTCTGGGCCCGAATGGTCAACGCGACTCCAACCGTGAGCAGTGCGAATGTCACGGGCCACGGTGCTACCCTCAATTCGCCTCGCAGTCCTGACGTGCTTGGTCTCACACGATCCACGATCAACTCCATATCACTCCACACTTCCTGGGGCTTCGCTACGCGACGGAGGACCGCCGGCCGCCGTTGCATAGACGTGATAGGCGCGGCTGTAGCTGATGATTGCGTCGAGACAGGACGCAGTCGTGATGAACGCTGCCGCTACCTGCGTGGTGTAACCGATGATGCGGGCGAAGTCGCCCGCGGTGATGCCCAATCGGGTGCGCAGCGCCAGGGCCATGAATACGACGATGAACTGGCTGCCAACCAGCGCTGCCTCGCGGATATAGAGAAAGGATTGGCTCCTCGTGACAAGCGTCTGCAGCACGACCCGCCGGATGCGCATAATCTCCTTGAAGCGAGTCCGTACCTCCTCGTTGTCTCGTTCGGCAATCGCCCTGATGGCGGTGCCCGAAAGCTGGCTGCCGACGGAGTACTGCGAGTCGAGCAGCACGCGCAGCCACCGGTTGAAGACAACGGTCATCCCTGTGGGAACGATCAACGACGCCAGGTAGACCAGGCCAAGCCAGCGGTTGTAGCTGAGGAGGTTGCCCGACACAATGATGATCTTGATGATGACCGGGGTGAAGCTTCCCAGGACGTGGTACGTGGCGTTTGTGATGCCGCTGACTGCATTTGCCAGCCGAGCGTAGGCGGAGCCGGCCTCTTCCGACGTCTCCGCGTCGCCACGATCCGATGCTTTGAGCACCAGCTCGACCATCTTCTGGAAGTCGGTCCTGTAGAACATGATGTGACGGAGGATGACGTTGGCGCGCGCCAACGCAGGGCTGAACAGGCTCGCGAAGAGAAGGAGCCACACTGTGCGGCCGATGTCGCCGCTGGGAAGGCGGTCGATGAACTCTCCAAGCAGGTTGACCGGCCACAGGGCAGCGAATTCCTGAGCGGTCGTGACCGCGAATATCGCCAGGCTGTACCTACGGTATTCCCAGATGAGGCGGGCTACGTCGCGCGCGAACTGGCCCACAGGCGTGTACTCAAACCACTGGCGGACGAGCACGATCAGGCGGGTAGGGTGCAGGTCAATCGGGTTGGCGGCTGCCATCGATGCTCTGTCGCCACGGCTGAACAGCGCCCGCAGGCGGCGGAGGGGGCCCGCGGCGCTGACATCACCCCGTACCCGACGTTTCGACCCTCTGGAGGATGGCTGGTCTGTCACTCGCTTCGTGCCATTCTGTGGGTTGACTCTCTGGGCGCTCCGTGTGACTGCTCGCGTGCGTTGCGTTCAGGAAGCTCGTGGCTGCGCAGTCGCGCCAGCTCGAACAAGCGAAATGGGCAGCACTGCACGTCGGCCACGGGAATGTGCGCTGCAGGCTGTACCCTTCGCGTCTGGATCTTCATGGTGGAAAGCGGCGCCATAGGCCCGGTCAGGCCATGACCCTACCTGGGTACTGACACAAACTGCATCACAATCCCGCCGAGCAGCACACAGGCGATGCAGGCGCTCAAAGTCACACACACGATGCCGATCGCCATACCCCAGGCGAATCCTTCAGCCGTACGCTCCAGAACCGCGTCGGAAGGCTTCTCGGGGTCGTAGTAGACATTGACCTGACCCCCCAGCGGATAGCTCTCCAACGTGGTCTCCGCGCGAGACGGACTGCTCTGTGCTGTGATCCCCCCGAAGGCGATTCGCTTGCCGGTGAACACCTGGTTGCCTACCTGATACACATACTCAACGGCGGGATAGTAGGCGTAACTGGTGTGGCCATCATCGTCGGTACTGGCGCTGCGTTTGACTTGCGCAGACGTGATTTGGCCCGTCGTTAGCGGCCAGTCCTGACTGGCCGACGCCTTGCGCCGGCTGCGTACACTGGAGACGATGAGGAATACACCGAGAGCGAGCAGGGCAACCACGAAAATGCTGCCACATACGACTGCGAACCCCAGCGGAACGATTTCGCCCGACATCTTACCTCCTAACCTGGTCATGCAGGCCGTGTGACTCGATTGTGGCCAGTCTGCCTCCATTCCACCGGGGTGGAGACTGACGTCGCAGCTCTGTCAGCGCATAGGTCCGTCTGTGCAGCGCAATCTGAGGCATTCTGTTACGCCGCGAACGTCAGGCACCGCAACACCTCGAAGTAGTCATCGTGCTCGAATGCCACCGTATGGGCGTCGATGCGTTCTGCTCCCGGATAGAAGCTGCCGGCATAGGCGCTGCTGTGTGTCCGGTAACATATCTCCATTCGGAAGTGGTCCGGCAATGTGATTAGAGCGCGTGACAGATCGCCCTGCAGCGCGCGCTCCACGGCCTCGCTGATACGGGCGGTCGCCAGCGCCGGGTGGATGTTGACCGTCGATGCGCCGATGCCTTCCTTCACCGCGACACTCGCGATATGCGGGTTGAGCTCTGACGCGAGTTCGCATAGTGCGCGATCGCCCGACACAAACACCACGGGCACGCCGACGTAGGCGGCCACGAAGGCGTGCAGCAGGAACTCGGATGCGTACTGGCCGTTGAGCTTGATGTGCACGAAGTCGAGGCTCATGGTATGCGCGAGGGGGTTGCCGCCCCCGCCCGCGGGTGAATGATAGCCCACCATCAGCATGGCCTGGAAGCTCCGATCGAGTTCCTCAACCATGCCGAATGGGTGACCGCTCCAACCGCGCACGAGCTTCACCTGCTGCGGTAGTCTGTCACCGGCGACGTTCCGGCCCTCGCCGTGTGCGTCCTTGACCCAGACCTCGCTGGCGCCCGCGTTGAGCGCGCCTTCACATGCGGCGGCCACCTCCGCCGTCATCTGGTCGCGATGTGGGGCGGCGGATTCCTTCTGGAGGTGCGTCTCGTCCCAGTGTGTGACCCCGGTGACGCCCTCGATATCGGCGCTGATGAAGACCTTCATGGATCCCTCCTGTGTGCAGATCGTGACTTGCTACTCCGTTCCCGTGAGCTCCGGTTCGAGGACGGCGACGCGCAGTTCGTTCGTGTTGTTGGGGCGCGCTGCCTCAAAGTAGACAAAGATGCGTCCCTGGCGTGGCACCCAGGCCGAGTAGCGCCACGTGTGATAGTCCCGGGCGGTTGTGCTTGTCAGCAGGGGGCTCGCGGGCGTCAGGTCGAAGTAGGAGGACAGATCGGGGGAGTAGGCCAGGCCGGTCGCGATGTTGTAGACCGGATCGCGCCACTCGAGATTAGATCCCTCGTAGACGATGAGGTAGCCAACCGACAGCGGCAGCACGCTGGCCGGGCGCGTGAAGAAGTTGTGCCACCCGTCATTCGGCATCACAGGGCCCGCGGACGCTGGCTGCCAGTCGTCGCCGGTGTCGCTCACGAAGTGCCGGATCCGTTCGACGCGATCGATGGCGATGACGAACATGTGCCAGATTCGCTGGTCGTGGAACACGATAGGATCCTTGTAGCCCGTCACGTGGACGAATCCATCGTCTGGATAGGATGCGCTGAGCACGGTGCGCGCGGTTGTCGGGCGGAACCCGCCTGGGTCCGGTGAGTCGTCAAACCGAAGAATTACCCATCCTTGCTGAAGTCCAGTGCAGGTGTAGAGACGGTACGCACCGGTCCCGTGGTCCCATAGCAGCGCGGGGCGTTCGAACCCTGACACGCCGACGTCCTCGCGTCGAATGTGGTGGATAGGCGTGAAGTGGAGGCCGTCGGTGCTTCTGAGGATGCGGATTTCGTATCCGCGCTTCCCGCGCGGCGAGTCGCCCTCGCGCATACGAGCGGCGAGATAGAAGACGCCATCGGGCGACACAGCGACCGATGGCGCTCCGGCCCACCACTCTGGAACGTCGCGGTCTGGCTGAAGGACCACGGTGTAGTCCGCGAGGGCTTCAACGATGGAGCGCAGATTCATAGATACTCTCCTTCGCACCAGCCTGGGTGACGCAGGTCAATGTATGTATGCGTTGACTCAGCTATTGTAGCACGATGGCAACCCCAGAGCAATTCACCGGGTTGATGTTTCTGACTCACAACGCGGCGTCAGCACGGAGCACTACGTGCGTGGAGATCCGTGCCCGGAACAGACTGGCGCGGCAAGGCAAACAACCCCGCGTGCCCCGCTACTCCTAGGCCGCTCGTCGTGACGATTGACAGGCTCCGGACGGCGAGTAGAATGTGCGCATGGGCTTCAAGCACTGCTTTCCGTTTCTTGGTCTGGTCACTGGGGCTCTGCTCATCGGCTGTCAGGCCGAGGGGTACCTGGACCCAGCAGCGACGCCACACGTGGAACGTGCCACAGCAAGCCTGAGCGCTACCGCACCGATGCCCACACAGACCCTTGTGTGCACCCCGGGACCCACGTTGACGCCATCGCGAACACCCACGAGGACGCCCACACTGACGCCTACACCGAGCCCAACTCCGGCGCACCCGCTCGCGATTGAGAGCCTGCGTGCGGTCCCGTACGCTGGAAGCGACTTGGTGGTGGAGCAGGCTCTGGGGCCTGGATCCAACTACGACCGCTTCATCGCGTCGTATGACTCCGATGGACTCAAGATCTACGGCCTGCTGACGGTTCCCCACGGTGAACGTCCCGAGTCAGGCTGGCCGGCCGTGATCTTCAACCATGGGTACATCCCCCCAGATCAGTACCGGACGACGGAGCGATACATCGCCTACACCGATGCTTTCTCTCGTAACGGGTACGTGCTGTTCCGGCCCGACTATCGGGGACACGGTAACTCCGAAGGTGACGCTGGCGGCGCCTATACCTCGGCCGACTACACGATCGACGTGTTGAACGCTCTGGCGAGCGTGCGTCGTTACCCTGCTGTCGATCCCAATCGGATCGGGATGTGGGGCCACTCGATGGGCGGCCAGATCACATTACAGGTGATGGTTGTGTCACGTGATGTACGGGCTGGCGTGATCTGGGCCGGTCTCATGGGGTCGTACGAGGACCTGCAGCGTTGGTGGTGGTGGCCGCGCTGGGGATGGTCGGATGGCACGCCAGTCGCCGGCGGTGCGTCCCAGGATCGTGCGAGCGCCTGGTTGGCGGAGATGGAGACATTGTACGGCGCCGTGGACGACGACGCCCCATTCTGGGCTGCCCTGTCTCCGACATCGTACCTGGTCGATCTCTCGGGCCCTCTTCAGCTCCATCACGGGACTGGCGACACGACGGTCTCGACGGTCTTCTCGGAGAAGCTGTACCGCCTTGTTCAGGAAGCTGGCCACCCCGTCGAGCTCTATCTGTACGATGGAGACGATCACAATATCTCGAACAGTTTCGGGGTGGCCATGGTCCGCTCCGTCGAGTTCTTCGATCTACACGTCAAGGCACGGTAGCAGTCCGGCCGGCGGATCGATGCTTGGTGGCACTGCCCGGCAGGCAGCGCCGTGCTCGGGCGAGATGTGGCGACATAGGGAGGTAGACATGACTCAGCGCGTATCGATTGCTATAGAGGACTTCTCAGTGAGGATTCATCCTCTGTGGGCGAACCGGTGGTTCTTGCTCACCAGCGGTGATTTCGCGGCAGGGCACTTCAACACGATGACTGTGGCCTGGGGCAGCATGGGCACCATGTGGGAGAAGCCGTTCGTGCAGGTGGTGGTACGACCAGTCCGCTACACGTACGAGTTTATGGAACGGTACGACTCGTTCACGCTCTCGGCGTTCCCAAGCGAGCACCGTGACACGCTGCTGTTCCTGGGCGCCAGATCGGGCCGTGATTCTGACAAGATCGCCGAGTCGGGTCTCACGCCGATCGCTTCATCGCGGGTGGCCGCGCCGGGCTTCGCCGAGGCGGAGCTGATCGTCGAGTGCCGCAAGGTCTATTGGCAGGATATGGACGCTGCGCACTTTCTGACTCCAGAGATCGAACGACACTACCCAGAGCGCGACTACCACCGCATCTACTTCGGCGAAGTGCTTGCCATTTGGGGTGATCAGGCGCAGTACTGCGCTCGTTAGCCATCGGACTTCCTAGCACACTGATCATATCTCGCTGGATATCGCGCCGATCGGCTCAACACGCGGGGAGGGGACGATGCACGTTCTAGGGCTGGATATCGGGGGCACCGGCATCAAAGGGGCGCTGGTGGAGACGGGTACGGGTGTCCTGATCACCGAGCGTTTCAGGCTGCGAACGCCGGAGAAGGCCGAGCCGGGCCCGGTGATGGAGACCATACGGAAGGTTGTGGAGCACTTCGCGTGGAACGGGTCTGTCGGGTGTGGTTTCCCTGCTGTGATCAAGCATGGCGTCGCGTATACGGCCGCCAACATATCCGACAGATGGATCGGCTTCGACGTACGGCAAGCGCTTGTGGATGCAACGGGATGCCCCGCCACCGTAATCAACGATGCCGATGCGGCTGGCATCGCCGAGATGCGCTTCGGGGCGGGGATGGGCGAGGCCGGCACGGTGCTGGTCCTGACGCTTGGCACAGGGATCGGTACAGCGCTCTTTGTCCGCGGACAGCTCGTACCCAATATGGAGCTGGGCCACATTGAGGTGAATGGTCGCGAGGCCGAGCCATGGACGGCGGATATCGCGCGAAAGCGCGAGCGGCTGTCGTGGAAGAAGTGGGGGCGCCGCCTCAACATCTACCTTCAAGCACTGGAGCGGCTCGTGAGCCCGGACCTAATCATCATCGGCGGTGGGGCAAGTCGTGAGCACGAGAAGTTCTTCCCGTGTCTGGACCTTGAGACGCGAGTCGTGCCAGCGGCTATGCTAAACGAGGCTGGGATCATCGGAGCCGCACTCGCTGCAACAGGTCTCTGAGGCGGCGACATCTGAGATGGTACTGACGCTGCCGACTTGGCAACGTGTGAAAATTTCGCGTAGTGATTATAATTCAGTTACTCACGAACCAAGGCACTCAATTGGCAACACAACCGCATCAGATGCTGGTAGATCGCTTGGCCAGATGATGCCCGTGGCCGGTTCCCACATTCCAACGCGGAGAACGTAGCGCCCAGGCGGCACGTGCGGGATAACCCGTAGGTCGCGCAGACGCTCACCAGGTAGCCACAGCCAGAATGGCCGCATCCCCAGAAGCGGATATCCATCTGCCTGGGCAACGGTATTCCCATGTGAGTCAGCCAGGTGCACGGAGACGGTCACATCGTTATGTACTGCGGTCTGTGTGTGCCACGTGAGTTCGAGTTCGACGGAGCCCTGCGCGGAGCAGGCTACATCCACCGACGCGAGGGCGATGCGCTGCGCCCCGTCAGGGCTCTCATAGCGCGCGAGTGACACGTCAGGCAGACCCGCCTCGATCGGCCCGCCCGCCTCAATGAGATGAATCGTGTCTGTCGCATAGCGGACCAGGTACACCATGCGTGCCTGGCGGGTGAGATCGGCCAGTTCCTCCCAGCCGAGGACGGGGCCCCAGTAGAGCACGTCGTACGTTGAAGGAGGGTCGCCCGCTACGACACCGGCAGCACCTGAGTATGCAGCGTCATGCAGCCCCGTGTGGACCAGTACGAGATCGGCGGCGGCGACACGTTGTGGAAGTGGCGTGATCCCCTCAAAGCCCAGCGGGTAGATGCGTCGGTGAGGTGTGATCCGCATCGGAAGGTTGATCAGAAGAATCGGGGAGTCCGATGAATCCTCGTATCCAGAACGGGAATCTGTCTGCGCGGCGGTAGCGCTGGCCCAGATCACGTCACCAACCATCCGGTACAGCCTCATCCCACCGCGGATGTAGATGATCGCAGGTACAAGGACCAGAGCGGCCAGAGACAGACTCCCGGGCGCAAGCCAGGCGCGCGCCGGCCGACTGATTCGATCCATCAGCGGAACAAGCCACGCAGTGATAGCGGCCGTCCACACCAGGGCGACGCCGCCTGCAGTCATGTACAGGTAACGTGGCGCGAGAGCAAACCAGTCGGCCGCCATGGATACTGTCGGCGGCATTGAGAATAGAGCTATCCAACCTAAGCCGAGCAAGACCGCATCGGCGCTGCGATGGAGTCCGGCCCACATAGCCAGAGCGAGGGTGAACAGCGCAATCGCCCACAGCTCGACCTCCGGGTTGAAGCCCAACCATTCGGCGACGACCTGAGCCAATGGCGCCGTGGGGTAGATCAGGCCCTGAAGTACAAAGCCGGCGTTGTGTAGAAGATCCATTGGGACAAGCCCGAACCCAGTCACACCGACGCCTCGCATCGCTCGCCACAAAACCAGCCCACCGAGAAAGATCGCTGCGAACGGCAGCGCGTACCACCAGCTACGATTGGGCCAGCGCGCACGATGGCGCCCCAGCACCTCAACCAACACGATGGCTGCGGGAAGAAGCAGCCCCACCTCATACATCAGTGGCGCCAGAGCTGCCAGAATGATTGCAGGCATGAGCCACAAGACGCCTCGGGAATGTGGCCCGACTCGAGCGTGACGCGCCCTGTCGTATGCCAGGATGGCGCCGGTCGCCATTGCACTGACGAGAGGGTTGTATACAGCGCCTGGCCAGACCACCGCCTGCCTGGAGAACGGAAATACCGCGAACATGACTGTCGCAATTGCCGCTGGCACTGAGCTCCGGTCGCCTCTGACCCGCACGTCGATCCACTCGCTGGCCAGGATTCCGATGAGCCACGCGGCCGCGAAGTGCGCCAGTAGATTGAGTGCGTGCAGGGGAAAGGGGCTGAGCCCACCCGGGACCAGGTCCATCATACGCCACAAGGAGTACCACAACGGGCGGTAATAGCCGTACGGACTTGGGCCTGTCCACAATTCAGGCCACGAGATCGTCTGCAGCCAGGGAATCTGAACGAGATCATCGGAGAAGAGGGGTAGGGACAGGGCGTCTCCGTACAGGCACCCGGTCAGCACGAGTGCAAGTATGCCCGAGATGACTGCTGGACGACTTAGGAGTGGCAGAATACGTCGCATCGTGTGGCGCCGCAGGCTCCATTCGTTGTGATGTGGGCCGAAGGTCACCGGAACCCGGTGTCCAGAATCTATTCTACTCCAACATCGTCGAACCGTGAAGCCCGGAGTTCATTCGGACAACCGTGCGTCGCCTCAGCGCTCGCGATTGGGTGGGCATAGGCTACGTGGTATAATGATGCTGCATCAGGCGGGCAGTCTCCCAGGAGGTATGGCTGTATGGAACACCGGCGAACAGAGCGGTACCTCGCCGCGGGCGGGGTCGTGGTACACGATAACCAGGTGCTGGTATTACGTCGGCCGCATCGCGCTGAGGTGCGGCTTCCCAAGGGACATGTCGAACCGGGAGAGGATGCCGCGGAGGCCGCTATTCGCGAGACACAGGAGGAGAGCGGCTATCAGGATGTCCGTATCATCGCGGATCTCGGCATTCAGGAGGTCGTGTTCGACTTCCAGGGCCGTCACATCGAGCGGATCGAGCACTACTTCCTGATGAATCTGACCAGTACGGCGGATGATGACGCGGTACCGGACCCAGTCGGGGGCGAACCCCAGTTCGACCCGATCTGGCTGCCTTGGAATGAAGCGATGGATGCGCTCAGCTTTCCCGCGGAGAAGGAGTGGGTGCGCCGGGCTTACGCCCTGTCCGCACGCGGGTATGGAGTGTAGTCAGCGGTCACTGGGTATCCAGCGACCCGTGCGGCAGGCGCACAGACGGGGGCGAAGACTGAGGTCTCCCGCTAGGTCACGAAGGCAGGCTTGGGGCCACGCGGTCCCCCGCAGTTGGGACACCTGGTCAGGTGAGCCTCAGCTTCGCTGTAACCGTGGCCACAGTACTCACAGTGCGTCCACGCCCGGATGGCCGCCTCGCGCGCACGCCGGCGCGCCTCGTTGATGCGGCGTTCATTGAGGTACGACTTCTCAGCGGCTTCGCCGACACGGTCAATCACCTTCCAGACGCGGCTGGGTAACCTGAGATCCTGGACATCCTCCACAACGCGCTCAACTCCCTGCAGCACGTGTCCGGCCGCATCCAGTAGCGCGCCCGGACCGCGTCCGCGGCGCCGCAGCAGCACATCACGGCTCTGCTGCAGGACGGTGGCTCCCATAGAGCTCCACGCACCACGCGCCGAGTCCTGGTTGAGGTCGCTCAACGTCACAGTGAGTGTGTCCGCCTGATAGACCAACGTGGCGGTCAGGGCGGGCACAAACCCATGAAACCCTCCCTGTTGGCTCTGAAGGATGGTGACCTCAGTCGCCTCAGCGGCCTGTCTGACCTCAACTCGCGTATCGGCATCCGCGATCTCCTGACCGAGCGCGTTGATGATGATCTCTGGGCGGACTCCTTCGTATGTCGCCGGGTTCCGATGCGGGGCGACTGCTCCGGCCAGAACGCCAGCACCGATACCCACACCGGCCAGGGCGCTATCCGGGCCGCTCCCACCGCTTGGCGCGGTCGTTGGCTCGCGCTCGAACTCGAAGCCTCGGTTAAGACGGGCACGCTCCGCTGCCAACCACTCTTCCAGACTCTGATCCTTCTCACCCATTGGCCACCCCGCTGTGGGAGAAATCAATGCAACCGATCGGACGTCCACATTGTAGCACGGGAATCCGTTGTCTCCAAGTCTACTCGCGCGCTAGACTGCGCCCACGATGTCCTTGAGGCGTGAGGCATAATAGTAGTAGTTCGTCCAGCTCACGTCGTCCGGAATCAGGTGATCAAGGTCGGGAATGTAGCGCCCTTGCGCGATGGCCGGGCGGATTCTCTCCAGCTCCCGATCGATGTCGGCACGGCCCCTGGCGAGGACGCGCTTGTCTATACCGCCCATGAGGGCGAGCGTGGGGCGCTGTGCTCGCCACACGTTGACATCACAGTCCGCAGCTACCTCCATCGGAAACAGCAGGTTCACTCCACAATCGACCATGTGGGACGCGATCATGCTCGGGTTGCCATCGGTATCGACTGAGACAACGGGTATCCCGTGCTCGTCCGCAAATCGGCGAATGCGCCGATAGTGAGGCCCCATAAACTCCATCCAGTGTCTCGGTGAGATCAGCGGTCCGCTTCGAAAGCACATATCCTCCCACAGGTGAATGACGTCAACCCGTATCTCGCGAACGACTTGCTCGAAAACGGTAAGGTACAACGTCGTCATGTGGTTCATGATATCGTGCACAAGGTCCGGCGCGGTGTGGAACGCGACGAGTCCCTCTTCGTCGCCAAGAAGCCAGCGCACCGGTCCGAATATCCCAGCGTCAGGGAAGTCGCCGAGCTGAATGGGATAACCGCGATTCATCCACTCCGCTCCCAGCTTGCGCCAGTCGCCCGCAAGTCGCGCTGGGTCATTGGGATTGAGGCGTTCGCGCTTGAACTCCTCCCAGGTCGGCCAGTCGAGCACCGGGAACTCCAGGAATTCGGACATCGACTCCCTGTGCCGGAAATCGCGGCGCTTGATGCCCCAGCTGTCGAGATGGATGACAAACTCTGGCGTCTCTTCGAATACTACCGGGTCAAATCGTGGGCAAGGCCCGGTGTTCACTGGCAGTGCCAGAGGGGGCTGGTCAGGACCGAAAAGTGATCGGTGATCTGTGACCGCACTCGGCTTTCCTTCTCGGGTCCACCGTTCCCAGGTAGTCGCCCAAGGACCCCAGAAGAGCCAATACGGTGGTCGATCCACCGGCTCCCCGAGGACACAGGCGACAAATCGCTCGCGGTCAGTCATTGGCGACCCTGTCATCAGCAGTCTGAGGCCCTCCTTATGAGAAGATCAGAGGCGCTCTGGTCAGCGGCGTAGGTGAGCAAGTCGACGCTTGACCCTGGAAGCTGCACGATATCACGATCGAGACGCTCTGTCAAATCGGTTGTCCATTCGGCGAAACCGTTTGACTTCTCTGAGACCTAGAGTCATAATATTGGAGGAGCACGGCAGGCAGGTGTTGTGGTATTGTGAAGCGTCTCGTCAGACGCGGGGAGTGTGGGATATGGCACGTAGACGGGTCCGGAACAGATGGTGGGGCAGGCCGAGAAGATTGCTGTGGCGGTTTCTCGTCTCCGGAATTGTGGCATTCGTTGCCTGGTGGTGGGTGCGGCATCGTGGCGAGCATTCGTCCGAGGAAACCGAATCGTCAATCCGGATCGGCGGACAGGAAACACCGGGTGAGCCCATGATACATGGGATGGCGGACGTTCAAGACGATCTTCAGCAGATCGAAGGCATTGGACCCAAGGTGAATGCGCTGCTCCGCGACGCGGGTATCACCACATTCGAGAGCCTGGCGACGACGGATGTTGATCAACTGAAGAGCGTTCTGCGTCGCGCCGATCTGGCGATGATTGATCCCTCAGGCTGGCCCGCCAAGGCCAGATTAGCCGCAGGCGAGGCCGCAGTGGACACAGAGCCCGCGTAGCGAGCCAAGCCATCGCGGCGAGCCTACGTTCGGGCGACGGTGGCGGCATCGCTTCGGACCGCGCTACGCAGCAGCCTTCTTGACTGGGTGCACGAGGCAGGCCTGTCGTGCACGCTGTATCGGTCGCTGCTATGTCGACAGTACTTCGTCGCGCTCTGACTGGCAGCGGCTTAGGACGACCTGCACTCGTGAGGATTGGGGCAGGTCGTCCTAAGCCGCTGGTATCTAGGCAGCCTTCTCGCCACATTCCGAGCAGAATTTCGCTCCGGGTGTCAGTTTGGCTCCACACTGAGCACAGTGGCCCGCGTCCTTGATCTTGGCGCCACACTCAGGGCAAAACTTCGCATTGGTCGCGAGAGGCGCTTCGCAGTTAGGGCAAGTGGCCCGGATCGTCTCCCTCCAGTCCTCCCTCGTCAGATGCTTATCCTCTGCCGCCATAGCTGCATGCGCCCAGACTTCCTCCACTGAACGGGTGGATTGAGCGGCCGACATCTCCACGCCCAGATCTGGCGCGCACTCCTTGCAGAGGCCCCGTCTGGTGTTCCAGCAGCCCTTCCGGCACACCCAGGTCGAACACCGCGGGCACTGAACGAAAGATGGCTTGATCTCCTCCAGCGCGTGTCCAAACGCGTCGTCATGCGCCTTCTGCCATCCTGCCGACCGCACACGCTCGCCCACATTGGCAGCCGATCCGAGCACGCCGCCGAAGAGACTGCCAGCAGCATCCAGCACGGCCGATGCGGTACCGACACTCCATGCCTTGAAGGGAGTTCGGAATCCAGAGCCACATCTGTTGCAGAAGAACTCAAACTGGAAGCCCCGCTCTGTGCTGAGATCCCCATAGTTGGACACAAACTCGATGTTCTGATCCATGTCTATGCACCTCACGGTAGAGTGATGTCAGGCTCACGCGAGACGACGCCTGGCCACTCGGACACCGTCAACCAGCCGTTGGGTGTGTCGCATGAACCGGACAGCATGATAGTACTGAATGCTCGGTTGTCAACCGATGGAGAGGCGAATGACTCAGTAAGCTCGGGCGAATATCGCCTTCTCCTGAGCCGGCTGTCCACAGATTGCACACACACCGGGCTCGACGTGCTGATCGATCGGGATGCAGCGGCTCGTTGCCTTGGTGTCCTCTTTCAGGCGGGCTTCGTCCTCCGGTGATCCACACCAGTAAGCCCTGACAAAGTGACCGCTGACAGCCTCTCGCAGGTCATCATAGTTGCTCACGTCAACTGTCTTCTCCTCGCGAAAAGCCAGTGCGCGGTCATACAGCGCGCGCTGAACCTCTTCGAGCAGATCGATTACTGCCTGGGCCAATCCCTCTAGCGGTACGAATGACTTCCCCGCCTTCCCGCTGACATCCCGTCGCGAGAGGACGGCCTGCCCCTTTTCCACATCGCGCGGGCCGATCTCCACTCGAACGGGCACACCCTTGAGCTCCCACTCATTGAACTTCCAGCCCGGGCTGTACTCGTCCCTGGCGTCAACTTCCACGCGAACGTCGCTCAGCGAGCGCTGGATCTCCTCGACGGCGGCCATCACCGTCGCGCGCTGTGCGTCCTCTTTCCAGATCGGCACGACCACGACTTGGATGGGCGCCAGCCTCGGTGGGAGCATCAGGCCCTGATCATCACCGTGGGCCATGATCACAGCACCGACCATCCGAGTGCTGAGCCCCCAGCTGGTCGTCCAGCAATGCTGCAGAACGTTGTCGCGGTCGAGATAGGTGATGTCAAACGCCTTCGCAAAGTTCTGCCCCAGGAAGTGGGAGGTGGCTGATTGCAGCGCCCAGCAGTTCCCCATCATCGCCTCGATGGTGTAACTCGCCACCCCGCCGGCGAACTTCTCACTCTCGCTCTTGCGCCCTCGGATCACAGGAATTGCCGCTGTCTGTTCGGCGAAGTCGGCATACACGTTGAGCATTCGGATGGTCTCTTCCTCAGCCTCCTCGCGGGTGGCGTGAGCCGTATGCCCCTCCTGCCACAGAAACTCGGTCGTGCGCAGGAAAAGCCGTGGCCGCTTCTCCCAACGAACGACGTTGGCCCACTGGTTGATGAGCACCGGAAGATCGCGGTAGGACTGAATCCACTTGGAGTAGAGCGCACCAATGACCGTCTCCGATGTCGGCCTGACCACCAGTGGTTCCTCCAACTCCTTGCCGCCACCGTGTGTGACGACAGCGAGCTCCGGTGAGAACCCCTCGACATGCTCCGCTTCCTTCTCAAGGAAGCTCATCGGGATGAATAGTGGGAAGTAGGCGTTGACGTGTCCGGTCTCCTTGAAGCGCCGGTCCAGATCAGCCCGGATGTTCTCCCAGAGAGCGTAACCGTAGGGCATAATCACCATACAACCTCGGACGGGCGCGTAATCGGCGAGTCCTGCGCGAGGGACGATCTCGTTGTACCATTTGCTGTAGTCTTCGCTGCGCGGCGTAAGCTTATCTGCCATAGGTGTAGGTCTCCTCCTCCAGTGTGAGCATAACCTGCATATTCTAGCGCGGGTTGACGATAACGGCAACTTGCTGAGGCTGATGTGACGACTTGTCGTCAACGATTCTACAATGCTATAATGCCACACGTAACCGACCGATTCTGCGTGAGCAGGAGGACTGAGATGCACATTGCGACTCGCTCTAGCCCGTACGCACGCTGGCGCTCGCTGCCACTGGGTACTGCCGCCATCACGGATGGTTTCTGGCGCCGCCGCCAGGCGATCAATCGTGGGGTCAGCATACGGCACGGATGGCGCATGCTGGAGCAGTCTGGTAACATCAACAACCTGAGACTCGCCGTCGGGAATGGTGAGGGCTGTTACCGAGGGCCCGTCTTCATGGATTCGGATGTCTACAAATGGTTGGAGGCTGCCGCGAGCGACTTGGCCATCCGCCCGGATGCAGAGCTTGAACAGCAGGTCGATGAGTTGATCGATCTTCTCACTGCAGTGCAGATGCCGGATGGTTACGTCAACTCCTATTATCAGGTGAATAAGCCAACCCAGCGTTGGACGAACCTGGATCACGATCATGAGCTGTACTGTGCTGGGCATCTGTTCGAGGCTGCTGTGGCGCATCGGCGCGCGACCGGGAAGGACACGCTGTTCGAGGTTGCGACGCGGTTCGCTGATCACATCGACTCGGTGTTTGGGCCGGGCAGGCGGGACGGAGCGCCCGGCCATCCAGAGATCGAACTGGCACTCGTCGAGTTGTACCGCGAGTGCGGCGAGACGCGATATCTTGACCTGGCGTCCTTTTTCGTCGATCAGCGTGGGAAGGGCCGGATGCGCGGCCACGGGCTGTGGGGCCCGCAGTACCACCAGGACCGTGTGCCCGTGCGTGAGGCGATGGTGGTTGAGGGGCACGCGGTGCGGCAGTTGTACCTCACGGCGGGTGCGACCGACGTGTACCTCGAGACAGGGGACAGGACGCTACTCGCCGCAATGGAACGGCTGTGGGAGGATATGGCGTTCCGCAAGGCGCACGTGATCGGCGGGTTCGGTGCTCAACCGGACGGAGAGGCGTTTGGCCCTGCATACGACTTGACGAGCGATCACTGCTACTGCGAGACCTGCGCCGCGATTGCGGCGATGATGTGGAACTGGCGTATGCTCCTGGCGACGGGACATGCTCGCTATGCCGACCTGCTTGAGCGATCACTCTACAACGGCTTCTTGAGCGGCGTCTCTCTCGACGGAGCTCGCTACTTCTACGTGAATGTACTCCAGAGCCGCGGCGGAATCGAGCGACCCGAATGGTACGGCTGTGCCTGCTGCCCACCGAACGTGATGCGGCAGATGGCGTTGGTCGGGCACTACGCGTTGTCGAGTGACGATGCCGGCGTCCAGGTGCATCAGTTCATGCCGCTGGAGGCCAACGTCGAGATGTCGGCTGTCGGGACGGTGAAGCTGCGGATAGCCACAGACTATCCGTGGGATGGCCATGTCCGCATCGTGATCGAGCAGACGCCCGCCACAGCATGGACGCTGGCGGTACGTATACCGGGATGGTGCAACCAGGCCACTCTATGCGTAAACGGCGAGCCGGTAGATGGCGCAGGCGCTCGGGGAAGGTACGGGCGAATCGAACGCAGTTGGTGCACTGGCGATGTGGCGGAGCTGTCCATCCCCTTGCCCGTGCGGCTGATTGAACCCCATCCCCGTATCGACGCGATTCGCGGCTGCGTGGCGATCGAGCGGGGACCGCTCGTCTATTGTCTTGAGGCGGTGGATCAGCAGACAGGAGCTGAGCTGCTGGACCTGAGGATCGACGCCGAGGCCCCGACAGAGGCTGTGTGGCGGGGTGACGTGCTGGATGGCGTGATGGCTGTGCTGGCGCCGGGGGCGGTGGTAGATCCAATCGACTGGGATGACGTGCTGTACAGGATGGTGGGTGCGCAGACGACATCGCTGCGCAACAGGGCTATGTTGATGGCTGTGCCTTACTATGCCTGGGCCAACCGTGGCGCACATCCAATGCGAGTGTGGATTCCTTCGCTCTAGGACCGAATTGGGTCCCGTGAGCCTGCTGACAAGAGGAGTGGGGGCGCCCTATGCCGATAAGTGAGCGAGTGACGCGGCTGCGCGCTGAGAGCCTGGCCGCCGTGCCCTCGATATCGACCGAACGAGCTGAGCTTGTCACGGCGTTCTACCGCGAGCATCAGCACGCGCTCCTGGCGCCTCCACTGCTGCGCGCGCAGGCCTTCGCGTACCTGATGGAGCACAGGACGCTCTACCTGAGCCCAGATGAGCTGATCGTGGGCGAGAAAGGACCTGCTCCCAAGGCAACGCCAACTTACCCCGAGCTATGCTGCCACAGTCTCGCTGATCTCGATATCCTGAACTCGCGTCAGAAGATCCCGTTTCGTGTCTCATCAGAGGCTCGCCGGACGTACGATGAGATCGTGATTCCGTTCTGGCGCGGGCGTTCCATGCGCGATTTGATCTTCTCCGAGATGACGCCCGAGTGGATTGCTGCGTATGAGGCCGGCGTCTTCACGGAATTCATGGAGCAGCGCGCCCCGGGCCATACCGTTCTAGACGACAAAATCTACAGACGCGGCTTTCTCGACTTCAGGGTTCAGATAGAGCACGCGCTGGCCCGGATCGACCCCCTGTCAGATCCGGAAGCATACGCCAGGCAGAATGAACTGCGGGCCATGCTCATCTGCATCGATGCCCTGCTGCGTATGGCGCAGCGTTACGCCGAGCGTGCGCGGGAGCTGGCTGTGCTGGAGATGGACCCAACCCGTCGCTCTGAGCTACTCCGGATCGCCAGCGTGTGTATGCACGTTCCGGCCCACGCTCCGCGTGACTTCTGGGAAGCGCTGCAGAGCTACTGGTTCGTGCACCTGGGTGTCACGACCGAATTGAATACATGGGATTCGTTCTCACCGGGCAGGCTTGATCAGCATCTTCTGCCGTTCTATCAGCAGGGACTGGCGGACGGGACGTTGACACGAAATGCGGCAGAGGAGCTGCTGCAATGTCTTTGGATCAAGTTCAATAACCAACCGGCCCCGCCCAAGGTTGGCGTAACAGCCGAAGAGAGCGGCACCTACACGGACTTCGCCCAGATCAACCTGGGCGGCTTGCGTCCTGACGGATCTGACGGCGTCAACGAGGTCACGTACCTACTGCTGGATGTGGTTGAGGAGATGCGACTGATCCAGCCCAGCGCATCGATTCAGGTGAGTAGGCTCAGTCCAGACCCGTTCATCAAGCGGGCCGGCCGCGTGATCCGCACGGGCTTTGGCCAGCCGTCGATCTTCAATGCGGACCTGATCGTGCAGGAGCTCCTGCGACAGGGCAAATCGTTGATGGATGCGCGCAGTGGCGGCTCCAGTGGCTGCGTTGAGGTAGGAGCTTTCGGCAAAGAGAACTACAATCTGACGGGCTACTTCAACCTGCCCAAAGTACTTGAACTCACACTGCACGACGGCGTGGATCCACGATCGGGTGAGAGGGTGGGGCTCGCGACGGGAGCGCCGACTTCATTTGAGACGTTCGAAGACTTGCTGAAGGCGTACTCTGCTCAGGTGAACCACCTGGTCGACGTGAAGGTGCGGGGCAACAACGCGATCGAACGGATGTATGCCAGCATGATGCCATGCCCGTTCCTGTCGCTGTTGATCGATGACTGCATTCCACAGGGTAAGGACTATCACGACGGCGGCGCGCGGTACAACACGAGCTACATTCAAGGAGTTGGTCTGGGTTCGATCACCGATGAGCTGACCTCTATCCGGCGCCACGTGTTCGATGAGCGTTCACTCAGCATGGCAGAGCTGATGACTGTTCTGGAAGCTGACTTCGATGGTTTTGAGCGGTTGCACGGCATGCTGATGAACCGGACGCCGAAGTACGGCAATGATGACGACTACGCGGACAGTGTGATGCAGGCCATCTTCGAGATCTACTACCAGGCCGTGGAGGACCGCCCCAACACTCGGGGCGGACACTATCACATCAACATGCTGCCGACGACGGTCCACGTATACTTTGGAGCGGTCACTGGAGCGATGCCAGATGGGCGCAGGTCCGGCGAGCCGCTTTCGGAGGGCATATCGCCGGTTCAGGGCGCCGATCGCCATGGCCCAACCGCCGTGTTGCGCTCGGCAGCCAAGCTCGACCACGTGCGCACAGGCGGCACCTTACTCAACCAGAAGCTGACGCCCTCGCTGCTGGCCAAGGACGAGGACCTGGACAATGTCGGATACCTGGTGAGGTCATACTTCGCGATGAACGGACACCACATTCAGTTCAATGTGGTTGACGCGTCCATACTGCGAGCTGCGCAGCGCGATCCTGATCGATTCAGAGACCTCATTGTGCGGGTGGCTGGATACAGCGACTACTTCTGTGACCTGAGCGAGTCTCTCCAGAACGAGATCATATCCCGCACCGAGCACAGTGTCCTGTAGGCGGGTGTACGCAGTCTGGCGGTACGGGACCAATACGATGCGGCTGCTCTCCGGTTGGCAAGGCCTACCCCCGGATCGAAGCGCACATTCGCAGACAGAACGATCATTTGTGTGTCTGCGCGCAAAGTGCTACAATCCGATCGTCCTTGGCGCGCCTGCGAACAGGGCGCTCCGATCAGGCCTGAGCCGAGTGAATGAGATCTCAAAGGAGAGGGCAACGTGCTGCGCGAGGGGTTATCCGTGCTGAAGATGCCTGTCGAGACACTGCCGGAGGGATGGGTTGTAGCCGCCGTTGTCGCAGCTCTGGCAATCGTGACTATGCTGATGTGGGCACAGGCTTTCCTGTTGCATCGGCGCTACACAGGGCCCTACACGTTGCTTGAAGCCTCGGCGCAGGATAAATGGCGCCGGGCTGTGGCAATCGCGTTCTGGGAGACGGCGCCTGTTCTGGCGGCCGGTATGCTCGTCGCCATACTGGACGTAAGGACCAATCACCTGATGCTCTATCCGCTGCTTGGTCTGGGGTCCTGGCTGGTTCTCTTCTCGCTGACCTTGCAGGTGAGCCGCCAGCGCATGGATTTCCGACTCAAACGATACATTGCGCTAGACCGGGCGATCCAGTCCGATGGCTCCGGAGAGCGCGTCCGACGGTTGGTGCGCCGTCTCCCGCGATGGCTTGACACGGTCGAGATCCAGGAGTTCGCTGAACGAGGCTACAGCGTACGCATGCCAGCGACTGACCCGGCGCCTACACAGGAAGGCCACGCTGCCGCAGTGATGGCGGACGAAGCAGCTCCACCGCCCCTCGAAGGCCAGACAGCCCCCCCGCCGTCGGAGGACGCCTCCTCTGCGCCGCGCCCGCCCATTCCGCTCTAGCGCGAGCTCGAGCCGGCGCTCCCACGCTACAGCCGGCAGGGCGCAGTGGACGTGAGGATCCGCGCTCCTCAGACGGAGACTGGCCAGAGAACAAGAACCAGTCCGAGACACACTCCGGCGATGAGGATTGTGAGCGGCAGGCCCACTTTGACGAAGTCGAAGAACTTGTAGCGCCCGGGCCCATACACAAGCAGGCAGGCCGGTTCGAGCGGTGTGAGAAAGGAGCTGCTGGCCGCCAGTGCGATGATGATGGCGAAGCTCCGTGGGTTGAGTCCCATCTGCGTGGCTGTACGGAGCGCCACGGGTAACACCACGGCCGCGGATGCCTGGTTGGACATAGGCTGGGTCAGTAGCATGGTCAGCAGGTAGAATCCGAGCAGCAGCCAAGCGGGTTGAACCTGGCGAGCGAATCGCACGATCTGCTCGGCCAGGTAGGCGGCTGTGCCAGTGCTCTCCATCGCCGCGCCCAGCGCCAACATGCAGGCGACCAAGATGAGCACGCTCCAATTCACCTCTCTGTAGGCTTCCTCCGGCGTAATACATCGGGTTGCCAGCACCAAGAGCGCCCCGAGTACCATGGCCACGGACAGAGGAACCAGCCCTGTCGTTGCCAGGACGAGTGTCCCGATGAAGATGGTTGTGGCTGCAGGCGCTCGGGCCTGATTCGGAAGCCGCTCAACCGAGGTTCCCAGGAGCCGAAACACGCCTTCCCGCTCCAACGCTTCGATACGACGGCGATCCCCCTGGACGACAAGGACGTCTCCTGTGCGTAGCCGGGCCCGGCTGAGCCGGCCAGTGAGTCGCTCACCGTGTCGCTCGACGGCCAATACCTGGAGCTGGTACTGATCGCGGAATCGCAAGCCCTGCAACGTCCTGCCGATCAGCGGGGAACCCGGAGTGATGATCACGTCAGTCAGGAAGACCCCCTCGGCCTGGCCGTCTGAGAGGGCGAACTTGACATCAGGACGGATATCGAGGCCCGATGTCGCCCTGATGCGCAGGATGTTCTCGCGATCTCCCTCCACCAGGAGCACATCTTCCACCCGCAGGCGCGTCTCGGCCCGCGGCAGGACAAAGCGAGTCCGGTCGCGCACGATTCGGATCACCTTGAGATCGAGGTCGCGTCCCAGGGCCGAGGCGGCCAGTGTCTGCCCCACCAACGGTGAATCCGGACGCAACACGAGCTCTGTGAAGTAGAGTCCGGTTTCCGGACCGGCAAGTGCGTCGGGTTCGATGCGGTCTGGAATGAGGCGGCGCCCCACGACGAACAGGTAGACCATACCGACGAGGGCAATGGGCAGCCCTGCCGGCGTCAGCTCGAACATCGTGATGGGGTCCAGCCCGTACTGAACCATCAGGCCACTTACCACCATGTTGGTGGACGTCCCGATCAGGGTGAGGGAGCCGGCCAGGATGGACGAGAATGCCAGCGGCATCAGCAGGCGCGCAGGACTGATTCGGGCGCTTCGAGCCAGCCCGATGGTGATGGGGAGGAAGAACGCCGTGGCTGCCGTGTTGCTCATGAAGGCGCCGATGAGGATCGCGGCCACCATCACCAGAAGGAGGATGTGGTCGGCATTCGACCCCGTGCGGCGCATAATCTCGCGCCCGACAAGATCTGTGACACCGGTATGTGCGAGTGCAGCCATCAGAATCAGCAGCCCGAGGATCATCAGGACGGGATCACTGCCGAACCCCGCAAAGGCGGCCTCAGCCGGCAAGAGACCTGTCAGGATGACGAACATCAGGACACTCAAGGCAGTGACATCAGTTGGGATCCTGTCGATGGAGAACAGCACCATGGCTGCCACAATGGCTGACAGAAGCAGCGCAATCTGGATGGTCAAGGCCCTCTCCTCAGTGCTTGGTGTTCAGGCTACCCTCAACAGGCTGCGTTAGATTCTACCACCGATGGACACAGACGGGAAGCTGCCATACCGCCGCCACCCACGACGCGGCCTCCTGCTGAGGGCGCGCGAGATCGACCGGAAGCGCGTGGTCCGTTGCCCCCCAGGTCAGTCGATAGTAGAATGCGACAAGGCCTGCGACCGGTCCGACACGGGCGCAGCAGCGTGATTGTCCGACAGCGCCGCTGTGTAGGACTCGGGCATTTATGGGAGGTAGTCCGATGGACGGTCTGGAACAGATCTACGAACCTGGACGACAGATACCGGTCTGCGCGCGCACCGATGTAGTGGTGGCGGGAGGAGGCGTGTCCGGTTGCGCCGCCGCGCTGGCCGCCCGGCGGGCTGGCTCGCAGGTCATACTCCTGGAGCGCAACGGGATTCTGGGCGGTGTGGCAACGGCCGGGCTGATGGCCAACATCGGCAACCATTTCCTGGACAACGCGGGACAGCCGGTGTCGGGCGGCATTCCTCTGGAGATCGTGAATCGTCTGGTTGCCATCGGGGGCGCCAGCGACCAGTGGTGCAGCCGCGAGGTGCCCGGGGTCGTGGTCGATTCGGAGAGGCTTAGGTACCTGCTTGGGAAGATGCTCCAGGAGGAGGGCGTGACCGTGTTGACCCACGCGCCTGCGGTCCGACCCATTGTAGATAGTGGCGATGCACGCGGAGTGTTCATCGAGACGAAGACGGGGCGAGGGGCAATCCTGGCCGCTGTGGTTGTCGACGCGACCGGCGAGGCCGATCTGGCGTTCCGGGCGGGGTGCCCGATGCGCTGGGAGGATGGAACAGCCAGCTTGGAGTTCAAGATGGGCGGCGCTAATCTGGAAGCGCTGTACCAGCACTTCAGGAACCAGCCAGAGACCTTCCCCGTTGGCATGGACATGGTAAAGGGCTTCACCGAGTTCGAGCGGAACTGGGTCGAGAGGGGCATCTTCTTCTTCCCTCACGGAGGGGGGCGCGTGTGGGACATCTTCCAACACGCCATCGTGTGCGGAGAGTTCGTCCGAGACCGAGGCGAACTGTGGTCTCTGGACGCTGCAGGGCTGTACGGGCTGCGCGGCCTGGACACGGTCATCGTCAACTCCAACTTCTATACCGTCACATCACTGGACACAGTCTCGCTGTCGCGGGCTACGCTCGCGTGCGAGGAAGCCTGTTACTACGTGGCTGACTTCTTTCGCACGCACGTGCCTGGCTTTGGACAGGCCAACATCGTCCAGATGGCGACCGATTTGGGCATAAGAACCAGCCGGGCGATCGAAGGAAGGGCTACGTACACCGATGTCTGCGTCCCGGAAGAGCGGCCAGTGCGATGCCGCGACGTGATCGGATGCGCGTTGGTAGATGTCCGGTTCGCAGACACCGGAAGATTCTTTGCCGCACAGACGCGTGACATCCCGTCCGGCATTCTGCTGCCTCAGGAGATCGAGGGTCTCCTCGTTTGCAGCGGCAAGAGCGCATCCACTGCGCCGCTGAAACTGCTTCGAGGTATGATGGACTGTATGGTACTCGGACAGGCGGCCGGTGCGATGGCGGCAGTCGCCGCGCGGTCAGGCGTTCGCCCGGCGGCGGTTCCGGTCCGCGACGTGCAGACGACGCTGCTTGAGCAGGGCGCCTACCTGGGACCTCGGGATCGGATGCTGGAACTCGGACTGTCGTAGGTCGACCGTCCGACTCAACATCCTTCTATGTTGGGTCTCCACCGAGCAAGCGCACGAGGTCATCGTACTCATCAGCCTTCATGCCGAACCAGTTCTCAGGCTGTGGGAACTCCCCGTCGGTCACCTCGGCTCGATACTGCCTGATCCCGTCGAGAATGATCTTCCCGGCATCGGCGTACATCTTGGCCATACGCGGTCGGAAGTGCGGATAGAGACCGAACATGTCGTGATAGATGAGGAGCTGACCGTCAGCGGCTGGGCCGGATCCCAACCCGATGATGATCGCCTCCTTACTGCGCTCAGCGGCGATGCGGCAGACTTGCTCGGGAACCAGTTCCAGAAGCACTGCGAACGCGCCTGCGTCGATCAGAATGGCGACATCATCGATGATACGCTTGGCTTTGTGTGCATCCTTGCCCTGAAGCCGGAATCCGCCCAGCGCCCCGGCGCTCTGAGGCGTGAGGCCCAGGTGGCCCATGACGGGTATGCCGGATGCGACGATCGCGGCAACCCGATCCGCCATTTCCCGTCCGCCCTCTAGCTTGACGGCATCGCACCCCGCTTCGGCCATAAAGCGACCGGCATTGCGGATGGCGGCCTCCGTCGAGGGTTGGTAGCTCATATACGGCATGTCGCCGACGAGCCACACGTGCGGCGCACCCCGTCGCACGGCCTGAGCGTGACGGATCATGTCATCCATCGTGACGGGCAGAGTGGTCTCGTACCCGAGCATCGTCATACCGAGGCTGTCACCCACGAGGATCATATCGACCCCCGCCTGGTCCTGGAAGTGGGCCGTCGGATAGTCGTAACAGGTCAGCATCACAATCGGTCTGCCGTCCGCTTTCATCCTGTAGAGGGCAGGGAGTGAGACTTTCTTGCGCTCGGTATCAGTAGACATGAGTCAGCCTCCTTGTTCGCGAAGCAGCTCGTCAACCTTGGGCATCCAGGCACTGATCTCGATACCCTGCGGGCACTGCTCCTCACACTCGCGACATGCGATACACGCTGCCGCGCGCTCGGCCTCGGTCATATGCGCGTAGTTGATTCGATTCACTGTTCTGCCGGGTTCGTGGAGCATCGCCTGATTGTACATCTCGAAGTTGCGAGGGATGTCGACTCCGTTAGGGCACGGCATGCAGTAACGACACTTCGTACAGGGCACGGGGCTGAGCGTGCGATAGGCGTCTTGGATTCGGCCGATCAGCTCGCGTTCATCTGGAGAGAGCGAGCCCACACCGGACCGTTCGGCGCTCAGTAGGTTCTGCTGAACCTGCTCGAGCGTGTTCATACCGCTGAGGACGACACCGATCTCGGGCTTGTCCCAAAGCCAACGCAGAGCCAGATCAACAATGCTGTGTGAAGAACCGTCCGCCTCGAGCACTGCTCGGACGACGTCAGGCGGCTGAGCCAGGCTCCCGCCATAGAGCGGTTCCATGATAACCAGGGCTACTCCATTCTCGGCGGCATACGTGACGCCCCGGGTGCCCGCCTGCACGTCTTCGCACAGGATGTTGTACTGAACCTGACAGAACTCCCAGTCGTACTCCGCCAGGATTTCGACGAAGCGATCGTACGAGTCGTGGAACGAGAAGCCGAGGTGTCGAATCCGTCCGTCGCTCAGTGGACGTCGGACCCAGTCGAGCACGCCCAGATCGCGCACCTTGTCCCAGCGCGGACCGCGCAGAGCATGCAGCAGATAGAAGTCAAGGTAGTCTACCCCGAGCTTGGCGAGCTGCTCGTCCAGGAGCCGATCGAAATCGGTATAGGATTCAACCTCCCACACTGGCATTTTCGTTGCTAGATAGACGCGTTCGCGATAGCCGTTGGCCAGCGCCTCACCGACAACGAGCTCGCTGTTGCCACCGTGATAGGCGTACGCAGTATCGACGTAGTTCACGCCGCGATCGAACGCATACTGCATCAACTCAATTGCTACCGGCCGGTCAATCTCGTCCTCGCTGTCTTCGTGAGGCAGCCTCATAGCGCCAAAACCCAGCGCAGAAACACGCACACCTGTCTTCCCGAAATCGCGATACTTCACTGCTCACTCCTTCCACAGATGCCGGGTACGTGCCTTTGTTTGTACCATCGGAGGCAACTGGTGTCAAGTGGGCCGATTCGCTGAGGCAGAGTCGAACTGGCGGCGCTTCTGAGTGGCGTGGAGTGGGGTTGCTTGACACCCGACGCCAGTTAGCGCATACTGGCCGAAATCTGTGGCCGCGTCAAGGCATTCTGCTTGCAGCGCTGCGCTCTCAGCTCTAGATATGCCGTCGATCGCGCCCCTGATCACAGGAGCACGGGATGACCAAGCCAGCTACAGTCGTGATGGTGGTGATGCTGGTGCTTGTCACCAGCGGGGCGTCATTCGCATCGGAAGGCAGTTCGCCTGCGCCGATTGGGATGCTCCCTCGCTCCGCGCCACGCGCCGAATCCGATCGTGTCACGGCTGGATTCGCCTTTGTGCGCGAGGGGGATATCTGGTTCGTCGATCTGACGCGCAACGCTTCGACCCGCATCACCGAGTCGGGGCGTGCGTTCAGTCCGAGGCTGTCGCCCGATGGCCGCTGGATCGCCTATCTGTCGGCCAGACCGTCCGGACAACCGAGTGCGGCGCCTCCCGTCGATATCCGGATTGCCGCCACAGATGGCGGCTTCGACGTGATCGTGGGGACAAGCACAGGACCGGCCAGCGAACCGGCCTGGTCAGGAAGTGCGCGCCGGTTGGCCTTCGTCGCGGACGAGCGACTGTTCGTCTGCGATCTCGGGGATGGCAGCAATGAGCAGCCCACGGCCCGGGTCGTTGCTGTGGGTATGTCGCTTCGCGGGATCGGCGTTCCTCGGCCGGCCTGGTCTCAGAACGGTGATCGGCTGGCGGTGCTGCTGTGGCGCGGTGGCGTCCAGTCGGTGTGGACGATCGACTCCGATACTGGCGAGGCCGAACCAATGGGGATCGAGCTACCGATCGACACTCCACTGGCTTACGCCCCTTCAGGCGGACTAGGTGTGCTCATGCCGGCTGCAGACGGCCGGACCGACCTGGCGCTGGCGTCCGATGGTGGTGGGTTCCGCACGCTGCTGGGAGGTGTGACCGAGTTCGCGTGGTCTCCGGATGGAACCCGACTGGCCACACGCCGGTTGGGTGGCGGCCTCTGGGTCGGCGATCGGGTCGGCCATGCGGCGCGGCGCGTCGATGGCGATGCAGAACCGGTGGTGGGCTGGGCGTGGCTTCCCGATGGGAGATTGGCGTGGCAGACACGCCGCGGCATCCACGTGATCGATCCGGGCGGTGCGGGACTCGGGGGAGAGGGCGTAGTCCTCGAACTGGCGGCGTCGATCGATGGAGTCGCCCCAGCATCGACCGCGGCAATCATTACGGGCACGATCGACACCCCCTGGCGCACGCAGTTCGAAGGCGTCTGTGGGAGCACGAACTGCGGCCCATCTTCACTCGGCATCTCGATGCAATATCTGGGAGTCAACCACTCCAATGACACGATTCGGCGTGCAATCAACGCCGAGTTCCACAATGGCGAGACGATCTGCTGGGGAGGCGTAAACTACAGTGATCTGCGCTGGTATGCGCAGGAGCACGCGGGCCTGGATGCGACGCCAATGTATACCGGCCTGACCATCGACGATCTCACGGCGTGGATCTCGTTGGGGCAGCCAGTGGTTCTGCTCGTGCACTATCGAAGTCTTCCCGGCCACGAGGCCTCTGAGTACGCGTACGATCATTTCATCGTTTTTCAGGGCATTCGGCCGGATGGATTGGTGTCCTACGACGACCCGGCATTCTATACATCGTCGGACGGCGACAACAAGACGATGACGCAGGAGACGCTGATGAAGGCGTGGACGTCGTGCGTGCCCGGAAACCCACAGCGGAGCGGCATGGCGGTCTTCGGCAATGCATGCTCGGCGCCCGCGTTGACCTCACCGCCGTCTGGTACAGTCCAGATTGGGCTGAGCCGTGTGATCACACCGACTTGGGGACCGTCTTCGGGATGCACCCCGGAAGGATACAACCTCCGCATCAAGACGACGCCGGACATGGACGACAGCGGCGCCATTGTCCACGATGAGATCGTCTCGGGCGCGAGCGCGGTGTTGACCGTGCCGGCAGAACGAGATGGGGAGACGCTCTACTGGTCGGTGCGTGCGTGCGCGCCGTGTACACCCACGATCAACGGGGGGGCCTGGGGTATGCCATCAACCCTGCGGGTCCTGCCGGGTATCGTACGGCTGTACGATGGTGTTGGATACACCGGCGAGGTGTTCACCGTGACACGCCTTGGTCTCGTGTCGCTCGTCAATCTCTTCGATGCGCGGGCCCGATCGGTTGAGATGCCCGATGGCTGGTCAATGAGGTTGTTCAAGGACAGTGTCGTCGGGCCTCACGCATGCTTTCAGGGCCGCGATAGCGATCTGGCGGACGATACGTACAGTGACGGAAGCGCTGTTGCTGGGACCGCGTCGTTTGCAGAGACTTTCGTATCCGACGATTGCCCGCCAGTGCGCGATCGGCTAACATTCGCGCCCATCATCCTGCGTCCCGGCTGTCGAAATATCGTCGTGAATGGCGAGTTCGAGGCCGAGGACGGATGGATTCTGCTGAATGGCGCAGCGTTCACCTCCGAGATAGTCCACAGCGGCACGCGGGCGATGCGGATCGCCCCCTCGGAGCCGACGTACTATGCCTCGGCTTCGCAAGTCATCACCATACCGGTCGGATTCGAGGCGATGCTGAGCTACTGGGTCAACCCCACATGCGT
Source organism: Chloroflexota bacterium (assembly GCA_012514315.1). Lineage (GTDB taxonomy): Bacteria > Chloroflexota > Anaerolineae > B4-G1 > B4-G1 > JAAZAN01. Next base: position 40,739 of record JAAZAN010000096.1, read on the forward strand.
CGACTGCGACACGGCTGACAGGCAGTACGTCTGGATACGGGATGCGGCGGGCGCACCGCATTTCCTGGTGAACTACACGCGCGATAACGATCAGATGTGGATACGACGGGAACACGATGTCAGCGCCTTCGCAGGCCAGAGTGTGCGGCTGTTCTTCAGCGTCTACGGTGATGGGAGCGGTGAGACAAACGTCGTGTACCTGGATGATGTGCGGATCGATGCATGCCCGAGATGAACCGGGGGGCACGCATCGCCCGGCTTGCGGCGTCGTGGCATGCTAGTATAATCGCGGACGGTAGGCAGGGCGGAGGGAGTCAGCGATCAACCGGAGGCGCCTGTGACCGCGATCACGATTTCCCGTCAGTTGGGTAGCTTGGGCACTCAGGTTGCCGAGATCGTCGGGGAGTACCTGGGGTATCGCGTCGTGTGGCGCGAGCTGATCAATGAGGCTGGCCGGCGCGCTGGCGCTGGCGAGACGGCCCTGGCTGCCATCGATGACCTGGGACTGTTGGGTGTGCGGCCGAGCCTGAGAGCTCATCGAGCCTACCGAACAGCGATGGCACAGGTCATGTATGAGCTGGTGGAGGCGGGCGAAGTCATCATCGTAGGTCGGGCAGGGCAGGCCATCCTCCACGCGGCGCCTTGCGTACTGCACGCGCGGGTGATCGCTCCGTTCGACGTCCGTGTCGAGCGGGTCGCTACGCGCCACAGCGTTCCACAACAGGCTGCGCGGATCCAGGTGGAGACCAGTGACCGATCGCGGCGTGACTACCTGCGGAGGTTCTACCACGTCCGGTGGGACGACCCGGAGCTGTATGACATCGTCATCAACACGGCACGCTACACAGCGGAGGCAGCGGCCGACCTGATCTGTGAATCGGTCGCCTGGCTGAAGCAGAGACACTGAGGAACCCTGACTGCATCGGGAGCACATCATTGAGTGAATCTGACGAGAGGCGATCTCCGTTCTCCCATCCGACTGAGGAGGCGTTTGCTCGCATATTGGATTTCTACGGCATAGCCTGGATGTACGAACCGCGGACCTTTCCCCTCGAGTGGGACGCTGACGGGAATGTCACCGAGGCGTTCTCACCAGACTTCTATCTCCCTGATCAGGACTTGTACGTCGAGCTCACAACGCTGCGGCCGAAACTGGCCAGGTACAAGAATCGGCGTCTCCGCCGAATGCAGGAACTATACCCGGACGTGAATGTCAAGTTGTTCAAGCGGAAGGACCTCCGCGAACTGATGATCAAGTATGGACTCGACAGTCAGGCGGCGCCAATCATCGGGACAGAAGCGCAGACTGAGAGAGATGGGCCCGACTCAGACGCTGATGTGGAGGGAGGAACTCCGTGAGCTGGTATAGCCTGGATGAGTATGGAGGGCTGGCGCCGTCGATCTCGGAGGTGCTCATCACTGAGAGTGAGCTGCACCAGAAAGTGCGCGAGATGGGCGCTGCAATCTCGCGCGATTACGCTGGACTGAACCCTCTGCTGGTGGGGGTTCTGAAGGGCGTCGTGGTCTTCCTGGCCGATCTGCAGCGGGCCATCACCATACCGATCGAGATGGACTGCATCGCGGTCTCGAAATACGGGCCCGGAGGAATGGGCGTTGTCCGGCTGATCAAGGATCTGGAAGCATCGATCACTGGGCGGCATGTGCTCTTTGTCGAGGATGTCGTGGATACCGGGCTGACACTGAACTATCTGTTACGGAACCTGCGCACCCGTGATCCAGCGAGCCTCGACGTCTGCGTGCTCTTCAACAAACCCCACCATCGTCTCATCGACATCCCAGTGAAGTACGCGGGATTTGACCTACCGGATCGCTTCGTGGTGGGATATGGGCTCGACTACCGTGAGCGATTCCGAAATCTGCCCTTCGTCGGGGTGCTGGCAGCTGAAACGCTGCAGAACCATCAGTCTGATACTGAATCAGTCTAGCTGCCCGCTGCGCCAACGCGCGCGTCTGATGTACTTCACCAGGCAAGAAGAGCCCCCCGGCCATACAAACAGCCGGGGGGCTCTTTGGACGCACAAAAAGCGGGAGCCCCAAGTAACCTTCCGGCTCTTCTTCACTGAACCCTTTCGGGTCTCTCTCGATGCTCCGCTCCTTTGATCTTCCTTTGGCGGTCCCCCTTTCGAGTTTCCGCTTTTCGGTTGATCTTAGAAGCCTCATTACTCCGAGAGGTCTTCTGTCTCTGTTCTCCGAGTTTCCTATCTGACGATTTCTCGCCCTACTTTCCACTCTTTGAACTTGACTTCAGATCTGTGAAGCCACCATCCAATTCCTCGGGGCTTCCCTACCCTTTGGTCTGCCTTCCCCTTCGAGTTGGCTTTCCTTAGGGTGTAGATACTATACCAGATAATGCGCCATGTGTCAATAGGCTAACCTTAAAATTCTGGGACTTCGGCGGTTCGATGTACGATCAGGCCCCGTCTAGGTCGGGTCACTTAGGCTGGTCCTCTCTGCGTTTGACGCCAGATAGCATCAGGGCCATACTAGCCCTATGACAGATCAACTCAAGCAGCCGAACATCATACTCATCATCACGGATCAACAGCGCTACGATACCGTGCGAGCGCTCGGTTTCCCATATGTGGACACTCCGAATCTGGATCGTCTGGCACGGGAGGGAGTAGCGTTCACTCAGTGTCACGTGACCGCGCCCTCGTGTGTGCCTTCGCGGTGCAGCCTGTTCACTGGCTACCACCCTCACACAACCGGTGTGCTCAAGAACGGGGATCGGTGGCAGCATTCGTGGGTGGAGAGGCTGGCCGCCGAAGGGTATACGTGCATCAACATCGGCAAGATGCATACCGTGCCGTTTGAGGCGAGCGCCGGGTTCCACGAGCGCTACATCGTTGAGAACAAGGATCGGTATCTGGAGGGACGATACTTCCTCGATGAGTGGGATAAGGCGATGCACGCACGCGGACTGGTCAAGCAGCAGCGGGAGCTATACCGCCAGTTGCCAGACTACGCCGAGCGACTTGGCGCGTTTGAGTGGGAGCTGCCGGAGGATCTCCACTCCGACGTCTTCGTCGGAGGGTTGGCGACCTGGTGGCTGGAGACCAAGCCTCGCCCAGACGGGCCCTTGTTTCTGCAGATCGGCTTCGCTGGACCGCATCCCCCTTATGACCCTACGCCGCGCCATGCCGAACCATATCTGGACAGGGATCTGCCGCTGCCGACGTTCACGCCTGAGGAACTCGCCTCACAGCCCCCACCGCTCCAGGCGATGCGGCGGCACAACGCGGAGGCCGATCACGACTCGATTGTGCATCTCCTCGACCCGTCTCGGACACAGCTTCATCGTCAGCGGGCCTACTACTTGGCGAATATCACAATGATCGACGAACAGGTAGGTCGCATCCTGACCTCGCTCGATCGGAGCGGATACCTGGATGATGCGGTGGTCATATTCACTTCGGATCACGGCGACTGTCTCGGCGATCACGGGCACAGTCAGAAGTGGACCATGTATGACGCTGTAACTCGCGTGCCGCTGTTGATCTGGGCTCCCGGTCGTGCAGTGGCCGGACTCCATCGCGATGGGCTGTGCCAGATGATGGACATCGGGCCAACCATCCTCGAGTTGGCCGGGGTGGCACGGCCTGCGTCTATGGAGGCGCAATCGCTGGCGCCGGCGTTGACTGGCAGTGAGTGGGCGGGGCGTAACAGGGTTTTCTCCGAGCACGGGCGTGACGGCATCCTGCGTGAGGCGGAGTTTATGACAATGGTGCGCACCAGGGATTGGAAACTCGTTCACTTCCTCGATGCACCGTACGGGCAGTTGTTCGATCTGGCGAACGACCCGACTGAGACGCACAATCTGTGGGATGAACCGCGGCATCGCGCTGAGAAGGATTGGCTCCTGGAGGAGTTGCGCGAATGGCGGATGCGAAGCGCATACCAAACTCGGAAGCTGTTCGAGCACTGCCGATAGATGAGGGCCAATTGCTGCCGGAGGGTAGATCTATGTCCAGACTCACCGATGTCCGGGTAACCGCTGCTGCGCTCTACTTCCTTCCTGTCGAGACTCGAGTACCACTCAAGTTCGGGCGGGAGATCGCTACGTACGTGACATGCGCCCGCGCGTGTCTACGGGTGCGTGATGCGCGAGGCCGCACCGCGGTTGGGTGGGGCGAGACGCCGCTGAGCGTCCAATGGGTCTGGCCTAGTACAATGCCCTACGAGGATCGTCACGAGGCGCTCAAGCATCTCTGCGTGCAGTTGGCTGAGTCGTGGTCCGACTATGACAGAAGAGGGCATCCGATCGAGATCGGACACGCGTTCGTCAGAGAGGTTCTACCAGAGTGTTTGGAAATGCTGAACACCGGTACACCGCCCGGGAGCGAACCGGTCCCGGGGCTTGCTGGGCTTGTCTGCTGCTCAGCGTTTGACATCGCGCTTCACGACGCATACGGCGCATTGCACGCGGCTCCAGTCTACCAGACGTATGGCCCGGACTACATGACTGCTGATCTCTCCCAACTGATCACGCCGGCAGATGATGTCGACATCGACTTCGCGCACAGGTTCCCGGAGTCTTTCACCATACAGCAACCGCCTACCAGCGTAGTTGCGTGGCATCTCGTGGGCGGGTTGGATCCACTCGACGAGGATGATCTGCAGGGCAACGAACCGGATGACGGCTACCCGGTCACGCTCAGAGAGTGGATCGCCCGCGATGGATTGAAGTGTCTCAAGGTGAAGCTGCTGGGAACAGATAGCGAGTGGGACACCAGGCGACTGGTTGACGTGGGGAAGCTCGCTATTGAAGGCAACGTGGACTGGTTGACCAGTGACTTCAATTGCACGGTGAGCGACCCGCGTTATGTTGTCGAGATACTGGATCGCTTGCTGCTCGATCATCCCCGAATCTACGGCATGCTCTTGTATGTCGAGCAACCATTTCCCTATGACCTCGAAGCCCACCGCATCGACGTGCACAGCATCTCGGCGCGCAAGCCGTTGTTCATGGACGAGAGCGCTCACGACTGGAGGATGGTGCGTCTGGGCCGTGAGCTTGGCTGGACAGGAGTTGCGCTCAAGACGTGCAAGACACAGACTGGAGCGCTACTGTCGATGTGCTGGGCGAAGGCCCACGGGATGACGCTGATGGTGCAGGACCTGACGAACCCGATGCTGGCGCAGATTCCACACGTGTTGCTCGCGGCCCACGCCGGGACGATCATGGGCGTGGAGACGAACGCGATGCAATTCTACCCGGAGGCATCGCGGCCCGAGTCGCTGGTTCATCCGGGGCTGTACCGACGGCAGAACGGCGCCGTCGACCTGTCCACCCTATCCGGCCCGGGATTCGGCTACAGATTGGGCGAGATCGAGCGCGATCTGCCAGAACCCGTGGCCGCCTTCGGGGATTGGTGAATCCGTACAGGCCAGAGGCGCCTCGCCGCCGCGGTTTACTTGCACACCTGGCAGACGAGTCCGGTACGGGCCGAGTTGTAGAGCGCTTCGATGATGGCCACGGCCTTGCGTGCGTCAATGCCCGTAACGGCGGGGCGACGGTTGTGGATCACCACTTCGGCGAAGTCAGCGATCTGTCGCTCGTGGCCCACGTGTGAGATGGCCATAGGGTCGGCCGATGCGTCGCCTCCTGCAGCCGTGCTGAAGCGCCGGTGCATGGCCTCTTGTTCCGCCTTCGCGATCTGCAGGCCCTGCCACGAGACGATCTTGTCATCCTCCAAGATCGCGCCGCCCTGGTCGCCATGGACTTCGAGTCGCTTGGCGTACCCCGGGTAGGCCGAGGTCATCGCCTCGATCACTCCAAGCGCTCCGTTAGCAAAGCGCAAGACGGCAACTGCCGTATCCTCAACTTCCAGCCCATGATGGGCTAAACAGTCGGCGAAGGCGAATATCGATTCGACCTGGCCCATCATCCATTGAAGCAGGTCAACCTGGTGGATGGCCTGGTTCATGACCGCGCCACCGCCGTCGAGCCGCCACGTACCGCGCCAGTCGGCCTGGTCGTAGTACTCCTGTGACCGCCACCAGTCAACGTACGCTGCGCCGTGGACCAGGCGTCCGAAACGGCCTGAGGCGACCGCCTCGTGTGTGAGGATGTTGCCGTCATAGAACCGGCTTTGAAAGACGCCGCCCAGATGGACTCCTGACCGCTCACAGGCCTCGATCATCGCGTCGCAACGCTCCAAGGTAACCTCGAGGGGCTTCTCGACCAGCACGTGTTTTCCCGCCGCAGCCGCGGCTAGCGCTGGCTCGAGGTGAGCGCCGCTCGCTGTGCAGATGTCGATAACATCGATATCATCGCGCAACACGAGTTCCTCGTACGAACCAGCCCACTCGCACCCGCAATCGGACGCGATCGCCTGTCCCCGGACGGGGTCTCGACTCGCGACGGCGACAAGCCTGGCCTGAGGGACCCGGAGGATGGCATCAATGTGGACTGCCGCGATCGCGCCAAGCCCAACTACCCCAAATGCTACTTGAGTCATGGATCAACCTCCTCTCCCAGGGAACCACCGCGAGCCCCATCGGACTCGAGGATGGACTGACTCGACCGGTGGAGGGCCGGCCAGCAATCCGACGGGACCCGCGGCGTCGGGGCGCCACCATGATAGGCCGGTCCGGCGGAACGTCAAGTTGGGCTGGGGGGACACATCGAGCGTGCCGTTGTGTGCCAAAGCCTCTCCCCTGGGCCTGTCTGCCGGCCTAAAGGTACCCCAGGCTCCTCAGCCTGTCCTCCAGGGCGTCTTCGTCTTCCTCACTCCCCTGCACCGGTGGCTGTACACGACGGCCAGGCGGCAACTCTGCACCGATTGCTAGCACGGGGAAGTCCCGATAGGAGGGGTGGGGGAAGCCACCTAGATCCCGGTTGGCGAAGAGCACCCCGGGCACATGCTCCGAGTCAATGCAATGGTCCGCTCCCCAGTGGTCTGTATTGGCCTCAATCTCGGCATCCGGCCATCGCCCCAAACCGGTCTCCGCCGAAGCCCGGTAGCCGGGCGAGAATCCCACGACCAGATCTGGGCCGTAGACCGCCAACGGGCCCTCAAAGGCCTGGTCTCGCGTCAGCACCCTCTCCACCACCCGGCGGCCATCGGGCCCACGCCAGCGCAGCAGGTCGGTTTGAACGGACTCCATTACCTGTGAGCTCTCTGCGGCGTCTACGCTGCCCTGTCCCTCGCGCTCGATCAGGTTCAAGTAAATGCTATTGAGGCCGACCGCATAGGCCTGGCTGCGGCGCCAGTCCACATCGCGTAGCCCTCCCTGGCGTGGGCTTCCGGCCGGCGCTAGATAGCTGTGCGCGATCAGCCAGCGATTCACGTGCGCCTTGTAGTCAAATCTTGAGAAGCCGTGATCAGATACGACCAGGAAACGCGTGTCTTCGCGTGCATCCAGTTGCTGGCCTAACCTGCCCACCAGGCCATCCAGCCGGCAATACCACTCATCCACGATATCCGGTCGGTCTCGCCAGAACATATGCTGCACCCGATCGAGCGAATCAAAGACGCAGGCGAGAAGCCCTTCCTGAAACTGGCTGATCTGGTGAGTCAGCACACGTTCCCGTTCTGCATCGATCAGTTCGCAAAGGGTAAGGAATTGATCGTCCGTGAGACAACCGTCCTCAAGACCGGTAGTGTCCTGCGGCATTCCCAGTGTCAGGAAGGGGCCACACGAACCCCAGAGCGCTCGCACCTGTCCACGCGGAGTCGCGTAGCGCCACGGCGTACTCAGGGGATGGATCTGTGTCGGCAGGGCGTAGAGTCGAACCCCCTGCTCCACCTGACTTAGCAGGAACCGGGTGAGAGCGCGGAATCTGAACGGCCACCCCATGCTGAACTCCAGTTCCACAATCGGGCTCCACCGGCCCACCGTCAGCTCGACCTGCCTCTTGCCCAGATTCAGACGAGCCATCTCTCCGTCGAACACTTCTAGCTCCAGACGGATCTCAGACGACTTCGTCCCTTTGCGCGTCTGCCGGCTCGGGCCTTCCAGAGCGCCGGCGTATCGCCGCGATGAGAGCGCAGAGAGCGGCTTAACCGGCGTCTTCATGCCGGTCTGGTCGACGGCCTCAGGGTCGGACGTGTAAAGGGTACCCACGCCAAGGCGGCCATGGATGTCGGGGGCGCCGAGTCCGGGCAGCGTGGCTACTGGCAGCTCAGGGCGCGCCGGGAAGGTTGCCGGCCACCACAACGCAGTGGCGGGAAACCCCTGGCGAGCAGCCTCCTCGAAGATCGTGCACGCGCGATGGGGCGGCACGAACTGCGTTCCAGCCACACCGCGGCGGGTTGGCAACAGAGAGACGTATGGCGTATAGGTGGAGGGATCACGATGCACGAAGTCGAAGATACCGTGGCGGCCCGGATTGAGTCCAGTCGCGATGCTGGTCCAGGAAACCTCAGTCTGCGGCGGGTCGGACACTTTGAACCGGGCGTAGCCGCCCGAGGCGGCGAGCGTTGCCAGATGGGGCAACCGTCCTTGGCCAGCCAGCTCCTCGAACTTCACTGGGTCAAACGCGTCAAAGCCGAGTATCAGAGTCCGCATCGTTTCTCCATTCGGACGGGCAGATCCGGCCGAACCGACGTGTTACTGCCCGTCTGACACACCAATCTCGTCGTCCGTAGTCCCAGGATCGACCTGAGGCGACGACGCAGCGTCCTGATGGCGAAGCCCCCTTAACTTGCGCGCGATTCGGGCAACTGCCGTGCGAATCTGACGTGAGAAGATGAGGGCGAAGCCCGAGATAACGCCGAAGGCAGTTGCCAGAATCTGAAATAGCAGGCCGCCTGTATTGGGGTCGATGTAGGCCAGCGCGGGTCGCGCCGCGACCAGTGCGAACAGCAGCCCCAGGACAAGCGACTTGACGACGGTCTTGGTCACGCTCTACCTCCTCCGAGCTCAAGGGCTCGCTGCAGTCTCATTGTTCGGACAGCGCCACAGTCGCCTGATTCACCCGGTACTCCAGCTCAGACCGGAGCGTCTCGGCCACCGGGTCGGAGGGCGAATACTGGTTGTGTCGCTCGCCCGGATCATCCGTCAGATCATAGAGCTCCCAGGAATCTGGACACTCCGGGTATCCTAGGTAATGAATCAACTTGCGTGATCCATTGATCAGCGCGATGCTGGCCTTGGTGAGGGGCGCCATCTTGGGATTGCTCTTGGCCTCCACGACGAAGAGACTCCTGTCACCCGCGTTGGTCTCGGGACCGAACGAGGGCAATACCCGGCCCTCACACCAGTCGGGGGCCTCCTGACCGCTTGCCTGCAACAGAGTCGGGAGCAGGTCAACCGAGCTGGTTGGGGTGTGGATGTCCCTGCGTCGTCGTTGCCCGGGTCGCGATATGATGAGCGGCACCCGGATCAGCGAATCGTACAACGCCGGGGTCATATGTCCGGCGATGCCACGCTCGAACAGCTCGCCGTGATCCGATGTCACGATGAGCATTGTGTTATCCAGCGCCCCGGTACGCGACATCGTATCGATCAAACGTCCGAACTCCGCGTCCACGTACGCCACATACTCATCGTACTCCACGCGCTTTCGGTTGAGCGTCTCTTGCGTGTGGCCGCCTGAGAAGGCTCCCGGCGGCAGGGGCTCCGGCGCCCACCCATCGTCGAACAGACCGACAAACTCCCGGCGCGCTGTGTAGGGCTCGTGCGGTGGCAGCAAATGGTAATAGGCCAGGTATGGCTGTGGGGACTGGGCCGTGCTCTCCAGGATATAGTCGATGGCCTCCTCCAGAATGAAGTAGAGGTTGTGCATCGTCGGTAGGCCTCGTGGGAAGCTCGCCCTGTGCTCAGCCTCCAGCACCGCCTGACGTCGCGGCCGCCGCACCCTGTCCAGGAGTGATATGAACAGCGAGACTGGCGGCGAGTAACCCTTGCGCATAAGGATCCACTCGCTCCAGAAGGCCACATTGTAGTCGTGCGGGAACAGGCGATCAGCCAGCTCGTCATCGCTCAGGCATAGCTCGCGCGCAGGAATCAGTAGGTCAAGATGGCGCCGGGCCTGATACATCAGCGATGTGACGAAGAGATTGTGCGAGAAGCCCACACGGTGATAGCCAGCAGGGCCAAAGGCGCTGAACAGGTTGCGATCCTCGTATGGATGTGCGACGGTTCCGTGCAGGTTGAGGGCTCGGTGAGTCCAGGGGTAGACGCCGGTGAAGAGCGATGCTACCCCGGGCGTTGTATAGCTGCCCGCGCTGTAGTGGGCGTGAAACACCGTTGCCTGTTCCGCAAAGCGGTCCAGGTTGGGCGTAGTGCGACGGGGATATCCGTGCAGTGACAGATGCTTGGCTGAGAGAGCGTCGAACACGAGTATGAGGATGTTGGGCGCTGAGATCGACGTACCACGCCTGAGCGGGTCGTTGCTCAGTGACTCTCCAGCCATCGGGAGGAACGGAAGCCCCGCCAGGAGCCGCGTGAACTCGCGCCGACTGATACGGTATCCCATCTAGCCAGCACCTGCAAGGTTGCGGCCCAACACGATCAGGATGCCCAAGATGTCAAGGAGCAGATAAGGCCAGGTCAGAACGGTTGCCCTCTCCGCCAGCGAGCGTGCCACCCGGGCAACAGCCGGCTTGAGGTGGATGAACGCCAGGGGCAACGCGACTGAGAGGGTGCAGAGGACGATGCCAAGGGCGTGGCCCGACAGGATAGACGCGTCCGGGCTATAATGCGCAACGACAGCCCACGCGGCGGTGACCAGAACTACTGCGGCGCCGTGGGCGGCAAACCGTGTCCGAAACCACGACGCCGGCAGGAGCATGCTCAGGATAACCAGAGCAACAGGAAGCAACAGGCTCTCAAACAGCGCAAACGCCAGTGTGTAGGCGAACACGCCGAGCAGTTCCCACAGGCTGAGGCGAAGGATGAGCGCCGGCGTCTCGCGGAGTACATTCACGATCGACCATGTGTGCACAACGACGACGGATATGGACAAGACGAGGAAAGCCTCCCGTCTGGCAGGCAGAAGACGCCGAAGCCTAATCAACCCGCCAGTACCTCCCTGCCGGGTTCCCGAACGTCAAACAGTCTGTGCATCTGCCCACCGTCAGGCGAGCCGAATCTTCCCATAGCCACACCGCGGAGTATACCACGGCATCCGTGAATTGCCTACTCAGCGCCCAGACAGGAAGCTCTCGACCTCGGACATAGGTAGGAAGTGGGACACCAACGCTTGGGATAGATCCATCTGCGATTGCTGCCACGTTGCCAGAATGCCGTCGTCGAGAGTGATCGCATCAACGTAACGGCTGCATCCCGTGCCCCAGGGCGACACAAACAGCGGCCCACTATCGGAGAGCCGCACCATTGACGGGAACTCACTGTCCCAGCCGAAGAAGGCGCCTCCCAGCTCCTCACACGAATAGCCACGGGGACGCCGGAAAGCGCGATCGCTCTCGTCGTGTTCACGCATACACTCGGCGCCATCGTAGAAGTAGATGGAGCACGGTGGCAGGTTCGAGAAAATGCCTTTGCGTGGAATCGGCAAGCGGCACGTGATCCGTGTGGCTGCGACATCCCACGCTGCCCCTCGCGATACGATCTCATCTCGGAGCAACTTGAACTCCTGACCTCCAGCGGCCTGTGTCGCCCACGATGTGTTCGCAGAGGCCCAAGTGTATGGATGGGTGCAGAACAGCATGTGTGTTGCGTCGCCGGGGCCATCGAACACCACGGGATCCTTAGCGTGAAGATACAGCGGTTTGTCGTGATTCTCTACCACGGCCCCGATGGAGCGAGGCGCAAGCTTTTCCACGGAGTCCGCGACGATTCGGTCGATCGTCCAGACGCCAGTCCCCGGCTTCTGGAACATCTCACAGTCTGCTGGGTACGTGAGATCCTTTTCAGAGGAGACGAATAATTCGATGCGACCATCCGACCGTCGATGTAGTGCGGTACCCTCGATAGAGATGATGCGGCGACCGGGCCGACTCATGTCAGCCTTGGACCAGGCAGCCCACTTGCGAAACGTGCGGCCGCGATCGTCCGAGCGGAAGATGGCACACTCGAGTCCTCGCTCACCGGCCGCCAGACCCTGACGCGAATCGCCCGCATTCCGATAGCGTCCACTCAACCACAACACTTCGTCTTGGTCAACGAGAATGTTCCCGCCACCGAACCAGTAACCCGGTTGCTGTGCGTAGGCAGGCACGGTGACGCGGGCCTGGCGCTGGTTAACCAGAGCGAGAAGCAGACGGTTGAGAGCATCTATGAGTTCTGGTGTGAGATGAAGCATTGTCCCTCCGAAGATCAATCAGCGCTTGATACATTCTACCCGTGTCCAGGAAATGCAGTATAGTCTGCTCCGACGCACTGGACAAGCCGCTATCGTCCATTGCCGAGGAGGTACGGTCTTCCATGTGTCATAGCACTGGGGCGCAGTGTTGTTATACTGAGTAGACCGGCGCGAACTGAGGAGGCCGTCAGATGCGTGATTCAGCGCGGCATCATCCCGTGCAGAGATGCGAGTGGCTGCTCCGCGGCATGGGCGTGTTGTGCTTGTTGGTTGGGCTGGGGCTGTTGTACGTCGGGCCGCTCGAACTCTACTGTTTCTACCTGTTCGAGGACGGGGGACGATTTCACTACGCCGGCTTCGGATTCGGCTCGTTCATGTTCGCGGTGATAGCCGCTCAGATTGCCGGATACTACCTGGCAGGCGGCATTCTCGTCGCGTTGGGCTACGGGCATCTCTTCGTGCGCAGGTGGGCCTGGGCGCTTACCTTGACCACACTGTGGGTCTGGCTGGTCGTCGGGCTTCCCATCACCCTGGCAGGGCTGTTTGTGTTCGCCACCAGTAAGGACCCGTCGATCTCACAGTTCATCGCTGTTCTTCCGCTTGCCGTCATTGCATACCCCGCGTTGCCCCTGCTTCTGCTCTCGATCTATCGGAGCACGCGTTTCCGCACGGTGTTTGAGGCAGCGAGTCCGGAAGCACCGTGGATCGAACGCGTGCCGCTCGCCGTGCGCGGTCTCTGTGGGCTGTGGGTCTTCCACGTCATCGGGTGGCACGGAACGATCATGCTCAACGGTGTGTTCCCGCTGTTCGGAGCCCTGCTGACAGGATCACGGGGCATCGCGATGATTGCCGGTCTCATCGCGATGGCGCCAGTACTGATCTGGGGACTGGCTCAACTGCGTCCGTGGGCCTGGTGGCTGTCCGTTCTGTTGTCCGGCGCGACGGCCGCATCGTCACTGGTCACCTTCCAGCGCATCACCTTCGCCGAGCTGATCGCGGCCATCGAACTGCCATCCGCGGAGATGGCGATGTTCAGGCAACTGCCGTTCTTACACCGGCATCCAACGGCGGTCGCGATACTCCCTTCACTCGCGACGCTGATCGTTTCAGCGATGGTCGGACGCAGCTTCTTTCGGCACGCGGTTGCCCGGGAGAACGCGACTCAGGTAGGCGTGGACTGACCCCTTCGGTCTGGCGACGGCTCGAGTGCGTGTGGCCCGATGCGTGTCTCCATGGTAGAATGACGGTATGCGCTGCTCGATCTGTTCGGCCACTTCCTTGCAGATCTTGCCGAACAACGGTGAAACAGGGGCCGCATCCCATTGGCCTCAACAAATAGAAGGAGGATTTCAGTGGCTTTCACACTTCAGATTGGAGATAAGGCGCCGGCCTTCACGCTACCGGCGACCGATGGGCGCGTGTACAGCCTGTCCGAGTTCGAGGAAGCCGAGGTACTTGTCGTGTTCTTCACGTGTAACCACTGTCCGTTCGTCACGGGATCGGACGAGGTAACCCGCCAGACCGCGGAGAAGCACGCCTCCGCTGGGGTTCAGTTCGTTGGGATCAACTCCAACAGTGTTCATACCTACGCTGAGGACAGCTTCGAGCATATGGTGCAGCGGATGGCTACCCACCGATTTCCGTGGGTGTACCTCCACGATGAGTCTCAGGAGATCGCGCGGGCTTACGGGGCGCTCCGAACCCCCCACTTCTATGTCTTCGACCGTGACCGGAGACTGGTCTATACCGGGCGAGGCGTCGACAACCCCCGCGACACATCTCAGATGACCGTTAACGACCTTGATCGGGCGTTGACAGAACACCTGGCCGGTCAGCCAGTCAGCGTGCCGGTGACCAATCCCATTGGGTGCAACGTCAAATGGGAAGGTCAAGATGCGCATTGGATGCCACCGGAGGCGTGCGATCTCGTATAGCTGAAGAGGTGAGTTCTTGTGAAACTGGATGTGGGGGCCGAATGTGATCCTGCAGAGCCAAGCTGCCTGAAGCGGCATCGGGGAAAGGACTATCGTTGTGAAGATCACTCGGGTCGAGACATTTCTTGTCAAGCCGCGCTGGCTGTTCCTCAAGATTCACACCGATGAGGGGCTAGTCGGTCTCGGGGAACCGATTCTGGAAGGCCGAGCACTGACCTGCGCGCGTGCCGTCGATGAGCTGGCTCCATATCTCTTGGGCAAGGACCCCCGCCGCGTCGTACATCATTGGCAGGCGATGTATCGCCACGCGTTCTACCGCGGTGGCCCGATTCTGACCAGCGCCCTGAGCGGTGTGGAGCAGGCTTTGTGGGACCTCGCGGGCAAGGCGCTTGGTGTGCCGGTCTACCAGCTGTTCGGCGGTCCCACCAGAGATCGCATTCGGATGTACAAGCATGTTGGAGACCCAGAGGCTTTGCTTGACTGGAAGGCTGAGGGGTTCACGGCCTTCAAGACAGGGGTCCAATCGGAGTCGCCAGCGCGCGCGATCGAGAACAAAGCGTTCGTGGATCGCGCCGTTGAGCGTTTCGCCGCGTTGCGCGAGGCCGGTGGTCCTGACGTCGACATTGCCATCGATTTCCACGGCGCCATCAGTCCACAAACCGCCAGGGTGCTGATCAAAGCGCTCGAACCCTATCAGCCCATGTTCATCGAGGAGCCCTGCCAATGCCAGAATGTCGATGTGATGGCTGATATTGCTCGTGGAACACACCTCCCGATCGCAGCGGGAGAGCGAGTATTCACCAAGTGGGGGTTCCGAGAGTTGCTGGAGAAGCGCGCTGCGTCCGTCCTGCAACCGGATCTGTGTCACGCGGGGGGGATCCATGAAGTGCGTATCATCGCGGGCATGGCTGAGTCGTACTACGCCGCCATTGCCCCACACAATCCTCTCGGGCCCATCTCATTGGCGGCGTGCATTCAGCTCGATGCATCCATCCCGAACTTTGTGGCTCAGGAGCATACTACGCTGGGCGAGGGCTATTTGAAGAACCCGTTCGTGTGTCGAGATGGCTTCGTTGACCTGCCGGCTGGCCCCGGCCTGGGTATTGAACTGGACGAGAATGCTATGGCCGATCAGATCGACCATAGTTGGCGCAACCCGGAAACCTACCATCCTGACGACAATTCGGTCGTCGACTGGTGATCCCCTGGCGGTATCGGCGGGTCCTACTCAATCGTCAGGACGACGATCCCGCAGAATGGAGTATCGTCGCCGAGCGCTATGGTAAGCCCATGTCCTGACGGCTGAGCCTCCGCAGCGATGCTGGTGGGGATCGCGTTGGCAGACAGCATCGACGCTGCGCGAACCGTGGTTGCGAGCGATATGTGGACAACGGGACGCTGCGGGTCCAGCGATCCGTTGAAGATCACAACCCTGCGTGTGTTGGCATCACACAGATCGATGGGGAACGCGTAGGCGGCTCCAGTAACCAGAGTGGGCGCGTGTA
Source organism: Chloroflexota bacterium (assembly GCA_012514315.1). GTDB lineage: Bacteria > Chloroflexota > Anaerolineae > B4-G1 > B4-G1 > JAAZAN01. Next base: position 56,413 of record JAAZAN010000096.1, read on the forward strand.
CGACACCGGACGCGAGCGTCGAGATCAGTTGTTGCACCAGGACCTGGCGATGCGGTGATAGGGTATAGCCGTATGGGTGTGTCGCCAGCGGCCAGGCACAGGCCGCAACGCGTCCTCCGAGGCGATTGTCCCACAATGCCATCCCACAGCCGATCCGACTTCCACGTGCGTCTCGCAGACTCGTCCACTCTACCGCACCGTCCTTCGGCGTCTGGTACGCAACCCGGGCCATCTGATTCACCGAGAGCCAGATATCGCGGTGTAGCCCGGTGACGTCCTGTTCCGGGTGCTCCATGCTGTAGTTCATGTCTCCTCGCGACCACCAGTGACCGTGTTCGACAGGCAGGAGCGCGCCGAAACCCCGCTGCTGCAGTATGCATACAGACTCGGCATCGAGCCAGACTCTCCCGGACAGAATCCGGGTGAGCTCATCATCGTCGTATGCCCAGCAGACCTGCCCCCACAGACAGTTGACGTCGCCCTCACGCGCCTGAACCGCGATTCCCAACGACTGCAGTATCTCGGCGGCAGGCGTCAGAGGCACGTAGAGCTCCGACATACTCTCGCCGCGAGATGTGCGCGCGTGCAGAGCGGCATCTTCGCGCCAAAGGACCCCTACGCCGCGAGTCTGCAGATGCGGCGGGAACATCTCGGCCAGGGCATCCAGACCCGGCCGGATCATGTCTAGCAGCCCCCCGACCCACGGCTCGTCCTTGATCCGCAATCCGGTGAAGCTGAACAGGTCGAGCAACTGCGCATCGGCGCCATGTATCTGGGCCAACGCCATCTGCCCCCAGGTGACGGCGTTGGACTTACTGAACGGCGACATCGGGAAGTTCTCGATCTCAGGGGCCACCTCAAACCGCAGCGAGCTAGGGCGAATACCTTTCTGCACATCCAGCAGGAATGAGGACCTCGCGAAGTCGGCCCTGGTCCCATCCTGGTATCCCGCGAAGTGTGGGCGGTGCGCCACCAGTCCACGCTCCCCAGCGAAGGCGCTGAAGAAGCACGACCAGTCGCGTCCTTCGATGCTATGATTGCTCGGATGAGACGTCATGACTCCGATACATGTGTCAGGCGCTGTGTCGCGCACTGCGTCGCGGATCCGCTGCGCTACCTCGAGCTGTGTCTCGCGCCACGTCTCCAGCCAGACGCTACGCCACTCGTGCGGAGGGCCGGGGCGCAGGATGCTCTTGACGACCTCGTCCCTGGACACGTCTCGACCTACCTTCCTCGCGAACCTAGCGACCATCGGCTGACTGAAGTCACCGCCCCAGTCAAGCGGCGCGTGGTTGTGGTAACGCAGATCATCCTCCACCCACACAACGCGGAACCCTGGTTCTGCAAGGCCCCCGTACATACGGACGATATACGCCTGCCAGTTGGGACATGCCATTGAGGCGACGGCCCGTGCTGCATATCCAGACGGTGACACCATCGGAGTGAACGCCGCGCCCCCGGGCATGCGCCGGCCCCGATCGCAGTGCAACACGGTATACCACGGGTTCAGGCTGACGGTAATCCCGTGTGCGCGCAGAACCTCACAGCAGGTTCGAAGGGCATCCTGCCATGCTCTGATGTCACTGTCCGGCAGGTGGCCATCGTTCCAGTCCTCGGCTCCCCCGGCAAAGAGAACCACCTCCTCCACATCATGTGCACGGCAGAAGGTGGCCAGCTCCAAGGCGCGGCCGGTGACATCGGGTCCTGGGAGAATCTGGAAGCGCAGGTGATAATGAGTCTCCCTCGTTGACAAGGCGTACCTCCTTCGTTCCATCAATTCCCTACGACCGCATTCGCGAGGGCGAGTTCATACGTTACGGTGCTGTCACCGTTGACACGCGTGTTGAGTTCTTCGTCTGTGAACCGGAACCCTACAGCCTCGAACGTGCCTCGCGCGGCTCGATTGCTGCCCCACGTGGCCACGAGCAATCGCGCCATCCCCCTAACCCGAGCCCACTCGATGATGTCCAGAATCATGCGCTTTCCCAGCCCCTTGCCTCGCAGACTGCGAGAAATGAAGGTCGGGCCAATGCTCACCGTGCGTGCGTCCGCTTCTGGCAGGGTCATAGTGAATCCCACTGGTCGGGAGCTGGCGTCTGTCAGAACGAACACCTGGTAGCCGTGATGCCCGCCGTACACCTGATCCACGATCCGATGAAAAGGCGCGTCATCAGACCGGCGCTGCAGTAACGCCTCTGTGCGATCCGCCTCCTCAACCAGACCGAGTACGTCGGCGTAGGCACACTCCCGAAGCGTGTATCCTGGGTGGTGCTCGGAAACGTGGGACATTGAACTCCTCTCGATGGTGTGGTTCTTGCTGACCTCAACGGGGCAATCGCTCAGGGTTGCACTGCTGTCCGCTAGACGTTTGTCTCCGGCCCATCGTCCTGCATGACTTGAATAAACAGCTGTTCCAGAGTCGGCCTCTGCGGCGCCAGCGCGAGGACTCTCAGCCCCTGCGCCACAAGCCAGACATTCAGATCGGCTACACGCGTCTCATCAGCTACAGTCAGCTCCAGCGTCTGCTCATCAACCTCTTTGACCTGGTCACCCCAGACAGCCAGGGAATCCGCAAAGCCTTGGGGTACACGCTCCAGTCTCACCTGAATCCGAACGCTCCCGGCTGCAAGATCCTTGAGAGAGCCAGCGCGGATCACCTGGCCGTGGCGAATGAACGCCACCCGGTCGCACGTCACCTCGACTTCGCTCAGCAAATGCGAGTTGATGAACACAGTCGTTCCCTCATCCCGGGCTGTGCGGATCACATCCCTCACGAGCAGCCGACCAAACGGATCCAGACCCGATGTGGGTTCATCGAGAAACACCAGGTCAGGGTGGGGGAGCAGCGCCATAGCCAATCCAATTCGTTGGAGCATGCCTTTGGAGAACTCTCCAAGACGGTCTTGTGCCGCCTGCTTGAGGTCGACACGCTCAATCAGCGCCTGAGCGCGCCTTACCCGGTCGGTACGGCTCATTCCGTACAGCCGGCCGTGCAGGTCAAGGAACTCATCCGCCCGCATCCACTCGTGGAACCGGAAATGCTCCGGCAGGAATCCAACTCGCATGCGCGCCTGATAGGATTCCACAGACGTACCCAAGAGCGTGGCACGGCCGCTGGTTGGCTTGACCAGGCCCAGCAGCATGTTCACCGACGTGGTCTTTCCGGCGCCATTGGGGCCCAGGAAGCCAAACACCTCGCCGCGACCCACCCGAAGGGTCAGGCCCTCAACAGCGACCTTGGTTCCGTCGAAGACCTTGCGGAGCGCGACGGTCTCGATTGCCGCATCAGATCCACACATCACTGTACCATCCCCGTCTGAGTATACTACGCGTTTCACCTAACGCTAACGTGCTGCCCGGCAACTGCTCAACCCAGGCGACAATCGCTCCCTCACTCAGATGTGGCATCTCGTTCGCCCTCGTTGGCCGGTCCTACCTTGCCGTCGATCCGGTCGTAGTGTTTCAGGAACGTCTTCCGTGCCCGATCCAATAGCTTTCCAACCGAACCCGGGGCGACGTTGACCACATTCGCGATCTCACGATAGCTCAGTCCCATTTCCCGGAGGATGAGCATTTGTGCCGCCCGCCGCGGCATCCGCGCCAGTACTCGCTGCACCTGACGCCGGGTTTCGCGGTGGACCACCTCGGCATAGGAGGGGTCTGATGTCGCTGGCGGTCCGGGCAGAACCGTCCGTTCACGGCGCAGTCGACGCTGCTCCGCCTTCAGTGCATTGTAGGCTGTGTTGAGCGCTACCCGGTACAGCCAACCCGCCAGGTTCTCCGTGTGCTGCGGCGGTCGATAGAGCAGCTTCAGGAAGACCTCCTGCGCCAGGTCCTCGGCATCGCCGCGATTGCCCACGACGCGGAATAGCACGCCGTACACCATGCTGTAGTGCCGCTCGAACAGAGCCTCGAATGAAGTTTCGTCTCCGTCCAGAAGCCTCTGGGCGAGAACTGCGTCGCTCATCGCCACCACCTTGGGATCCTCAGGCTGTGTCATGGGTCTCTACTCTGCCAGTCACCGTGTCTCCACCCATCGTGACGCGTGCATCCGGGCTTCGCACCTGTGCAACTACTTCCACGCCGGACCATCGGCGAGCGCCGCGTCGTCTGCTTCGTCCCAGCGACAGCGGGTAGGACCGGAGAGAAGCGGGCCTCTCGCCCAACGAGTGCTGGAACTGGAAGGCGCTTGCCACCAATGCTGAGATCCCTTGGGCGGGACTCCGCGCCCGCGCTGGCCGAGTCGTGTTCATAGGTCGCTGTGTCAGGGTGGCGATCACGTGCGCTGCGCTCCAATCCCGAGGCAGTCCAGACCGTTCGCAGCGCAGGTTACAGGTCGCGCCGCTCGAACAGCACGATGGCGACAATCAGGAGCGCGATCGTGTAGACTATCGCGTATGCGACGAAGGCCGGCGTCGGCTGGATTGCGAGTGCGAAGGGGCCCAGCTGACTCTGAAGGGTCCTCAGGCCGTGGTGCTGCATCAGGCTCGAGGCGTATTTCCACAGCCCTTCGCTCGGCATCAACAGACTCGATGCTGTGCCAAGGTCCTGAGCCGTCTGGCTGTTTGACATCGCGCCGATCTGTTCGACCCATCCACCGACAAAGGCGATACTGTAGAGCATGAAGACCATGACTCCGTTGGCCAACGTACTGAGCTGCGCACTGCCTGCGATCGTGAGGCTCAGAACCACCAGACCTTCGAGGACCATCACGGCCAGGATGCCGACCACGTGCGCTGGCAGGTAGCCACTGATCAACAGCACAGGAGTGACTACGCCGAACACCAACAGGCTTGTGTACAACGCTACAATAGCGGCGTGGCCCAGCCACTTGCCAAGGACGATCTCCCAACGGAGAATCGGCTTGGCTGCAACGGCGTGGATCGCGGCGGTCTCCACCTCGGTCGAGATGGCGCCGACCGCCGTGAGGACTGTGACCATCACGACCATGAAGTTCACTACATACAGCCCTGCTGTGATGAAAGAAATCGAGAACAGCTCGATCTGGAGGCTTGAGCGCCGAACCTGGGCGGACCCACCGATGTAGTCGATATAGGTGTAGTAGAACCCGAGCGTGAACACGCCGACAAACACCGTGCCAAGGATCAGACCCAGCCACAGTATCTTGCGGCGCCGCGCCTCGCGCCATGCCAGGAGCGAAATCGTCCCTACGCGCCGAACGGACCCCTCACCTCGCCGATGCATCAAGCGCTCTCCCTCGACTCGTCGTAGTGTGACGCGGTGGGAACAAGCGACTGTTCTGGACTCAGCACGGGTGATGCCAGCTCCAAACGATCCTTCATCACTGGCGCCGCTCGCTGCACGCCCACATCGACATCGCTCATTCCCACCACGTGGAATCATTGGCCGTCCATTCTTCCGTCGCTTAGTATACTACGCGCCTTGCCGAGCGCGAACTTGCTGCTGCCTAACCACCACGCTCGATACGCCATCGGGGGCTCGCGATCACACGAGCCCCCGGGTCGACATCTCCGAGTTACCGGATCGAATTGCCGATAGCTAGCAGATCCGACTCGCCGCTCCCATTGCCTGCCACCAGCGTGATAATCCCGTCTCGCTGCCACAGAAGTGCCTGAGCCCGGTCTGCATCGCCGACGCTCTTCACGAATAGGGCCGGCGCTCCGGCTACCTCCGTCTCTTGTGCCTGCCCCACACCTGCGGGCACCGGAAGCACCAACGTCGATGTCCAGTCTATCTCGCCGCTCAGGCGCGCGGCATCCTGCCCATCCAATCCCAGCAGTTCAAGCCACACGCGCCCCAACGCCTCAAAATCCGCTTCCTCGAGCCCTTCCACCGTCGGACTCCGCATCTGGTAGACGTAGAACTCGCCCCACGCACCGCGATCACCCGCCTCGTACGTCAACTCCACGTGCGCCGGTATCATCACCTCGATCGACTCACCGTCCAGGCTGTCCGGCAGTAGCCCGGGATCGGCCTCAACTGCCTCCAGCAAATCGCGTAACGCCGTGAAGTCTGGGCTGAATCGCGCCTCGCCGGCACCCGACACGACAATGCGTGTTGGCTCCGGGTACCCTGCTGGCGTGCCCACTGTGAAGCCCACCCGGTCACTCGCTTCAGCAACTGTCTTCACAGTCACCGGATCGTCGGCTTCCTGCACCACCTCTGGTTCGCCCAGGATCGCTCTGGTCTGCATCGAGGACATGAGCGTCTCGACGCGATCTGGGTCCACATCGACCGCCACGATCTTCTCCACTCTGAACAACCCCAGGAAATCGCTCGCCAACGCCCGCACCGCTGGCAAGCTGAGGAGCCCCACCAAGACGGCCGTGGACGCCACGGCAATCGCTGCGCGCTCCAGGCGCTTGCGCATTTTCCTCTCTGTTGACATAGCTTCTACTGACCTCCCTTGATTCGTGTAGGCCCGCCACACGGCCGCCGAATGCCGCTGCCGAGCCTGCTCACCACGTTCTGGCGCCAGGGTCGACATCGCCGTTGTTACTCGTGCTGCCCTGACCCTAGCTACCTCTACCCGACGGTGGCACGTCCGACATATCTCAACGTGGGTGTCAACGGCGCGGGCTTGCCCGTCCTCCAGCTCCCCGTCCACGTAGGCAACGATCGTGCTCTTGCTCAGATGACGCATATCACCCCCATCAATCGCTCCTATCCTCCAGTCCACTCCGTGTAATTTGTTCCAGATGCGCCCGATTGCAGAAGCATCAGGTATCTGAGGCTGTGTTGCTTGCCTCTACACAGAAAACAGCGTACCGTCGCCGTTTGTGACAGGCAGATGTTGGACGCGGGTGTTCTTACAGGACGTGGCTGACCTTGGATTGCCAGTTCACGTAGTGTATACTCAGGTCACATTACGTGCGTGGAGGAACGGAGTTGAACAGAGAGACTTGTCTGGTTGCACGTCGCAGGCCGCTCACCGCCAACATCGGTGTCTTCGGAGTTGGGTTCGATGTCTACTGGTCCCAGTTTCCCGGGCTGAGGGATGAACTCATGGGGTACCTCAACCAGTTCGAGCGACAGGTACGGGAACACGGCGTCTGCACAATCAACTTCGGGATGGTCGACAACGCTGAGGCCGCGTATGCCACGCTGAAGCGGCTGAGAGCTTCAGATCTCGACCTGGTGTTCTGCGATATGCTCACGTACGCGACCTCGTCCACGTTCGCCGCCATAGTGCGCGAGCTCGATGTGCCGCTAGTGCTCGTTGCGCTTCAACCTCGGAGGCGTCTGGACTATGCCCAAGCCACGACGTATATGCAGCTGTGCAATGACAACATCTGTTCCCTGCCCGAGTTTACTGGAGTAGCGGCTCGACTGGGCAAACGAGTCCCTGATGTGATCATTGGCACGCTGGACGGCGACGCGAACGCCAGTAGGGAGGTTCATCGCTGGTGCAGTATCGCGCGAGTCCTGCACGATCTGAAGACCGCGCGGATCGGGCACTTCGGCCATCCGATTGAGGCGATGCTCGACATGCATACCGACCCGACAGCCCTGACAGCCGCGTTCGGCTTGCACGTCGTTCAGGCCGAGATCGATCTCCTGGTCAGCCTGGCGCGCGACGTCGATGAGACTGCCATCTGTGAGAAGCAGGCCAAGATTCTGCAGTTCTTTGACACGCCGGACCCCGGAGCGGATCCGCTGACACGGAAGATCACTCGAGAAGACCTACGCGAGGCCGCACGGGTCGCTGTTGCATTGGATAGATTCCTGGAGGAACTACGGCTGGATGGCCTTGCGTATTACTACAAGGGTGAACCCGGGAGCGACACAGAGCGGGTTGCCGCGAGCCTGATCGTTGGCAACTCCCTGTTGTGCGCCGCCGGTGTACCCGTCTGCGGAGAGTCCGACCTGAAGACGTGTGTCGGCATGCTCATCATGGATCGCCTGGAGATCGGTGGAAGTTTTGCCGAGTTTCACCCCATCGACTTCGTTGATGATTTCGTACTCGTTGGACACGATGGCCCGCACCACATCAATATCGCGGAAGGACGGCCGGTTCTCAGGAGCCTAAGCAAGTATCACGGCAAACCGGGGTCCGGAGCCTCCGTGGAGTTCAAGATCCGTGAGGGTCCGATCACACTGCTCGGCGTCACATCCACGGCCGCTGGTCGCCCCAAGTTTGTGATCGCCGAGGGCGAATCTGTACGAGGGCCAATCCCTGCCACGGGGAACACCAACACGCGAGGACACTTCGGCCCGGACGCGGTGACATTTCTCAAGAGGTGGGTTGCTGAGGGACCGACGCATCACTTCTCGCTGGGCACCGGCCACCACGCCGAGACCCTGCGGCTCATTGCGGACCTGCTCGGGATCGAAAGCGCAACCGTCTCAGCCTGAGGAAATCCCGCCGTCGATGGAATTGCGCATCAGACGAGCAGGCGCGAAAGCCCAAGAAGAAGCAGGAACCCCAACACGAACCCAAACGTCGCCTGGTGCTCATACCCGTGACTGTGGCTCTCTGGGATCAGCTCGTCGGAGACAACGTAGAGCATAGCGCCTCCCGCGAACGCCAGGCTGAAGGGCAGCAAAGCCTCCACATACGTCACGGCAATTGCGCCAACCAGAGCGGCGATCGGTTCTGTAAGTCCCGAAACGGTCGCCCACGCGATATACTGGCGCGGAGGCATTCCGCACGCCCGAAAGGGACCCGCGACCGCGATGCCTTCCGGGATGTTGTGTAGGGCGATTGCCACTGCCAGGAGGGTCCCCAGAGATGGCTGTGCGGCGTAGCTCGTCCCGACCGCCAGGCCTTCGGGTACATTGTGGAGCGTCATCGCGGCAAAGAGCATGAGCCCGCGACGGTAGTCCAATGGGCTCGTGCACGCGAAGCGCAAATGCTCATGTTCGTGGGGCAACCCACGGTCGAATCCGAATAGCGCGGCGGCGCCTACCGCCACTCCGAGCAGCACGACCAGGACAGTCCCTCGTTCGAGAGCTTCTTGGATCAGTCCGAACGTGGCCACCGCAGTCATCACCCCCGCCGCGAACCCCAGCAGGGTATCGTAGGTACGCATCCGCAGCTCGCCGATCAGGGCAACGATGCCTCCACCCAATGTGGTGGACAGGCCCGCGATCAGGCTCAACAATACAGCATTCAGAACTCCCATGTTCGCCTCGACGAAGACCACGATGGGATGGGCGGCACAACCGCAATGTATCGGCGGATTGAATCGCTGATCACCAGTAAAGGTACCCCCTTCAGCAGTGTTTGCGGCTCCAAGGAACGCATTATACGACATCTCGCTCAGGGGGCAATAGTCCAGGCCGCCTGATTCAATCAGGTCTCCCGTGGACCGACACCCAGGCAAGTAGTCACCGTCGTTGGCGTGGACACTCGCCGTCGTGTGGACAAAATGGTTTTAGCGTGCTACACTCGCCAGCAACCTGCGGCTCGGCGGCTCATCATCGGCGAGGACCGCCGCACAGCCGTACGGACAAGCGTGCAGTCCTGATGGGTTTCATCTTGGCGGAAGGTGGATCTATGTTCAAGAAGGGCTTTCGACCCAGTCCCTACATTGTGGCATCGCTGGTCGCGGCAGTGATCGCAGCGCTTGCCTTCACGGGGGTGATTCTGAAGAACAACGGGTCGTCGAGAATTGCGGTTGGCGTGTTGTTCGCAGCATTCGCCGTGGTCTGGCTCGCCCGCCACTTGCAGACCCGCCGTCTCTGGGACACGATTGGGGCCGCAAGACGGGCAGCAGAGGAGCATGATGAGCGCGATCGGGAGGAGACCCCGTGACCGATTGGCTGCACCTCTCGCACGCAGTGCTGCGGAGGTCCAGACCTCGCCATAGGGGGATATGCCGCTCGCTCGGCACATCTGCGCGTGCCCTGCTGACCCTGCTGGTTGCCGCTGTCCTCCTGGGTCTGCCCCTGACTTCGAGGGGCGCCGCTGACACTGCGAGCAATGGGGCAAGTGCACGTGAGTGGCGCGTAACCTACGGTGGTCAGTCTCGTGTGGCGGTTTGGGCTCCTGATGGGCGTACACTGCTTGTCAACCGCTGGGGCGCGGTGCGGGAGGTCGCCGGCAAACAGATCGTGTTGAGCGAGCTGTGGGCCGTCGATCTCGTTGGCGACGGCGAGCCCAAGCGGATCAGTGGGAACGCGATCAAGCCCGCGTTTCATCCGGCAGGTCACTCGGTAGCCTATCTGTCGCTCGCGGCGAACGGAGCCTGGGAAGCGCGGGTGCAAGACCTGGTCGAAGGAGAGGAACGCGTGCTAGGTAGCGCGGACTGGCACGCGCCCCCCATCTGGGAGGGCGACAGCGTCACGTTTGTGTCCGTGGGCCACACCAGGCAGGCGGCAACGGATGGATCATCTGCGCGTGTAGGCGCGCATCCGCTGCCAATCGCGACACCGGCGCGCGTGGCTGTGTCGGATAACGCCGTTGCCTGGGTGGGGAGTTCCGGGGTGTGGGCGGCGGGCGGCTGCTTGAGCTCGCCACAGCGCTTGTTGAGCGATGCGGATGTGGCTGACCTGGCGCTGACGCCCGATGGCCGACGCGTGGCTGTCGTCACTGTGGAGCGTGATCTGTCGCAGGTACTGTTCGTAGCGAGCCTGTGCGATCTGGAAGAACCGCGTGAAATTCTGAAATGCGACTCCGAGCTTCTCGGCGGTCTCCATTGGGCGCCAGATGGGGAGACACTGGCCTTCACGCGCACGCCGCTTGGCACAGAGACTGCCTCGGCAACGGACATCTGGTTGGCCAGCTCGACCGGTGACGCGATCTGCCCACTGCTGACCAACGATCAGGAGGAGAGCCTTCCGCTCTGGTCTCCAGATGGGCGTCGCATCGCGTTCAATCGGGCAGGCGATGTGTGGGTCCTGGACGTGAAGGCCACCCTGGAACACAGGTTAAGTCAGCCGGGCGGCCGGGCCGAGGAGAACGTGGAGTTGGACGCCCGCCTCATGGGTGACAGAACCGTTCCCCCTGCGCACCAACTCGCGGCCAACAGTGGGGGTCCATCTCCTTCGCTTCCGGCGCTGGCTTCGCAGGGCGAGCAGATGGCGCCGCCTGCGACGATTCGGGTGTTTCACAACCCTGCGAACTACTATCGCGCCGATGTGCCGCCCGGACAGATCGATGTTATTGATTTCGAGACCTACGTGAAGCGGTGTGTCCCGGTAGAGGTCCCGGCGCTCTGGCCCGTGGAGACGCTGAGGGTTCAGGCTATTGCAGCGCGTACATACGCGTGGCACTACGTACTGGCGCGTGTGGGCGAGAGTTGGGACGTGTCCGACTGGACGGACTACCAGGTGATGGGACAGGACGAGCAGCGACATGAACGGAGCGATCAGGCCACCGCCGACACGTGGGGGCAGTACGTGGCGTATCAGGGCGCGGTGATCAAGGCATTCTACAGCGCGGAGAACAGCTCGCCCACGCGCAGTGCAGCCGGCCATCCGTACATCCAGGCCATTGACGATCCGGTCGGGTTTGGGCAAGTGCGCCGTGGGCACGGGTGGGGGATGTCCCAGTGGGGGGCGCAACGCTGGGCGGCCCTGCACGGCTGGAGCTATCAGCAGATACTGGCGCATTACTACACGGACGTGACGATCGAGCTGCCGGCCGGTGAGAGCCGACCGCCAATTGGCGCATTGGTCCTGCCCTGGTCAGATCATTACGTAACGGGCGATTCGCTCCACCTGGCGGCGAACGCCAGCGACGAGAGCGGCGATGTGCGCGCGGTGGGGTTCTACGCGACGACCGGGCCGTCGACCTGGCTGATCTTCACCGATACGATGGCAAGCGATGGCTGGAACGCGATCTGGGACGTCTCGGGGCTGGCCGACACGGCGACGAAGGGAATTGAGCTGACTGTGCGCGTGGTGGATGGCGGTGGGAGTCTTCAGACTCAATCACATCCGGTCTGGGTGGGCCTGGATCGGCAGCCGCCGGCCTCAGGCTCGGCCAGCGTGCCGCGCTATGTGACGGACACGACAACAGTGACGATCACCTCAATCTCTGCGGTCGATCCCAGCCCTGGAAGTGGTGTGGCGGCGATGGCATTCAGCCGCGAGGACTGGGCTTGGGAGGCTGAAGCGCTCGGGAGAACAACCGGGGAGACCATCACCGATCCGGCCGCGCTCAATGGGCAGGCGTGGCAAGCAAGGGCGGGAGTGCACAGCGGCGGGGCCATCTACGGCCCGTACACGGATGCGCTGGCGCCTGGGCACGCCTACCGCGCCTACTTTCGCGTGAAGTCGAGTGTCTCGACGACGCACGGCGAGGTCGCACTCCTCGACGTGGTGGATGACGGCGGCGCACGGTTGCTGGGGTTACGGCGACTGAGGGGGACGGACTTCCGTTCTGCCAACACCTATCAGGAGTTTGCCGTGGACTTCGCCTATCCGGACATCACGGACTACGGCGTTGAGTTCCGGGTCTGGTACGAGGGCGAAGTTGATCTCACGGTGGACCGCGTGCTGGTCGTGAGCTACCCGGAACCGCTGACCGACACAGTTGCATGGGGACTCACCCCAGGCGACGGCGAGAAGACCGTAGTGGTCAAGTTCATTGACGCGGCTGGCAACGTGAGCGATGACGTCGCTCACACTGTCACGGTCATCGATGCACGTCCGCCCGGAGCGTGGTCGGCCCTGCATCCACTCTGCTGGGGCGGCGGCGCTTCGCCGACGTTCTCAACTGGCGTGAGCGATGTTCTGTCTGGTCTGGACGTGGACAGTGGACAGTATCGGTACTCACTGGATGGCGGCGATTCGTGGAGTCCGTGGTTGGGCGCTGCCTGTTCCGGTTCAACCGGCACAACGGACGAACAGATACTCACGACTCAGGCGATCCCTTTCGAGCAGCCGGGCATTGCAAACTGGGTCGAGTTTCGGATTGCGGATGTGCGTGGCAACGTGGGCAGCGCGCAGTTCACCGTTCTACCGCCCGTGATGTACATACCGGTCGTTCTGCGGGCGCATGCGACATCGTAGGCTCACATCAAGTCGACTTCCCCTGGCGTCAGGACGACTTTCACCCCCTCGCGCCGTTCA
>JAAZAN010000097.1 GCA_012514315.1 Chloroflexota bacterium
CCTGCCGAAAACCGGAACCCGTCTCCCTCTCCAAGGGCAATCAGCGCCCCACCAGCGAAACTCATTCCAATGGCACCCCATCCCACGAGCCTCAGCCGCTCACCTCCAAAGAGGACCGCGAAGAGCGCCGTGAAAATCGGACCTGTCGCGATGAGAAAGCTCGCTGTACCGGCTGTCACGGTTACCTCTCCGTAGGTCAGCAGTAGTTGGTACAGCGTGATGCCGGTCAATCCAACCAACGCCAGCGCAGGCAGATCGCGCCAGCTGGGGAGCTTCATCCGGGTTGCACACGCATACCCACCCAGAATCACCGATGCGACCGCAAACCGAAACAACACCAGGTGGCCCGGTGAGTAACTCCTCAGACCAATGCGAATACCCACAAAGGCCGAGGCCCAGAACACAACAACGATCACCAGAGCGATCAACAGCTTCGCATCGATCCGCTTCGTCATCTCACACCCTCGACAGTGTCTGCGCTATGTGTGAGCGCCAACAAAACCGCCTCGGGCAGTGGAATGCCACGAGGCGTGTCATCCTCGTCATTGCTCTCAGGAGTCACTCGCTCTGAGAGCAGGCTTGCCAGTCCGGGCCACAGGTCATCAAATGATGCAACAACATCGGCTCAGGAGGACAGAACCGGGTCTCTCTCGGATTCAGCGAGACTCCATCATCTGTCTGAGATTCTCGAGACTGTGTCTGATAGCCCGTCGTACGCCAGTCCGCCCCCCGAGCGCGTCTCTGATCCGAGCGATAATGCCGCGTGGCTCATATTCCCACACCAGGTTCACCCGAGTGCCGCCGCCAGCGGACTCGAAATGCATCGTCTCGACAGCGCGCTTGAAGTAGCTACTCGTAGCCGCGTCCAACGCACGCAACGTTGAGCTAGCTGGGAACTGAAAGACCGAGTACTCAGCATCCCAGCTGAACTGGAACATATTACCATGGCCTGCGTCAATGTTGAGCAGCGTACCCTGGCGCACCGGAGGCTGCGAGAGCATTCTCACAGCAATCACTCGTTCGTCCCAGTCAGCTCGATGGCTCGTGTTGTGCACGAAGCGGAAGACATCCATCGGCGACGCAGAGATGTCAATCTGTTCCTCAATGCGGGGCATTCTCACCTCCTGTCAAGCTCTACGGGCTCACGCCTATTATACTATGAACCCGCCTGCAGCACCAAATGCACTTGAGATGGTGACACAGAACCATGCGCGGCAAGCCCCATTGCGCGGAACGATTGACCGGGATCAAGCAGCGTCATCCGTCCAGCGCTGAAACACCAGACAGACGTTGTGGCCGCCAAAGCCAAACGAGTTGGACATCGCAATGTCCGGCTTCGCCTGACGAGCGACGTCTGGCACGTAGTCAAGATCACACTCTGGATCAGCGCACTCGTGGTTGATGGTCGGATGGACCCACCCAGTCTCCAGTGCCTTGATCGTCACGATGGCCTCGATCGCGCCAGCCGCCCCAAGAGTGTGTCCGATCATTGACTTGGTCGAACTCACCGGAATCCGATCGGCGTGCTCACCAAACACAGCGCGGATCGCTCGCGTCTCCGTACGGTCGTTCAACGGCGTCCCGGTACCGTGCGCATTGATGTATCCAACTTCCATAGTGGTGATGCCACCATCCTCCAGGGCCAACCGCATAGCGCGGGAGGCCCCCGCACCATCCTCGTCAGGTGCGGTAATATGGAATGCATCGCTCGTTGAGCCGTAGCCGACCAGCTCAGCATAGATGTGCGCATCACGGCGCAGTGCGTGCTCCAACCTCTCGAGTATCAGAACGCCGGCGCCTTCCGCGCTCACGAACCCATCCCGCTCGGCGTCAAAGGGGCGTGACGCGCGTTCCGGATCATCATTGCGTGTCGAGAGAGCCCCCATGTTGGCGAACGCCGAAATTGAGAGCGGACCTAACGCTGCATCGCTACCTCCACAGAACATGAGATCGGCATCGCCGCGCCGAATCATGGCTGCGGCCTCACCGATAGCGTGCCCACCCGAAGCACAGGCAGAGGCGACGCAGAACGTCGGCCCCTGCAGGCCATACGCAATCGCAACTGCAGCCGCAGCGGCGTTTGGCATCATCATAGGCGCTAGCAGCGCGCTCACCCGTCGAGGTCCCGTCTCCTTCAGCACGTCGTAGTTCGACAGCATGGTCAGGACACCACCAATACTCGTGCCAATGATAGCACCGGTGGATTCCTCGATATCCCGCTCAGGAACCAGGCGGCCGTCCTCGACAGCCTGTCGAGCCGCCTCAAGCACGAATAGTGCGAAGCGATCGTTTCTGCGAGCCACGCGACGATCGAACAGCGCCTCGGGGTCAAAATCCTTGACCTCACCTGCGATCCGGACGTCCATCCCCGTCGTGTCAAACTGAGTGATGAGCGTAATTCCACTGCGCCCTGCCAGAAGCGCACTCCATGTCGAGGCAACGTCCCGGCCAACAGGTGAAACCATGCCAATCCCGGTAACGACAACACGATGTCTCATATCCGTACCCCCAACAGACTGAATATTCAAACTGGAAACACTGACGGTGCGCAACCGTCGCGGTGCTGGTGCAAAGGATAACAAAACCCCCGAAGAACGCGAAACAAGCGCCTAGCGCACCACAGACTGGGAGGCGAGAACGATTCGCAGCGCCGCGAGGGTGTCGCCAGGGATCCGCATCACGGACCGATGGTCATCAGAACTTCACCTTGGGTTACTTCATCGCCTGGCTCTGCAGATAGCTTGCGGACAATCCCGCTCAGTGGAGACCGCAGCTCCAAGTTCATCTTCATCGACTCCAATACAGCGACAACCTGACCTTCCGTTACGTTCTCGCCCGCCTTCACCGGTACCCGCACGAGCATACCGGGAAGCGGCGCCCGGATCTCCCCTGCCCGTGCACTCGCTCCATCGCCGTTCCGCGCCGCGGCGGGCCGGTAGGTGTCGAGCCGCACGCGGTAGGAGCGTCCTGCCACCACCAGGACACTCTCTCCCCCCTCATCGCATTCAACGTGAGCATCGTACGAGCGGTTGCCAATCAAGAGTGAGTAGTGTCGCCCGTCTCCGACACCCTCTAGATCGACCGCGATCTCCTGTCCATCGACAGAGACGCGGCCTTCGGGACCGACCTCGATCTCAAACACCTCACCACCAACCTCGGCGAAGTACCTCATAGGCCGCAGCTCCGCATCATGTCCCAGCGTCCCAGCAGTTTCCAGCGACTATCAGTGCCACCTCTCACCGCATCGGAACGACCTCGCCTGCGGTGGTCAAGCAGTGCAGCCACTAAGGCGGCCGCTAACCGGTCACTCCCACCGGGCTCAGGGAGCAAGAACTCATCCTCCAGATATCGCGTATGGAACTTACCGCTCTGGAACCAGTGCGCGTTAAGAATCGCTCGATGCAAGTCGAGATTCGTCTGCACACCGATGACGCGATACTCCTCCAGCGCGCGCCGCATTCTCACGATGGCTACCGCCCGCGTCTCGCCCCACGCCAGGAGCTTGGCGAGCAGCGAATCGTAGTACGGCGTTACACTGAGCCCTTCACACACGCCGCTGTCCACACGAATACCTGCACCGCCTGGCTCTACTAATCGGGAGATCTGACCTACCGCGGGTATGTAGCCCTTGGACGGATCCTCGGCCAGAATCCGACATTCTACAGCGGCGCCACGGAACTGGACATCGCCCTGGGCATACCGGAGCTCCCGCCCGCTGGCGATACGGATCTGCTCCTTGACAATGTCGACGCCAGTGACCGCCTCGGTCACTGTGTGCTCCACCTGTAGGCGCGGGTTGACCTCCAGGAAGAAGAAGTGCCCATCGTTGCCTAGCAGAAACTCAACGGTCCCTGCACCCACGTAGCCGACCGCCTGGACGATCGACACCGCCGCTTCACAGATCTGTCTCCGTTGATCCTCGGCCAAAGCTCTTGAGGGGGATTCCTCGATGACCTTCTGATGACGACGCTGGATTGAGCACTCCCGTTCACCCAGATGGATCACCCGGCCGTGGCTATCACCCAACACCTGCACCTCAATGTGGCGAGCATCTTCGACAAGACGCTCGAGGTAGACCGAGTCATCGCCAAAGGCAGCCTGCGCCTCCCGTCGCGCCATCTTGATGGCGGACTCGAGCTCGGCGCCCGAGCGAGCCGCGCGAATGCCCATCCCGCCACCGCCAGCAACGGCCTTCAGCATAACGGGATAGCCAATACACTCAGCCGCCCTCAATAATCCGGCGTCGTCAAGCGTTGTCGAGGAGCCCTCAATGATCGGAATGCCCAGACCGCGTGCCACACCACGAGCTGCAACCTTATCTCCCAGCAGCTCCATCGCCTCAAGACCCGGTCCGACGAACGTGATATCGGCCCTGGCACACGCTGCCACAAACTCCGGCGACTCAGCCAGAAAACCATAACCAGGGTGAATCATGCGAGCGCCCGTCTCGAGAGCAGCCTGGATTACCCGCGCGCCGTTCAGATAGCTCTCAGGCGCGGGAGCCGGTCCAATACATACTGCCTCGTCCGCGTGACGCACGTGCGGTGCATCTCGATCAGCCTCGGAAAACACAGCGACGGTGCCGATACCCAACTCACGGCACGTCCGCAGAACCCGTACCGCGATCTCCCCACGATTGGCCACCAATACGCGGTTTTGTCTCATCGTATCCTGGCACCTACAGCGAGATGTTGCCGTGTTTGCGCGGCGGGCGTGGCTGAACTCTCTTGTTGCGCAGCATCCCCAGGGCACGGATGAGTTGCGGACGCGTCTCGCGTGGACGAATGACACCGTCGAGGTAGCCACGCGTCGCAGCGACGTAGGGGTTGGCGAATCTCTGCCGGTAGTCCGCCGCCAACGTATCCCGCAACCCCTCCGGGTCATCGGCCGCATCCAACTCACGTCGGAAGATCACATTGACCGCGCCCTGCGGCCCCATGACAGCAATCTCGGCGGTGGGCCATGCCAGGCAGATATCGCCGCGCAGATGCTTGGAGCTCATCACGATGTAGGCCCCCCCATAGGCTTTTCGGATGATCACCGAGACCTTAGGCACACTGGCTTCAGCATACGCGAAGATCATCTTGGCCCCGTGGCGGATGATGCCGCCGTGCTCTTGAGCCACACCTGGGAGAAATCCAGGAGTATCCACCAGCGTGACCAATGGAATATTGAAGCAGTCGCAGAAACGGATGAAGCGCGCCCCTTTGTCGGATGCGTCAATGTCTAGCACTCCAGCAAGGACGGGTGGCTGCTGTGCCACAATGCCCACGACATGTCCACCGAGACGAGCGAAGCCCACGATCAGGTTCCTGGCAAACCGCTCCTGCAACTCCATGAAGGTCCCCCGATCGCAGATCCGCGCGATGATCTCACGCATGTCGTATGCGACGGCAGGGTCGTCTGGCACGATCCCATCCAGTTCCTCATCCGTACGGTTGATCGGGTCTAGCGGTGGCATAGATGGCGGGTCATCCGCATTGTTGGATGGAAGATAACCCAGCAGACGTCGCACCATGTCGAGTGCCTGCTCCTCGGTACTGGCTGTCAGGTGAGCGACGCCACTCGACGTGCTGTGGATCCGTGCACCGCCCAGATCCTCGGCACTGATCTCCTCGTGAGTAACCGTCTTGATCACGTCGGGACCGGTGATGAACATCCTGCCGGTGTCCTCTACCATGCAGACGAAGTCGGTGATGGCCGGTGAGTACACCGCGCCGCCGGCGCACGGGCCCATGATAACGGACACCTGCGGAATGACACCCGATCCCAGCACATTGCGGTAGAATATCTCGCCATAGGCCGCCAATGAGTCGACCCCCTCCTGGATGCGTGCACCGCCCGAATCGTTGAGCCCGATCACAGGGGCGCCGTGCTCCAGTGCGAGATCGAGCACCTTGCAGATCTTCTGCCCGTGCACCTCGCCTACCGATCCACCGAACACCGTGAAGTCCTGCGCAAACACGTAGACCAGTCGACCTTCGATCTCGCCCCACCCTGTCACCACACTGTCGCCCAGTACACGCTTCTCAGCGACACCGAAGTCTGTCGCACGATGCTGGCGCAGCTGATCCAGTTCGTTGAACGAGCCCGGATCCAGCAGATACTGGAGTCGCTCGCGTGCGGTGAGTTTGCCCTGGGCATGCTGACGGTCTACGCGGTCAGGTCCGCCCCCTTGCGCAGCCTGCGATTCCAGCGATTCCAGATATGCTATCCGATCTTGCGCCGTCATATCCGGGCTACTCCTTGATCCACCAGGCGAGAATCGCGCGCAGGAGACGCCGCATACTCGAACGGAACGACGCATACCGATATTGGACGCGGTACCACAGCGCCTCCCAACCGGAGATCGGCTCGGAGGGCAGACGAACAGTCCAGCGAATCGCGGCGGCGGCCCAGGTCAATCCACCCCCGAAGCCCACGCAGACGATCAGATGATCGCGCTGAATGAGTCCTCGCTCGACCGCCTCACACAGTGCTATCGGTATCGATGCCGCCGATGTGTTACCATACGCGCTGAGATTGCTGTAGATCTTGTCGACCGAGATCCCCAGCACCTTGGCCGATGCGTCCATGATCCGTTGATTGGCCTGATGCGGGATGATCATATCGACATCCGCCACATCCTGACCGGCTCGCTCTAGAACACTCCGTGTCGCGTCGGGCACTGCGTGGACAGCGAAACGATAAACCTCTCTTCCCTTCATCGTCACGTAATGCAGCCTCTCCGCCACGGTTTCCGATGAGGTTGGGAGCCGGCTGCCCCCTGCAGGAATGAAGAGCACTTCAGATCCTGACCCATCAGCTCCCAGCATCGAGGCCAGGACGCCGCCCTCTATGTCCTTCGCCTGCAGCAACACAGCGCCCGCTCCATCGCCAAAGAGCACGCACGTCTCACGATCCGTCCAGTCCAGGACACGCGACATCGTCTCGGAACCGATGACCAACGCGTTTGCGTACGCGCCGCTCCTGATCATATTCGAGGCGACACTCAGCCCGTACACGAAACCGGAGCACCCAGCCCCAATGTCAAACGCCGCAGCGTGACTCGCTCCTAGCGCATCCTGTACCAGGCAGGCCGTCGAGGGGAACACGTAGTCCGGTGTCATCGTCGCCACGATGATCAGCTCAACCTGCGCTGGACGCAAACCCGCCACCTCCAATGCACGTCGCGCCGCTTGAACAGCCATACTGGCAGTTGTCTCTTCTGCGGAGGCGACGCGTCGTTCCCGAATACCAGTGCGTGAGACGATCCACTCATCGGACGTATCGACCATCCTGGAAAGGTCGTCGTTGGTCAGAATCCGCTCCGGCACATACTTGCCCCACCCTACTATATGCACCGGCATCACACGTCGGCCTCCCAGCGCTCAAACAGGAGGCAGCCATTGTGCCCGCCGAACCCGAAGGAGTTGGACAGCGCGATCCGGGGTTGGGCCCGGCGGGGTACGTTGGGCACGAAATCCAGATCGCACTCCGGATCCGGCCTGTCGTAGTTGATCGTCGGGTGAATCCAGCCCGTTTCCAGGCTCTTGACACAGGCAAGCGCCTCGATAGCTCCGCCCGCACCCAGCAGATGCCCCAACATCGACTTGGTCGAGCTGACGGCGAGGCGGTCAGCGTGAGAGCCAAACACCCTTCGAATGGCTTGAGTCTCGGTTCGATCGTTGAGCGGGGTGCCCGTACCGTGGGCATTGATGTAGTCCACTGCCGTGGGAGGAAGGCCAGCACGCTCCAGAGCCGCCTGAATGGCCAGTGATGCGCCGATCCCACCCTCCTCTGGAGCGGTGATGTGAAATGCATCTGCGGTGGCGCCATACCCGCGAAGCTCGGCATAGATGCGCGCACCCCGACGTTGCGCACACTCCAGACTCTCGATGACCAGCACGGCCGCCCCCTCGCTCATCACGAAGCCATCTCGATCGGCCTCGAATGGGCGGCTCGCGCGTGTAGGCTCCTCATTTCGAGTGGACAGAGCACCCATATTGGCGAACGCGGCGACCGCCACAGGTGAAATGATTGCCTCGGCGCCGCCAGCGATCATCACCTGAGCATCCCCGCGCTGGATGATGGCCGCTGATTCGCCGATGGCGTGCGATCCTGTCGCACATGCCGTGCCAATCGCCAGATTGGGGCCCCGCAGGCCATACTCAATGGCTACATTTCCGGAGGGAGCATTTGGCATCATCATCGGCACCATGAACGGACTGACCCGTCGCGCGCCGGCCGTCTTCAGAGCATCGTAGTTCTCCAGTAGCGTGACCATTCCACCGATCGCGGTGCCAATCAGTGCGCCTGTCTCTCGCTTCAGGCCATCATCGAACACCAGACCGGCGTCAGTCACGGCTTCGCGGGCTGCAGCCAGCGCGAACTGTGTGAATTGATCCATACGGCGGGCCTCGCGCCGACCAAACAGCCCGTCCCCATCGAACCTCTTGACTTCACCCGCGATCCGCACCGGAAGATCCGATGCATCGAAGTAGCTGATCGGCCCAATGCCGCTGCGACCGTCCAATAGCAGGCGCCACGTCGTGGCAACATCATTCCCCAATGGCGTAACGGCCCCAAGGCCGGTGATGACGACTCGTCGTTCCATGGCTAACCTCCTGACCCTGATGCAGATCGATAGAAGTAACACCTGGATACCGGGTACGACACGGAGTGAGACGCCAGATTCGCTGGACAACGAACGGGGGTTCGCCGGAGAGTCCCCGCAAGACTACCCACGACGGTTCGTCGCGGGCTGGAGGACTATGTCGGAGACGATACAGACCGTGTTGCGATGAACGACGACCGATTCACTCGCGTTTCAGTGTCAGATCACCGCCACAGTGAGGGCATTTGTACACCGCCGTCTTGACGCTGAATTCACTTCCACAGTAGGGACATCGGCGACGCACCAGCACAGGCTTCAGGCCGGGGAAGACATATACATCCCTCTCACCCACGCGATCTCTGTGGGCCTGCCCCTGCCTTTCCAGCAAGTTGAGCGCAGCCACTGCCGCGTCATCCGGCACACCCAGTTGGGCGACCACTTCGGAGAGAGTGACCTCACCATTTCCACCGGCCTTGGCCAGTTCGGTGATCCGATCGCTCAGGTTCTCGGGGGACAGATCCCGCAGACGTCGGAGGCTCAGGGCACTCCAGACTACTCCCGCTCCCCCGGCAGCGAGCAGCACAAGAGCCAGCGGGAAACGAGCCGAATCGCGGGTTGCCGCACACAGGAACAGCAGGCCGACTGTCAGGAGAATCACAGACAACACGAGTACCACGATCGCACCTGTTCGGTTCATGTCTTACCCCTTCCACGAAGCAGTGGCGCGCTGGAGCGCTGTCCCCAGGGCCTCAAACATAGCACGAATATCCCGCTCATCCAGACGCTGCTCAATCGTCGGTTGAACGGCAGCTACGAAGTCAGCCGGGTGAGCACTCAGATGTCGATCATCCCGGACAGCCTTCGCCAGGCTGTCCCAGTGTTCATGAAACGCGAGGACGTTGTCCGGTACCGAGACACTGAGCTTGGGGAGGTGGGCGCCGTGCATCCGCTGTTCCTCGACCAAGCCCTTCACGCTCTCGTTGAAGCGGCCCAAGCCCTCGCTGATTCCCACAAGAAGCGCAAGCAGACTCACGACCGCGCCCAGCCCCTCCTCGTAAGCATCCGTCTGCCGGTTCAGCTCAGCCATCCGGTCGAGTTCTTCCGCGACCCCCGGGCTGGCTGATGGCAGTTCCTCGACCAGATGGTCGATAGCGTACCGGGTGGCTCGCTTGAATGCCAATGCCTCACGAGATGCCTTATCACTGAGGTAGTCCAGCTCGGCCTGATACTGAGCCACCCGTAGTGTGAGGTCCTGCCACTTCGCCTGCAGCGCAGTTTGCTCGGCCCCGATCTGCTCCTGCGCCTGTTCCCACTCCTCCCGCACTTCTTTGAGCTGTTGCTGAATCCCATCGAGCTGACCCAACACGCGGTTGCGCTCACGATCCAACCTCGATATCTTGAAGAAGTTGAACACGACGACGAAGCACCCAGAGAGACGCCGGATCTGCTGGTTCAGTCCCTCCAATGCGGACTCCAGCTCGTCCCGCTGCTTCTTGAGTCGCTCCTCCCGCTGATTCAGCTCCGGGTTCAGCTCCCTTAGCCTGCCAATCAGTGCCTGTCCGTCCGCCAGCGCCTGATCGGCTTCTGCCTGCGCTTCAGGAATGACCCGGTCGCGGAGCTCAGCCTGTCGTCCCGCGATGGCCTGCTTCTCTTCTTCGAGGCGCCCTGTGACCCGATCCCGCAGCTCAGCTCCCATACGCTCAGGGTTCTCCACGAGGGATTCGGTCAGCCGCTCCAACTGAGCGTCGTGCGCTGCCTTGAACTCAACGTAGGCCGAATTGAAGCCGACCTCGACTTCCTCAGCCTCGTTGCGGACTGCATCGATCCGCCGTACGCTATCGGCAATGTAGTCATACAGGCTCGCCAGGGAGAATGTCTTGCCCATCTAGGCCACCCCCACGCCCTTCACTCGTCCAATCAGCCGTCTCTTCAGCCGCCACGCCTGCCGCTCAACCAGACCCGGCTGGTATGCCTGATGGGCGGCGATCTCAGAGAACGCACCCTGCTCATCCCAGTACAGCGGACAGGCCCCGCAGCAGACCTCGACAAACTCGCACCCCTGACAACCGGGGGGCACAAACTCCTTGCCGCGCCAGTACCGGGCAGTCCGGCGATGCCAGATCGCCGCGAAGTCCTCCTGCAACAAGTTCCCCAGACCCCGTTCAAAGCTCGAACAGGGTAGCACCTGCCCATCGGGAGCTACAGATAGAAGACCATCGGCAGCCGAACACGACTGTGATCCCAATCCATGAGCAACCGGGTTGAACAAACAATGCGGCACAGGCGAGTACCAGACGAAGTTCATCCCTCGAGCCTCGGCCCGCTCCTTCAGCGCGATCACGATCGCGCCGATATCCTGGTAGCCGATGTCGGGCACTCCAACGGCCCCACCCGTCCGAATGACCATGTTCATCGACAGGTAGCCCTGCCCCATCTCCGCCAGCATATCGATCATCGGCATCAGAGCGTCCCGATTCCTCGAGTTGATCGTCGTATTGGTGTGCACGTGAATCCCCGCAGCTTTCAGGTTGCGGACCCCCTGGAGAGTCCGTTCAAACGCACCTGGATGGCCTACCACGTCGTCGTGCACGTCGGCATCGCCAGCCTCCAGGCTAACCTGCGCGGAGCTGAGCCCAGACCACGCCAGTTCCTCGACAAACGCCATATCGCCACACTTGATGCCATTCGTGATCAGGTTAACGCGCAACCCACGTGACCGCGCATAGACGATCAGCTCCGGCAAGTCACGGCGCAATGTCGGCTCACCTCCCGTGAAGGACACGGTGGGAACCCGCGCCTGGTCCACGATCTTGTCGAGCACTGTGTGGACCTCGGCCGTCGTCATCTCGGGTACGCTTCGCCCCCGCTCCGGTGAGCTCGCGTAGCAGAAGAAGCAACGATTCTGACACCGATAGGTCAACGCGATCTCGGACAGCACAGGATACTTCCGTCCGTGCGTGTTGAACAGGGTCGTCCGCACTGAGGGGGCACAGTCTGGTCGATTGTTCAGCACCAACTGGAGGCTGAACAACAGTTTGCCGAGATCCGCAGCCACGGTATCTTCAGATACGCCGTAGCGCTCTGCGAAGCTCCTCACCAGGGCTACCGCATCCACAGGGTCCTGGCTATAGAGCGCGTGCAACATCTCTGTAGCGCTATCGTTCAGATAATGCACCCGATTCGGCCGCAGGATCATCAGGTTGTCCTCCGGCCGGATGAAGACGTACTCGCGTGTGCTGGCCACGAAGGATGCGGCCCGCTCCTGCAATTCCCCGTCCATCCTAGAAACTACTCACACACGCACTATGACAGGCCGAGTGACAGGCGCTGTGACAGTGGCACGCGCTGTGGCACGCGCTATGACAGTTGCTGTGAACGCAGGCACTGTGACAGGCATCATGTACGCACGCGCTATGACAAGCCGAATGGCACGCTGAGTGACACGCGTCAAATCCCGCGTCCTGCCGCCCTACCAGACGGTCCAGAATCTCGGTGGCCGACGTGGCCACATTCTCCGCCTTCGTCGCCAAATTGGATGCGACCCCCTCCAACAGACCGGCCATCTGATCAGCCGCGCCAACGAGCGGCGACTGGCCGAGGGATTCCATCACACTCGGACCTGAAACGGGCGCTGATCCTGACATCGCCGCGGTACCACCAGCTCCTGCCCCTGCGCTCACAGGCCGTTGCATACTGAATGCGCGGGACAGGATGATCCAGCGGAACAGAGGGTCATCCCAACCAAGTGGCCGTGATGGTAACGTCTGGTTGTACTCCTCCCACGCCGCCTCGGCTTTCTCGCGGTAGGTCTCGCGCGTTGTCTCAGCATCCGCGTTCCACATCCTACCCTGCAGGCGGGCCGATATCAGCTTCAGCACGCGATCAACCGTTGTCGCGGGCAGCGTGCCATCGTCGGCAATCCCATCCATCAACGCCTTCTCGAAGTCCTCCATCTCCGCTGCATCGGGCTTCAGCACCTCGAACTGCAACGGCTTTCGGTTGACCACATTCAGCACACCGCGTTGCGACAGAGACATCACGACCAGGGTGATCACTTTGGTCGTGTCGCCGATCAACATGGCTGCCTCGACTGCATCGAGATCGGGAACCAAACCAGGCTTCTCGAATGTCTCGATCTCGATTTCGGGCGCGGTATACTCTTTGGGGGCCGGCTTCGGCGCCGCTCGTTTCAGAACGAGAACGACAATCAGCAACGCGAGGCCAACACCACCTGCACAGAAGCAGGCCAGGTACTTCCACATTGATGCCAGCGTCACGGGCGTTGGTTCGGGTTCGGTGGGCGCCGCGAGCTCTGGCGTCGGCTCGCGTTCGGTGGGCGCCGCTACAGGACCCGAGAAGTAACGATCGGGCAGGTAGACCTTGGGCCGGAAATGGTACTGTGGCGGAACGTTCTCCTTGGAGACATAGATGGAGAGCCAGTTCTTACCGGTAGTCTCATCGGGCGTTGGATAGTAGACCCACCGATCGAACGAAGCAACCACTCCATCGTCAACCCGAATACCGGTCTCGTCAACGAGCGCATCGACAACCTGTTCGGGCTGGGTGACATCGGCCGGCAACTCGATCGGTAGAATGAACGTCACAACCTGTTCACCGATCTCCAGCGCCCACTCTATGGGAGACCATTCCAGCACGCGGTAGCCCTCTCCACCAATCGTGGTCTCGTCCAGCGCATAGGGCACTTTGTAGTGAATGAGGACGGTATATTCAGTGCCCGCCGTCGTCGCGAGGCGGAAGTCGACGCCGTAGAAACCACCCCCTTTGCTGTTCAGCGCGATCGGGTGGGTCTGCCCATCGAACTCGATCTGGGAATCCAGCATAGTATGCCCGGCATCAAAAGGTCCCATTGTCGTGATACCATCGCGGGATTCGGTCTCGAGGAAGATCAGCCGGTACTCAACGTCCAGAGCGTGATCACTCAGCACCGTGACCTGGGCCTCGACCCGGCTAATGATCGGCGGTCCAGCCGCGTCCGCCTGTCGTCCGACAGCCAGGCAGACCGTGGCAATCAGCAACAACACACCTGTCCAACGTGCGATCGCCCTCATACAACTTCTCGCTTTCATTCGCTTCCCACGCCCGCCTGACGAACAGACCGGACGCACAGCCGCATCCGATGATTTCTACGCACTGTCGTCACCCCGCAGGCCACGCAACATCATATCCTCAGCCCGAACCTGCTGCTTGGGCCAGACACACGCGTCATTCTACTGCATCGTCACCCACCACACAATTCCACTGACCCGGCGGCTATTCCGACACAGCACTCTGCTCCACGTCCAGAGAGAGCAGCTCGATCTGCTCCGACCAATAGACTGCCAGCGAGCCGCCTTCGGTCCCCAAGGGAAGCTGTTCCAGGAACTCACAGGTCCCCTGAATCAGCGCGGGGATCTCACCCTCACTGACCACTTCGCGATCCAGATAGAGATCCGCCGAGAACCCCGTCTCGTCTATAGCCAGCATGAGCTCGCCGAAGCGGCGTGTGGCTTGAGCCGCTTCCTCCCAATCGACGGCCTCACCGGCCTGCTCGCGCGCAGCGATGTCGGCCACGAGCCGATCGTGTTCAGGACGAAAGAGGAAATACTGCTCATACAGCGGCACGTCTGCGTGGCACACGAACGCGCCGATGGTCGTCTCGTACGTGACGGAGTCGGCGCCCGCGTCATCATCCAGGAGCTCCGGCAGTTGCTCCATCAGGTATTCGCCGGCTGTTGGTGTCATCTTGCGCAGTCTACCCGTCATCTGGCGCCTCCCTATCACCGTGTTTTGTCGCACTCGGTTTCCCACATCGCCATTGTACACCCAATTGCCCTCAAAGAGCTAGTGGCGCGCGTCCGCCGCGACTGCGGCGTGCAGTGGGAGCAGAGCGCACCCAGATGAGCAACCCTGTGGATTGCACCGCGCAATGCTGAGATGACGCACACTGCAGGCGATGGGTGTGACACAGCCGAGCGAAGACTCCTAGTTCGCACCCGACCACACGTCACGTGCGATCCGCGCAGTTGCGATGGCCAGAGATGCAGCGTATACTCAGTATGCAACAGCGAATCTGTCCGCGGACAAAGGATCTGCGCGATGAGTACTACCAACAATCGGCAAGGTTGCGTTTCAGGGTTCCTCAGTTGGCTGGGTCTGATACGCACCTCAGACCCGGATCATCCGTCGCTCCAGATGCAAGAACCGTTTCTCACCGACGAACAAGTGCGCTTCTACCACGCCCTGCGGTCGGCCGTCAAAGACTGGGCCGTAGTGTGCCCCAAGGTGGGCGTGATCCAGCTCACTGCAGTTGCGAAGCCCCGTCGGAGCGGAGATATCGCACGGCTCGAGCAGCTCGCCGGGCTATCCATCGACTTCGTCCTGTGCGACCATCAGACATTGAGGCCCCTCTTGGGCGTCCTCCTACAGCTCAGTCCCGTACAGTCA
>JAAZAN010000098.1 GCA_012514315.1 Chloroflexota bacterium
CGACTCCAGGCGGCTCGACTTGCCCGCACAATACGAATAGGCCCGATCTGTGTCCCTGCAGCTGGGAGTCAATCGCTTCTCCATCAGTGTTCTCAAGGGGTCGGCGGAGAAGCTCGCTCAATCCTATATCTGTCCGAAGGCCGAGGAACAGTCCGGCGGCTGCGAGTCCAGAGCGCATTTCGGCGAGAACGGCCCGTTTGTCTCGGGCCTGCCCTGTGACGAGCGAGGCGCCCACGTTGATCGCTACCGATGTTGTGCCTACCCCGCCCTTAGCCCCCACGAACCCAATGACTTTCGCACGTCTGGAGGGGATCGTGGCGTCGCTGTTCGTGGTGCGCTGGAGCACGGCGGCTACACGTGACGCGAGCTCCTCCGGGTGAATTGGCTTGGTCAGGTAATCATCGACCCCTGCCTGGAATCCGGCCACCTTGTCGCTAATCTGCGTTCGAGCGGTCAACATGATGACTGGTAGAGAGGCCGTGTTGGGATCAGCTCTCAGCCGCCGGCAGACCTCATAGCCATCCATATCGGGCATCATGACATCCAGTATGATCAGGTCAGGCTCATCACTCAGTGCTTTGGAGAGAGCCTGTGCACCGCTGACTGCAGCTACGATCTCGTAGCCGCGGCTTTCTAGCATCAGGCCGATCAGCTTGACACTCTCAACGTTGTCGTCGACAACTAGGATCCTTCGAGCCATAAACCCCTCCCAAGGAAGCATGGGCTTGAGACATCACAATGCCTTTCTGTCGACATTTCGTCTCAAGCTCACGAGCGTTTGATCACAGCCGTTCCTTGTCTCTGACGAGTTATCAGTGTAGTGTAGGTGAATTTCGTGCGCGGAGAAGACCGATTTTCGTTCGTATTGCAGAAGGGCTTCGTTCTCCTGCGCAGTCTCACGGATTGTACTCCGACACGCCTGGACGTCAAGTGATCGCGGGTGGGTCGCGAGCCGTGTCAAGTCAAATGATAATAAGTCCCAATGACCCACCACTGCCCACAGACCCGCGACTACGACACAGGCATTTCCTCTTGGGCCGTAGGTTGTTGAGTTCTTGATAGATGTGGTTCATAGTGCTCTAGCAAGGCCAAGTATTGCTCAACGACGCCCGTGGATAGACCGGTCAGGGCTGGTATTTCGGAGCTGCGAACCTTCTGTGCTAGCAAGCGCACCTTCTGATAGTCGGCGATGTAACGATCCACGGACGTCTGAGCGTGATGTGTTTTACGGGCAATGTCAGCCGGTGACTCGTGACGTAACCAGCGACGCACGATCTCAGCTTTGTGCGTGACCGCGGGCCCTAAGTCGTGGACTGTCCCCCGGGTGGGCACAATCACCCCCGTCTCTGCCTCGTATTCCCGCAACACTTTGCTGATGTAGTTTTCAGATAAGCCACTTAACAGACCGATGTCCAGCTCCGTGAGCACGCCACCCTGTTCATAGGCCTCAAAGCACCACCGCGCAAAGCGAGCGCGATTAAAGGCCCGACGTGCCTGCCGTTGCTTGCGCAGGGCCGTATCAGTCAACAAGTCCACCTCAGATTCTGTGTACATGCGTAGATGGACGGGAACGAGATCGTTAACGCAAATGCCTTTGCGCCATCCACACTTCTCGCGCCGGACCGCCAACCATACGACGGTGCGCGGCGGTACCCGCTCCGCGTAACACTCTTCGAGGGTAGTTAAGATATCCTTGACGATCGCCCGAGCAATCACGGGGCCGTGATTATACCCATACTCTGTTAGAAACTTGTGTACCAACAGGTCAGGCAAACTGCGTTTCGTGATCCGGGTCGCAGTGTAATACTTGGGATAGGTCATTTCAACCAGCGCCCCCTTTTTACCACGGCGAGGTCTTTCGTAGCCGAATGAGGTGTGGTCAGCAATTGCCCTAGCTGAGGATTATCTGGATCTACCTTCCCGTATAGATCCAGGTACTCGCGGATCAGACGTTCCGACAACCCGGTGCAGATGCGAATCTCTGCCAGATCCACGCCTTGCGTGTGCAGGCGGATCACGCGTAAGAAGTCGTCACAGTAGCGACCGATGGAGGCAATACTGTGCCACCGACGAAGCTTGATGTCGCTGAAGGTGTACCCGGCAAGCCAATCCCCAACAATCTGCGCTTTGTGGCTCACGCCGCGTCCAATATCCTTCACCTGTCCGCGTGTGGGCACTGCTACGTCCTGTGAGCGCAAATATGCAATGTCGCGCTTGATGGTTGAGCGGCTGACACACAGCAGCCGTGCGAGATCCTCCTGAGTCAGTAACGCGCCTTGCTCTTGTGCTTCCACGGTGAGACGTTGGGTCTTGCTACGACGTAAAGCGGCCACCCCCAACCGCAGAGCCTCCAGATCATCGGGACTGTCCAGCGTCAGTGTGATGGCGACCCGCGGGCACGCGGCCAGCGCGCAACCGGGTGGTGTGTCAGCGCTGACCGCCAGTAACGTCATCTGCCCCAGATCGCGGGAGAGTCCCAGATACTGCTCAAAGTACCGGCGCATCTGCTCGAACTGGGTCTTAGCCATAAAGGGGGCCAGGTTAAAATCACGACTGATCTGATCAATGATCGCTTCTTCCGGGGACTTCGCCTGCAGACGTTCAATTGCCTTCTGTTCCATGTTCCCTCCGTGATTGCTTCTGCCATAGTATCACGGTGGGTCATTTGCACCAATAGGTAATCTTACCGAAAGGGTTTCGTTCAACCAAATGATAATCTTACCCAA
>JAAZAN010000099.1 GCA_012514315.1 Chloroflexota bacterium
AGAAGTTTCTGGTGCTTGAAGGAGAAGCGTTGATCCGCTTCCGCCACATCCACAGTGGTGAGGTTCTTGAATATCCGGTCCGTGGCGAAGATTTCCGAGTGCTTGACATTCCCCCTGGCTATACCCACTCCATCGAGAATACTGGCACAGGTGAGCTTGTCACCCTGTTCTGGGCCAGTGAGATCTTCGAGCCTGAACGGCCCGATACAAGCTGGCTCCCGGTACTGGAACACGAAGACACAGCGCGATGAAAGTCACTACCATTGTCGGCACGCGGCCGGAGATTATCCGTCTGTCACGCGTTATGGCTGCGCTGGACCGCTACACGACGCATACGATCGTCCACACCGGCCAGAATTACGATTACGAACTCAATCAGGTATTCTTCGACGATCTGGAGATCCGCAAGCCTGATTATTTCCTCGACGCGGCCGGTTCAACCGCTGCCGAGACAATTGGCGCAGTCATTGCCCGTTCAGACGCAGTCCTGCGCGAAATACAGCCAGATGCGGTACTCATCCTCGGCGATACGAATAGCTGCCTGGCGGCGATTGCCGCCAAGCGACAGAAGATCCCCGTCTTCCACATGGAAGCCGGGAATAGGTGCTTTGACCAGCGCGTTCCCGAAGAGATCAACCGCCGTATCGTCGATCACATCGCCGACATTAACCTGCCTTACTCGACTATCTCGCGCGAGTACCTCTTGCGTGAAGGTCTGCCACCCGACCGCATCGTCAAGACGGGAAGTCCGATGTATGAAGTCCTTCACTACTATCTGCCGCAGATTGAGGCTTCACCCATCTTGGAGCAACTTAAGCTTACCCCGTATGACTATTACGTCGTGAGCGCTCACCGTGAAGAGAATGTGGATTCACCACTGCAGTTCACTCGCCTTATTGATATGCTGCACCAGCTCGCCGGGAGCTGCCGGCGCCGCATCATCTTCTCCACCCACCCACGCACACGCAGACGGCTGGAGGAAGAGCAGGTCACGCTTCCGCCGCTGGTTGAGTCCCTGAAGCCGTTCGGATTCCTTGACTATGTGAAGCTGCAACAACATGCGCGCGCGGTGCTCTCTGATAGCGGAACGATCACCGAAGAATCATCTATTCTCAGCTTTCCTGCGCTCAATATCCGGGAGGCCCACGAACGGCCCGAGGGTATGGAAGAAGGCACGGTAATGATGGTCGGGATGGACTGGGCGCGAATCCGTGAGGGCCTGCACATTCTGGAGTCCCAGCCGCGTGGCGACGAACGGCTCTTGCGACTGGTACCAGATTATGCTGCGCCAAACGTCTCTGAAAAGGTAGTCCGCATCATCATGAGTTATACGGATTACGTCAACCGGGTCGTCTGGCAGAAGTAGTCGGTAGCAAGGGGCGTGAGCGCATGAAGGTCACCATCCTAACACAATGGTATCCGCCTGAGCCGGCGGTTTTGATGCATGAGCTTGCTCAGGAGTTACTAGCGTCTGGCCATAGTGTTCAGGTGGTTACTGGTTTTCCGAATTATCCATCAGGTGAGTTAGCCAAAGGTTATCGCTTAAGACCGTGGATGCGCGATGAGATCGACGGCGTCGACGTATTACGCATCTATCTTTATCCAGATCACAGCCGTTCCAGTTCACGGCGTGTAATAAACTATCTCTCCTTTGCCCTTAGTGTCACGTTATTAGCGCCCTTTCTGGCACAGCGCCCAGATGTGCTCTTTGTCTATCATCCGCCATTGACGATTGGATTGCCCGCCCGGGTGTTAAGCTGGCTCTGGGGTATACCTTATGTCTATCAGATTCAGGACATGTGGCCAGAGACACTACGAGCGACAGGTATGGTGAACAGCGAGCGCATCCTGAGCTGGGTGGGGCGATGGGCAAAATGGACCTACAAACACGCCAGCGCTATCTGCGTAATTTCTCCCGGTTTCAAAGCTAACCTAGTTGCTAAGGGCGTGCCCGAAAGAAAGATCCACGTCATCTCCAACTGGGTAGATACGGAAGTCTATGTTCCTGTCAAACCCGATACGCGCCTTGCGGAACAACTTGGTCTGGCAGGACGGTTCAATATCATGTTCGCCGGGAATATGGGTCAGGCTCAGGCTCTTGAAACGGTGCTGGGCGCGGCCGCGCTTCTGAGCGACCTTCATGACGTGCAATTTGTGCTCGTAGGCGACGGCATTGCGACGCCTGAACTGAAGGCCAGTGCTATCGAACAGAAGCTATCGAATGTGCGTTTCCTTGGGCGTTATCCGGTCTCAGCGATGGCGTCTCTGTTTGCTCTAGCCGATATTCTGCTGTTGCATTTGAAGGATGATCCGCTCTTTCGAATAACAATCCCGCACAAGCTCTTCGCTTACATGGCCAGCGGCAAGCCCATCCTCGCCGCCGTAGCTGGTGACGCAGCCGAGTTAGTGACTAGGACCGGTGCGGGCATTGTCGTTCCCCCGGAAGATCCACAGGCGCTTGCAGCTGCAGTTCGCTATCTGTACTCCCTATCACCACAAGAGCAAGCGGTTATGGCCGAGCGTGGGCTGCAAACTGCCCGGTGCGATTACAGTCGAAAGGCTCTGGTTGGCAAACTGGAACAGCTACTGCGATCGTATTCATCCCCTTCCCTCCACGGTGGTGAATAGTGACCAGCCCGGTTCATGGTACAGGGAAAGCATCGCACAACCTGAGTCGCCGTTTCTACCGGCAAGCGGTTAAGCGTCTATTCGACCTGCTTGCCGGGGTGTTGTTTCTCCTCCTCCTGTCCCCCCTGATTGTCGCTACATCACTACTTATCCGGATAACGTTGGGCCCCCCCATCCTCTTCCGCCAGCAGCGCCCCGGCCTGCACGGCCGGCCGTTCACCCTCTACAAGTTCCGCACCATGACGGATGCGCGCGATAGTGAGGGGAACTTGCTGCCCGACGCCGAGCGCCTGACAGGCCTGGGGC
>JAAZAN010000100.1 GCA_012514315.1 Chloroflexota bacterium
CCAGAGACGCAAACGGAAGGATCGAATGGGCAACATCCACCTGCGACGCTTCATCGAGAATGATGCAGTCGAAGAATTCCTGACGTGCGGCGGCGTTTCCAGTCACCAGAAGGTTGTGCGTCTGCTCCGGGGTAGCACCCACCACCGTGATACCCGTGCTGTTCTGCAGGCGCTGACGTAGCTGCTGTACCGCAACAGAGGGATTCCATTTGGTCAGTTCCAGATCGAGCCCAGCCGGAATGTTCGGGTCGAAAGGCCTGTAGCTTGAGCGAATGCGCACACATTGCAGATCTGGATGCTGGGCTATCCGGCTGATGTCTGCCACCGATTCCAATAGAACGTTGTCGAGAGCGTTGTAGGTGGGAGCACAGACCAGAAGACGCAAAGGGATGTTGCGCTGCACCGCATCAACAACCGCGCCGACCACCACCGCACGGAGTGTCCGGCTCTTCCCTGTTCCAGGAGGACCCCACACGGTTTGAAGCCGGTGACTAAGGGATGCCTCCCATGCTACCCACTGAGACTGGTTGAGAGATATCCCATTTTGCTCGAGTTGCTGCCTGATCCCTGGTAGGTTTCTGGCAACAGCCGTGTTCGCCAGCGTGTTGCCGGACCACAGTAGGTCTGCTGCAGGACTTCCAGGAGTCTGCCGGCCACTGCGCCTTGTGGTCAGGCCCACCGCTCTACGCACAAGCGCATTGCTCAGCGCGTTGGGAGGATTGCCGATGGCATGCAACGTCTCTCGCAACTTCTTTGTGAAGGTGTCAACCCACACAGGATCGAGAACAACGTCTTGACTGAAATCCGCCAGTCCTTGTCGCTCCAGATCGTCAAGCATCGTTGGATAGCGGTTGTTGGGAAGAACCGCGATCAGACCAGCGTCGCGGTCGATACCAACAATCCGGACCCCTGTTGCGGTCTCCATGTAAGTCCGCCATCCGGACCCGTTGGGCGGTTCCAATGGAGTTCCTTGCGTCACCACCTGAAGCGACCTATCGAGAAAGCCGGGCATGTTCTCGGGGGCCAGAGCAAAGCTGAAATCCCCCTCGCGCGCCTTCACTTCCCTCGATTCCGGTCTCATCTCGTAAACGCGCATCCTTGGAAGCGCGGCGATCCCCAACTGTGCCAGCGCTGTTGCTTCTTCTGCCCCGGTAAGCCGACGGGTCAACCTTGCACTGCGATACCTGGCCTCACGCTCCTCTGGCGGCATGGCCCTGATCTGGTGCACCTCCAGTTCGCCAAGGGCGGCGTTGAGTCGCGCGAATCCATACCACAACTGCCCGTCAAAACTGATTCCCGATTGTCGTTGAGGCGGTTCTATGCGGATTTGCGGCGCGATCTGCTGGAGGGTAGGCCGGAGGTCCTCTTCGAGCCGCCTGGTGATCGCTTCGAGAGCGCCTAGTTGCTTTGTCACGGTTTCACGCAGGGTCACAAGTTGGTCCGACCACAATCTTGGCCGTGTCACCCGCGCCCAGATTTCATGGGCCCGTTCACTTGGAATCTGGTCGCTCAGCGTGTCTTCAAACAGTGGGTGTACCGAGAATGCCGCCACCTGCTGGGGCAGAGAAGCCTGGTGGTAAACACGGGCCGTATGGAAGAGCGTGTAATAATGAGGAATCGGGGCGGCGAGCAAGGTCCGCACGACCTCTCGAACAATGGTGATCGGTGATCGCCGTGTTTCCATGGCAGCGTTGGGCAGCAGCTCCTCTGGCGGAAACAGCCAAGCAAGGTGCTGGATAGTCTGGTCCGCGAGGATTGCCTGCAAATGGCGGCCGATGATCCGCGTGAGATGCTTGTACTGGACTGAATCCCAGATGTAGAACTGGACCGTCGTGTCCGTGTTGCGGTTTCGGGCATCCGTTAAGATCGCGTTGATGTTGTTCAGGAACGCCAAGAGTTCCCGGCGCTCAACGGGCAGGGCCTTCTGGTCGATCACGTGCGTGTGCGGTCCATAGGGATGGTTGGCTCTCTGGCCAACAAATCCGAATGGCTGGGGCTCGACCCAGAAGCCCTTCACGCCCAAGGAGAATGTGATGGCGCTACCAAGGTCGAAATCGACCGAAAGGTAAATGTGTAGGTCTGTATATTTGGGCATGACACCGGATGTGCCGCTCTGTGGCGGTATCGCCGATTGCTGAGCCTGGAGGGATGACGCTCTGCCCGCAACGACATTGCGTGTCGCTCTGAGCGAGTAGTGTGCATTGAAAACGGCGGAATTAGGCTGAAGCTGCGCCAATGCCGGGACGTCGGATATTCCTTGGTCACTCAGGGCGGCGGAAGCCCCACGAGAAATGAACGCTACTCTGCTGAGGTGGTCGGTTTGAGCAGCGGCTGGCATGCAGTGAAGAGGATGGGCAGTCGGCTGGCCGTTTCGATCAATCCACGGGTATCCAAGGTAGTCACATCCTTTGCACCTGTTGTCCACATGCCAAGGGTGTTGCTGCCAGGGACATGCGAAAGCCCGGGGAAGATCGGCCATGAAAAAGTGCTTGACCCTCCCGACGAACACCTCG
>JAAZAN010000101.1 GCA_012514315.1 Chloroflexota bacterium
CGACTGGTTGTGATGCAGCATATGTGCGGCCTCAAGGCTTTCTAACCGCCAACGCTGGCGGTCAGATACGTATATCAATGCATTTTACCATTTCCGGCTGCTCTCTGCAAGTGGCTGTGCTATCCTGACGATCACCCGCCTGTCCGCTTGACACCATCGAGTTCCACTCTGCGCCCCAGTATGTAGTGTTTGGAGGGCGGTGTGATCTGCTCAATCTGGGTGTACAGCCAGATATGGGTGATCACCAGGCTGTGCTGTTGGGGGGAAACACCGGACCGGTTCGTCGGTGTGGGCGCTGGCGGGGCCCGGGCGGTCGCGGCGGATGACCCGCGGTATGCCCCCTGCTGCTATTGGAGGCTCGGGGCTGCGTGCGAAGGGGGGCATAGTTGGCGGAAATCGGCCGATGGAAATCCTGGAGGAGCGAACCGTGGCTGGGTTGCCCTCGCCTTGGTGAACTAGGTGAGCTGGCTGCGCCGCCACGGCAGGGTCACTGCACCCGGCAGAGCCGCGAGTTCGGATCGGCGTCCTCCCGCTCACACGATGCCCGGATTGCCTCGGCCAGGGCGTCGATGGATGCGCTCTTGGGAATGGAACGCGCGGCGCCTGCCTGCAGCGCTTCCTGCACCATCAACTGATCGCCCAGGCTCGCCAGCGCGATGACCTTCACCTCGGGCCGGAGCTGCACGATGGCGCGCGTCGCTGCAACGCCATCCATCTCTGGCATTTCCATGTCCATCAGGACCACGTCAGGTTCCAGTTCGGCGCACAGTCGTAATGCCTCTCTGCCGTTGGTGGCTTCGCCCACCAGTTCCAGGTCGTCGAACGTTTTCAGGCACAGGGCAATGCTGCTGCGAACCATGTCGTGGTCGTCGGCGATCACCACGCGCACCGGGATTTCGATGCCCATTCGCGACGTATCCTCCAGGCTGATTCCGATCCGTCCGGTATTCTGAGGTGAATCTATCATACATCATGTTTTGCCCTGACGCATCCGGCTCGAGACGGGTCTGGCTCCACCAGTCGACGGATTCCCGCATCATCCATGTGGGCGATCATTCGATACATCCATCGGACGGCATCAGTCTCCACCGGATGGCGATTGAAGTATCGCCCGCCTGGTGTCATCCGAATACGCAACATAGGCGATGCATGTGAGAGTCGAACATGTTATCCTGAGCACCGTGAGGTACTTTATCACGCCATGGGTTCATTGTTATGTCATGGTCCCGTACGAAATCGGCGACAGGTTTTCGATCCACTTGCTCGATGTGGAGATCATTCACAGGAGACTAAGATGAGACGTAAGAATCGACCGGATGCTCTCATGAGCGTGGTGTTGGCCGTGGTCATCATCGCACTGGCTCTTCCGCTGCTCCCTGTAGGAGCGGGCGCGGCGGCCGTTGAACGGTCTGCGCAGTCAGCAGCGGATGCACGTGGCCTCCCTGCTGAGCAGACCTCCATTTCCGCGGTATCCTCTGCACCGCAACTTCTTGTGCAAGGGCCGGTGCAGACAGCCGTGGCCAGCGCGGCGGCTGCGCCGACCAATACCGTCTATCTGCGTGTAGTGAATGCCCGGAGTGAGCCGCTCGCCCTGGATGGCGCCGGCGTGATCAAGGGCGAGCCAGTTACGACTGAATACCAGTATATGATCAACGTGGATAACACCGGTGATCCGACGCAGGACTACCTGCCGGGTTGTCATCCTTTCCTCGACCCGCCCGACAATACGCAACGAAATCCCGATTACCCTGACAGTTGTGACTGGCCAGGGATCCGCACGGTGCCGGGCTGGGCTCCCATTTACACTCAGGGGACTCAGGATGATCTCAACGAGACCACGGGTATCACCCTCCCGGATGGGAAGTACCTCATTTCCGTGATGGCCGATGGGTACAAGGTCGATGGCGAGCACTTCACCGTGCCGCTGGAGGAACCAGGTCTGATCGAGGTGCAGGCGCATGCATTGCCGCTGCCGCCCGCCACTATCGTCATCAAGGTGTTCCACGACCGGTCGATGACGAACGGGCAATTCGACGCCCCCGTCGAGCAGGGGCTTTCGGGATTCCGGGCCTCGCTCAACGATATCGCCGGCGAGATCACGGCTGATCTGTTCGGTAACCCATTGTGCACGGAGTACGAGAAGGACACCAACGGCGATGTTGTGCTGGATTCCGATGGCGCCCCGGTGATCCAGACCCTGGGCGCTGGCTGCTACAGCGATGATGAGGGGCTCATCACGATCCCAAACATCGGCCCGATGCGTTACGACGTGCTGGTTATCCCACCCGATGGCGAGCAGTGGGCACAGACAACCACACTCGAGGGATCGCAGGGCTGGGACACCTGGTTGCAGGAGGCGGGAACCGGCCTCGACAACGAGTTCCTCATCGCAGCCGAACCCTTTCCGTGGACTATCTTCGGGTTCGTTGCACCGACGAACACGCTCACGGTGACCACCGGAACAGGAACAGTGCGTGGCGTGATCATGGCAGCCTCCATCTACATTCCCAGCATCGGCGGGCTGCCGCATCAGGGTGATATCTGGGGCGGCCTGGACGGGGTTAAATTGGAGTTCCCGATTGAATACCCGTGGATCTCCCTGAACGACCTGCAGAATGGCGATACCGCCGTTTGGGTGGGCCAGGGCAACGCGGATGGCAGCTTCGAGATTCCCAACGTTCCGCCGGGTGATTACTTTGTGTCCTATTGGGACGAGAAGCAGCACTACATCCTGGACTTCGTCCAGATCACAGTGCAGGCGGACGAAGTCACGGACATCGGCATCCGGCCGATGACGGGCTGGTTCACCGAGTGGTATGGAACTGTGTTCAACGACATCAACGAGAATGGACGGCGTGACCCGGGTGAGCCGGGCGTCTCAGACTACCTTGTCGTACTGCGCGACCGCGACAACACCGAGATTGACCGCATGTCCATCGCCTCTGTGACGGACGCGAACGGCGATTACGCGCTTGAGAAGGGTTATCCCATGGGCTCATGGATGGTGCTGGAGGCGTACAACGATCTGTATCGGACGACGGGCATCACGTTCCAGGCCAGCAATCAGCCTACGGAGACGACGGTCCTGGGCGGAGGCGTTGACGTGAGTGTACTACCTACCTTGAGCCAACGGGGGCGTCTTGACTGGGGCGTCAAACCCTATGAGCAAGAGCAAACCATCGAGACGCCCTACGTGCACTACCTGCCCTACGTCGAAGGAAGTGGTGTTGGGACTGTACCACCAGAGGAGTACGTCAACCCGCACCTCAACGGCGGCATCGTGGGATCCGTCTTCTACGATACGGTGCGCGCAGAGGACAACGCGCGCTATGCGGGAGCAGAGCCCTGGCAGCCAGGGACTCCTGATCTGGAGATGCGGCTCTACGCGACCGTCAAGGACGCGCAGGGTAACCCAATCACCGATACGACGCCTGGACCCAATTTCGGCGCCTACCTCAAGGGGCCGCTATTGGCCACAACGGTGACCGAGCACTTCGTCCGACCCAAGAACTGTCAGGCGCGCGATGTGAACGGTGATCCAATTGATATTGGTGTATTCCCGCCATCCACAGGTGACTACGACTGCCTGGAGGGGATGGCGATGGGCGTCCAGTTTGGCGCCGAGTTCGCCGAACTTGACGGCAACTGGGGATTCACCGAGATCTACACCGATCCTGTATCTGGATTGCCCATAGCTGCACCCTTTCCCATTCCAGAAGGCGACTATCTGGTTGAAGTTGTCATCCCCAAAGACCCGGTGACTGGAAGGGACGTCTTCCAGGTCACGCGTGAAGAGGATGTCAACATCTATACTGGTGATACGTTCGTACCACTGATCCCGCCGCCGGCGTGCGCTGGCCCCCTGCACGTGGTCGATGTCGCGGGCATTGCGCCAGATGGTCCACTCGCGGTGCACAATCCGGACTACGTGGACGTGGGTGGCAGCCGCTACGAAGGGCAGTTGATGCCGCTCTGCAATGTGAAACTTGTCGAACTGCGGAATGGCCGGTCTGTGGCGCCCCTTTTCACTCTGTTCACGCCGGTTCCCATCCCTGGGAAGTGGAAGGGATACATCATCGACGATCTGAATATCTCGACGAACCCGCTGGAACTGTTTTTCGGCGAGAAGGTCGGCTTGGGCAACATGCCCATCGGCATCTACGATTTCACCGGCCGGCTGGTGCACACGGTGCATTCCGACATGCACGGTGTCTATGAGGTCATCCTGCCATCTGATGCGACGGTGAATGCGCCCACTCCAAGCGGGATGCTTGCATCGGTCTACTACATCTATGGGAATGATCCGGGGCAACCAGGCAACTACAATGCCAACTACAACCCACAGTACCGTTCTATTGGCACTAGCTTCGAGATCTACCCCGGTGTCATCGTGCCCTCCGACCTGGCGCCCATCCAGAACGGCGTCGGGATATGGAGTCCGACGTCACAGGTCAACCAGCTTGCCCAGTGCAGACTGGACGACACAACACCGCAGATCTTCGCAGTGTCTCAGCCTTATGTCCAGGAGACGGGCACCTTCACAATCGACGGCCTTGGGTTTGGGGCGACACTTGGCAGCGGTAGCGTCAGACTGGGAAGTATCCACCTGCCCATCGAGAGTTGGAGTGATCGTCAGATCGTGGCCAGCGTCCCGCCCTCCGTACCCGAGGGTGAGCACCAGCTCTCGGTTTGGTCGAGCAATGGCCAGAGCACGATCAACGGCCTCACCTTCCACGTGTTGGGCGCGGGGTACAACCCCACGATATATGAGGTCGGTGCGACTCAGATGTACACCATGGTTCAGGATGCGCTGGATGCCGCGGCGACCGCCGGCGCTGATGCGCTAGTCGTGGTCTACCCGGGTGTGGAGACCCCGCTCATCAATCCGCTCGGCATCTACTTCGAGAATCCGGTCGTCTATTCGCCTGTCAAACTGCAGGGCGTCGGGCCGGGCGGCGTGTACACCGATGGGACTGCAGTGAAAGGGTCCGTCCTCGATGGACGTGGTGTCGGGGGTGACACGCCATACTCGGAGTTCTGGCGCACGTTGGTTGGTGACATCTGGCTCAATCGCGGCGGCTGGGATGGTGGCGTGTTGGCTGGCGATGATCCCCGCATCTATGAGGGGCCTGTGGTGACGGTATTCGCGGAGGATGGCGAGTTCACGTCGGCTTACAGGGCGTCCATCGATGGCTTTACCATCCAGGGAGGCGACCAACAAGGCTTCCCGAACAACCTCAACAAGATTGGCGGCGGCCGGATACCCGGTGTGCCGGCGGAGGTATCGGTGCAGGGAGGTGGTATCTTTGTCAATGGCTATGCGCGCTACCTGCAGATCACGAACAATGTGATCCAGTCGAATGGCGGCGCCTATGCAGGCGCCATCCGCCTGGGGACGCCTGACGTGCCTGAGCCGTTGACAGACCATCAGAACGACTTCGTCCGTATCGCGTACAACCGCATCTTGGCGAACGGTGGCACTAACTTAGCCGGCGCGATCGGGCTCTTCGCGGGCGCCGAGGGTTACGAGGTCGCGCACAATGACATCTGCGGCAACTTCTCGGCTGAGTACGGCGGCGGCATCAGTCATTACGGTTTCAGTCCGAACGGCGCCATCCATCACAACCGCGTCTACTTCAATCGCTCGTATGACGAGGGTGGCGGCATCATGATCGCTGGTGAGCTCCCGGCTGACTTCACGCAGCTCTCACCGGGCGCTGGCCCTGTGGACATCTACGCCAACCTGATTCAGGCGAACCTGGGCAATGACGATGGCGGTGGCGTGCGTTTCCTGATGGCCGGCAACTTCCCGTTCAACGTCTACAACAACATGGTTGTCAACAACATCTCTACACACGAAGGAGGTGGCATATCGATCAACGATGCACCCGACGTACGTGTGTACAACAACACCATCGTGAAGAACCTGACCACGGCTACGGCGATGACCAGCAACGGCCAGGCCGCTCCGGCGGGACTCTCGACGAGCCGCAACAGTGCCCTACTGCAGGCGACGCTTCCAGTGACGGCGCCTGCCTACAGCGATCCATTGATGTTCAACAACATCTTCTGGGACAACCGGGCTGGCGTCTGGACCGGAGGCGGCGTCGCTGGCATCGGTTTGGAGGGCGATCCGTTCCCGATCTTCTACTGGGACCTGGGGCTGGCCGACCGCTCGGCGGTGCTGCATCCTACCTACTCAATCCTGCAAGTGGCATATGGCGCGAGCGATCCGGGCAACCTGATCGGCGTGGATCCGCAGGTGGTCAGCGAGTATGATGTCTCGGTCAGGGTCTACCCCTGGAGAGGAAACCCCAGCTTCATTGGGGCGGACATCGTAGCGGTGGATCTTCCGGCGTCTTTGCTGGGCGATTACCACTTGGCCGCTGGCTCTCCGGCTATCGATGCCGGAGTGATCTCGCAGGCAGGCATCGATGCGCCGGGCTGGGACTTCGATGACGACCCGCGTCCGTCGGCAGTGGGATATGACATCGGCGCCGACGAGGATGTGATCGAGACATCCAATCTTGCTGCAGGCCCAGACCTCTGGAACCATAGCGATCTCAGCCGGTTCATCGGAGTCGGGTATCAGGCGCCTAGATTCTCCGAAGGCGCGTCCTTCGGCGATTCCAGTGGAGCGCTGCCCTAGGTATGGGGACTGATTGTGTGGTCCGGGCGATCGGCGTGAGCCCGGTTGCCCGGACTCGTGCAGGCCGTATGATGTTAAGGAGAGTCAACATGAAGGAAAAGCTCGACACGCGCAGGATCGATCGTCGCCGGTTCTTGAAGCTGGGCGCGGGCTTGGTGGGGGCCGCGGCGGCGAGTGCAATTCTTCCCACACGTCAGCCCAAGGCGTTTCTGTTACCCGAGAAGGTTCAGAGTGAGGTGCGCAAACCGATGGAGGGATTCATCACGGCGCCGCAGGCTGCGCCGGACAAGCATTTCGTCGCGACGGACGGCTGGATCTACATCCCGCCGCCGGCGGTGCCTCCGTACCATCCCGACAACATGGCGCCAGGCCTGCTCACAACCTACATCTTTGGCTTCCGCGATGTGACGGAGCTCGGCGATGACACGGGCAAGATC
This sequence comes from Chloroflexota bacterium, assembly GCA_012514315.1. Lineage (GTDB taxonomy): Bacteria > Chloroflexota > Anaerolineae > B4-G1 > B4-G1 > JAAZAN01. The sequence goes on from JAAZAN010000101.1 coordinate 7,087, forward strand.
TTCGCCCAGAAGATGAAGGCACAGCTCGTCTCACCGATCTTCTGGATCGATCAGGAGGCGGACTTCACACTCAAGCTGACAAACCTGGGCCTGCAAGTGCGTCCGGACCTGATCGACGCCCACACGGTTCACTTTCACGGGTTCCGGAACGCGATCCCCATCTTCGATGGTGAGCCTCATTCGTCGGTCGGTGTACCCATCGTGCGCGATCTCACGTATTTCTACCGGCCGCACCATCCGGGCACGTATATGTATCACTGCCACTTCGAGGAGACTGAGCACGTCCACATGGGCATGGTCGGGCCGGTCTTCGTCAGGCCGATCTTGAACCAATCGTACACCGGGCGGCAGTTCGCGTACAACGATCTGTCGACGGAGTATGACCGGGAATATGTCATCCTGCTGAACGAGATCTGGGCCGAATCGCACTGGTCGGACTCGCACGTGCAACTCCCGGAGTGGAGTGACTACCGCCCGGATTTCTGGCTGATGAACGGTCGCGTGTATCCCGATACCATCGAACCCAACGGTGGTGGCACAGACCTGGCGACAGGGGACCTGATCGCGCCGAGCGGGCGGCCAGAGCTTCAGTACCAGCCGATCTCGTCACTGATCCAATGCAACTCCGGGGAGCGTGTGCTCATACGACTTATCAACCTGGGCTACGAAGAGCAGTCGATGAAGCTGACAGGACTCAAGATGCGCGTGGTGGGGCGGGACGCGATGCCGTTGCAGAGCCCGACGGGCGAAGATCTAAGCTTTCTGACGGATGTGGTGAGTATCGGGCCGGGTGAGAGCATGGATGCGATCTTCGTAGCTCCTGAAGTGAGCAGTATGACGCGGCTGCTGTTCCACAATCGGGACTACAGCCGTCTCAGCAATGGGGGTGGATCAGGGTATGGTGGCCAGATGACCGAGGTGCACATCTACCCTGCGGGCGAGCTGGGGCCGCAGACAGAGCCCAATGCTTGGGCCACAGTATAGGCCAGACGGAGGAACGTTATGATGGATAAGAGATGGTGGAACCGTATCATCCAACGCGCAGCTGTAGCCCTGACCGTGCTGGTTGCCGCTGCTACTGTGAGCGGTGGCTCGCAGCCGGCAGCGGCCAGCCACGAGGACTGGCCTACAACCGGCGTCATCTGCACCACCGATCCGACGGCCACATTCTCGCTCACCACGATGGAGGGCCACATCACGTTGCCAGACGGTAACTCGGTGCACATGTGGGGTTTCAGTGAGAGCGGGCAGCCGTTCCAGCACCCCAGCCCGGTGCTGTGCGTCAACGAGGGCGACACCGTGACTGTCGTTCTGCACAACACGCTGAGTGAGCCGGTGTCGATCGTGTTCCCGGGCCAGGAGAACGTGTTGGCCAACGGGCGTCCGGCTCAACCGCAGTTCGATGACGGTGGAGATCTGGTATCGCTGACCGACGCGGCGCCTGCGGGCGGCACCGTGACCTACAGCTTCGTTGCCGACCGACCCGGGACCTACCTGTACCAGAGCGGAACAGATCCGGCGCTGCAGGTCAACATGGGGTTGTTCGGCGCGATGATTGTGCGCCCGAGTATGGGCGCTGAGTATGCATATGATAGCGCGTCGACGAAGTTCAACCCATATACAGAGTACGTCATGGTGCTATCGGAAATCGATCCAGCGCTGCACATGGCGGTCGAACAGGGCCAACCGTTCAATATGAGCAACTACACGCCAAGGTACTGGCTGATCAATGGGCGCAGTTTCCCGGATACGATTGCGCCCAACGGGGCGACGTGGCTTCCGTACCAGCCGTATAGCTCGTTGGTCCACATTCACCCCTATAACGACGTTGACGTTGGTCTGCCGGCGTACAATCCGGATCCCGCGCTGATCCGCTATCTCAGCGTCGGTTCAGAGGACTATCCGCATCACCCGCACGGGAACCACGAGCTGGTGATCGGGCGCGACGGGAACCTGCTGGCAGGACCACTCGGGGAGGACACGTCGTATGAGAAGTTCACAGTGATTATTGGTCCTGGCCAGACGATGGACGCGCTTTTCCAGTGGGAGGATGTGGAGAAGTGGGAGCCAATCAACAATCCAATCCCGGTGACCATCCCACAGCTTCAGAACCTGACGTTCGGCACATTCTATAGCGGCAGCCCGTACCTGGGCAACCTGGACACGCTGCCCGTGGGTACACAGGCGCTGAACCAGTGTGGCGAGTACTATCACATCGCGCACAACCATGCCCTGCATCAGATCACGGCCTGGGGCGTGGTGCTTAGCGGCCATATCACGTTCTCGCGCATCGACCCGCCACTCCCAAACGAGTGCCCGTAGTGGCCCGAAGGGATGTCTGAGCTTGGTGAGGAAGAATGGAGATGCATAATATGAAATCACGAAGCGGTCTCTTGATCTCGATAGGAGCTATGGCCCTGGTGGTGGCGGTCGTCGGAGTAGTCTTGAGCTGGAGCGCTGGCTCGGGTGTTATGGCCGCGCCAGCCCAGTCCGAAGATGGGCTCGCTGGGTACGCACCGCCGGCGCGTTCACTGGCGGAGACTCTCCCGGCGAGTACGTGTACGCTGGTGGGCTCGACGCGGACCTGTGAGCTGTGGGCGAAAAGCGGCGTCATCACCATGCCGACGGGTGTCGAAGTGCCCATCTGGGGCTTCGCCGATGCGGCAGACGTTCCGGCCCAACTGCCGGGCCCCGCGATCATCGCGAACTCGGGTGAGACGCTGACGGTGGTGCTGCATAACGCGTTGCCAGCCGAGACGGTTTCACTGTACTTCGGCGGGCAGAGTCTGCTGCCGGATCTGACGGGTGTGGCGTCCGGTGGGGATGTGACCTACACGTTTCCATTGGCCGATCCGGGCACGTTCATCTACGAGGCGGGTCTAACCGAGAATGGCGGGCGGCAGGTCGCGATGGGCCTGTACGGCGGCCTGATCGTGCGACCACTGGCCACCGGGACACAGGCGTATGATGATGTAGCGACGGCGTATGACGATGAGGCTCTGCTGATCCTGAGCGAGCTGGACCCGGCGTTCAACAACGATCCGTACAACTTCCGGATGGAGCACTTCGTGCCCAAATACTGGTTGATCAACGGGCAGGCATATCCCGATATCCCCGATATACCGGCGGCTGTGGGGAACACGGTACTCCTGCGGTACATCAATGCCGGGGTGAGCCACCGGGCCGTGGGCGCGCTGGGACTGCGACAGACGTTCGTTGCGGCAGATGGCGTGCCGCTGCCATTCCAGTACACGGTGGTGGCAGACACGATTCGTGCGGGACAGACTATGGATGCGCTCACGACCGTGCCAGTGTCGGCCATAGCTGACGCGCGCTATGCCATCTATGATGGGACGTTGATGATGCACAATGACAACCAGCGCCTCGTCGGTGGCGAGTTGGCGTTCGGCGGGTCGCTTACGTTCATCCGGGCGCTGTCCGGCTCGGCCCCGTACGATGTGGGCCCGCTGGTGAAGAGCGCCGCTGTCAGCCCCAGCCCCACGACCGGGGCAACGGGCGCCACGCTCGAAGCTGTGCTGGACGAGACCACGACCGGGGGCGCTGACATCGTAGCGGCCGAGTACTTTGTTGGCTCGCTGGGAGCGCCTGGCACGGGCACTCCTATCGCTATCAGCGCGCCGGCGACGCTCGTTAACGTGTCGGCGAATGTATCTGCCGGGACGCTCGCCGGGTGGGCGGCCGGGTACCACACGTTCTACGTACGCGGTCAGGACGCGAATCTGAACTGGGGCGCAGCGGGCTCTGCGGTGCTCAACCTGGACAAGATCGGGCCGGACTCGGTGAGCCTTAGCGTGGCACCCAACCCGACCAACGGTGAACGGATGGTGACGTTGCGCGGTACGGGGAGTGACCACGATCGTGGGAACGGCAACGTCGTCTCGGCGACGTTCGCGATCGACGCGGGGCCTGCGCAGCCTATGCTGCTCAACCGGACAGACGCGCCGATCGTGGGTCTGTCGGCGGTGATTCCCGACGTGGACGTCGCGGCATTGACGGAGGGGGCGCACGGCATCTCTGTGGTCAGCCAGGACGAACTGGGGAACTGGGGCGTACCAGCAATCGTGACGCTCACGATCGATAAGACCGGACCGGCGATGCCGTTGGTCGCGCTCACGCCCAGCTCGCTGGATCTGACAGGCCCGCCACCAGTGAACTTCGTCCGACTGGATGCCGACATTACCGATGCGCTCTCATCCGCTGTGCAGTCCACACTGGCGACGGCCGAGGGCTTCATTGATAACGTCGGGGCGCCCGGGACGGGCTTCGCGCTCTTTCCATCGGACGGCCTGTTTGACGAAGTGAGCGAGCAAGCCTTCTTCAACATCCCGATCGTGAATTTCGCCTATCTGTCGCAAGGCCAGCATACGGTGTTCGTGCGTGGGCGTGATGTGGCCGGCAACTGGGGCACGCTGGGGTCCGCGGTCATCACGATCGATCGCGGTGTGACCGACGCCGAGGGGCCGACGATCGGCGCGCTGGGTGCGTCACCGAACCCCACTGCTGGAGGGGCCATGGTCACGTTGGCGGGCTCGGCGACCGATCCTGACTTTGCTTCGAACGTCGCGGGCGCTGAGTGGTTCATCGGCGACCCCGGTGTGGGTCAGGGCTTCCCGATCTCGGCCGTCGATGGCGCCTTCGACGAGACCTCGGAGCTGCTCACCGCCAGCATAGACGTCTCGCTGTGGCGTAATGGAGTGCACACCATCTGGGTCCGCGCGCGGGACGCAGCCTACAATTGGGGTGAGGCGCAATCTGTGGATCTTCTGGTAACCGGTAACTCGCCATGGCTCATCTTCGCTGACGATTTCGAGGCCAGTGGGGTGGCGCTGGCGCCAGCGGCTACGGCGGCGGATGGTCTTGGACTGTGGTCGCGGGTTGTTGGTGACGTCACGACATCCTCGGACGCGCAGATGTGGCCAGCCAGTGGCACGCTCGGCATGCAGGCCACGGTCAGCGACACGGTACCGGCCTACGTTGCTCTAGACCTACCTGCGGGTGAACCACTTGTCCGGGTGTCGTTCTACTTCGATCCCAACGGGACGATCATCGGTACTACAGGACACGACATCATGGTTGGCTTGAACGAGACGCCGATCTTCGGCATCCAGGTGCGCGAGCAGACGCTTCCGGGACAGTATGATGCCCGGGCCTGGGTTCTGGATAACGGTCTCGTATCCCACACACAATGGCACGCGTTCGACGCTCCTGTGAAGCTGGGCGTCCGCTGGCAGGCCAGTGCGCACGCGTGGTTCCAGTTTCTCATTGATGATGACGTGGTTGAGGAGCTGCCTGACCTGACGACAGGAGCCTACAGCCTGCATGAGTTGCGGCTAGGTCCTTCGGATCACCTGGGCGTAGGTATGTCGGGCGTCGAGTATTTCGATGGGGTGCTCATCACGCGCGATATCTTGACCTATATGCCCATCGCGGTGAGGGGTAACTAGGCCGGGTCGAGGCACGCGTCTTGACTGGAAGGCAATGCCTATGGGGGCCGCGGCGCCCCCATAGGCTCGCCTTGACACAGAGTAGCAGGACAACGAATGGAGGTAATGCAGCGATGATCGAGACTCTTGCAGCGCGGCGCCCCAGTAGGAGCACGCTTCTGGCCATACTGGCGTCCGCAAGCCTGGTGTTGATCGTGGTGGCAGCCACACTGGTACTCCGGGCCCAAGCTAACGCACCGCAGGCGCCCGGCAACTACGCGTTGCCGACGAGTGGAGAGATCGAGGAGCGCTTCGGTGTGCGGTTCACCTTTCTGGCCGTTGTGGCCGATGGCGGTTTCATCGATCTGCGGTATCGTATTGTTGACGCCGGCAAGGCCAGGAACTTCGGCCATTACACCGAGACGTCACCGATGCTGATAGTGGAGGATACCGGCAAGGTCATCGATGTCACCCGCATGGGGTTGCACAATCACCGGGTGGAACCCGGGCGCATCTACTACGTCCTGTTCCGCAACACGGCCAATACCATCCAGCGCGGCGATCGGATCACGATCCAGGTCGGTGACGAGCGTCTGGAGGGGATCATCGCGCAGTAGCGCCCGACGCCTCTGAGCAGATATGAGGACCCCGGTCAACGAGCTTGGGCCAGCATGGGTCCCGTGTATTATTTGTGACATCGACATTTCAGATGACAAGGAAGGAGTGCAATCATGAGAGTCTTGGCCGTACTAGTCTTGGTTGTGGCGTTGGTGATCGGCATTGTGCCGCAGCATACCGATTGCGAATCGCAGGGCAGGTCGCTGACGCTCGCTGACGGGCGGGAGATTCCCATGAAGTGCCATTGGACTGCCCGTGCCGAGTGGACGGTTGCGATTCCGCTGTTCGCCACCGGCGCGCTCATGCTCTTCGTCAGGCGTAAGGAGACTCTGGCGGCGCTGGGTGTGGTTGTGGTTGTTTTGGGGGTCCTGGCCATCCTGCTGCCGACCATACTCATCGGTGTGTGCGGGAGTCCCGACATGGTCTGCAATTCGACGATGCGGCCGCTGCTGATCCTCATGGGGTCGCTCGCTGCACTCGTCGGGGTTGTCGTCGCGGTGATCTCGCTACTTCGTAAGGACGTGGTAGCGTGAACATCTTCCGCCTGGCGACGAGAAACGTCGCAGGAAATGCGTTCCGGAGCGGCGCGGTGTTCGCCTGCGCCGCTCTGGTAGCCGGTCTGGCGCTGTGTGCGACCCTGGTGGTGCGTGGCGCCCAAGACGAGCTCCGGGGCAGTCTTGAGCGTCTGGGAGCCGATGTCATCGTGATCCCCTGGGGGACGATGCGGACCGAAGACATGGAAGGGGCCCGACTGCTCAGTATGGCCACCAAGCACTGGATGCCGAGGGCCTATATGCGCGATCTGGCGGCCGTCAAGGGCGTGGCCGCGGTGTCGCCACAGCTCTATCTCGCCACCCTGACCGACACGCCCTACTGCGCGGAGGCCGAATTGTACCTGGTGGCGTACGACGCGACGACGGATTTCGTCGTTCGCCCTTGGCTGGTTGTCGCCGATGCTAGTCCCGGCCTGGGCGAGGTGATCGCTGGGGCAGGCATCTCCGTGCCCGATGGCGGCGATCGCGTGACGGTGTATGGCTCCAATCTGCACCTGGTGAGCACTTTGAAGCCCACCGGTAGCGACCTGGACCATGCGCTGCTCGTCTCGTTCGAGACGGCGCACGAGATCGTGGCGGCATCGCAACGTCAGGCCGGGCATAGCCTCTATGTTGCCCCCGACAGCGTCTCGGCGGTGCTTGTCAAGATCGATACAGGCGCAAACGCCCACGACGTCGCGATCCGCATCCTAGAGCAGGTGCCGGGCGCTCTGCCAATAGAAAGCACCAACCTGTTTCAGACTGAGCGAGCTCACATGGTGGGCTTGATTCGAAGTATGCTCTTCATCCTGGGCGTCATCTGGGCGCTCTCGATGGTTTTCGTCGGACTGATCTCCTCCTTGGCCGCCAACGAACGGCGGCGGGAGATCGGCGTGTTGCGGGCACTGGGTGGCACACGGTCCTTTGTTCTGCATGTACTGCTCACCGAGAGCGTGCTCCTTGCGGTGGGCGGGGGGCTGTTTGGCGTAGCCTGCACCATCCTGGCTGTCTCATTAGCGTGGGAGCCGCTGGTCGAGACAAGCGGGCTACCGTTCTTGCTACCGTCGCCAGGCGGTTTTGCGGCCTTGGCGGTGCTTGCTCTCACGCTGGCCCTTGTCAGTGTCGTCGTCGCCGCCCTCATTCCGGCATTTCGCATCAGCCGCGAGGAAGCGGCGATTGTGATGCGGGAATAGAGTGGGGAGGTGGGTATTCGTATGAACCTGGTTCGTTTGACGTGGAGCAATATCGCCGGAAGCCGCTTTCGTAGCTGGGTGGTCTTCTTCTGTGCGATCATTCTGGCCGGCTTCGCGATATCCGCTACTCTCGTGATCGGCGGGGCTCGCAAGAGCCTGCAGCTTGCCCTGGAGCGGCTGGGCGCCGACATCATCGTTGTGCCGACTGGCAGCGAGGAACGCGTGCAGGATGCGCTCCTGATGGGCCGGCCGGTGCGGGTCTGGATGCCCCGATCGAATCTGGACGTGATTGGCAGTATCCCCGGTGTCAGCGCAGTATCACCGCAGCTCTATCTGGCAACACTGCGGGGTGCGACTTGTTGTTCAGTACCGGAGATGTTTCTGATCGCCTACGAACCGGAGACGGACTTCACGCTGCGGCCATGGCTGGAAGAGCACCTGGACGGCGGCCTCTCACTGGGGCAGGCGGTCGGTGGAGCATTCGTCTATCTGCCTGCCGACCAGGAGAACATCCTCATCTATGGCTATCCCGTAGACCTGGTCGGGACGCTGGATGCAACGGGAACCGGCCTGGACCAGAGCATGTTTTTCACGTTCGAGACAGCCCGGGAGATTGCCCGTCTCTCGCCCATGCAGGCGGTGCAGGTTCTGGTCATCCCGCAGGACAGTGTCTCGTCCGCTCTGGTCAGGATAGAGTCGACGGCCGATTCGGAGCAAGTGGCGGCCGAGATTGCGGCCAGTGTGCCGAACGTGACGCCTATGGAGAGCGCCAGTCTCTTCAAGTCACAGCGGGCGCAGATCCTGATGCTGTCTCGCAGTATCGTGGTGTTGCTGGGCATTGTCTGGTTGATGGCCATCGCCCTGATCGCAGTGGTATTCTCAATTGCCGCCAACGAACGTCGCCGGCAGATCGGCGTGATGCGCGCACTGGGTGCGACGCGCCGGGATGTGCTGGTATCTTTGATGGCGGAGGGTGCGGCGCTGGCCAGTGCGGGCGGATTCACGGGCGGTGCCGTGGCCGCTTTCGGGGTCTTTCTGTTCAGGAATCTGATTACCGAGTTGATGGGAGGGCCGTTCTTCTTCCCGTCCATCCCCGGTGTGTTGCTCCGGGTTATCGAAGTTCTGGGTATCACGCTCGTTACTGTGCTGGCGGCGGCGTTTGTGCCCGCACTCAGGATCAGTCTGACTGATCCTGCCATCGCGATGAGGGAGTGACAGATGATCGAGTTGCACGGTGTTTCCAAGACCTACACTTTGGGCAAGGGCGTCGAAGTCCATGCGGTCCAGGACGTAGACCTGACTGTGGACCGAGGAGAGTTTGCCATTATCACGGGCCGCTCCGGTTCCGGCAAGACCACGCTCCTCAATCTGGTCGCCGGACTGGCCACGCCGACGGCGGGTCGGGTGATACTGGACGGGAGTGAGATATGGCGTCTGCCAGATAGCGCGCAGTCCCTGTGGCGCAGCAAGACGATTGGTTTCGTGTTTCAGTTTCCCAGCCTGCTGCCCTCTTTGACAGCGCTGGAGAATGTGATGTTGCCCACGATGTTCGTAGATGATTCCGGGCGGGCTGACGCCGCGTCACGGGCGACCGAGCTGCTGGACAGTGTCGGTCTTGCCGACAAACTGGGTTCATATCCTCGCCAACTTTCTGCGGGTCAGCAGCAGCGAGTGGTCATTGCACGTTCGCTGGTCAATGACCCCCAACTGCTGCTCGCCGACGAGCCCACGAGCGATCTCGATGAGCAGACCGAGCACGAGATCATGACGATCTTCCAGGACATACATACCCGTACGGGGATTACCATTCTTCTTGTGACGCACGCGACGAATCTGGTGCGGTTCGGGACGCGCGCGGTGCGTATGTCGGGAGGACAGATTGTGGCGTAGCGCGCCAGCCAGGGAAGCGCACCCCGCGTGGGGGGCGGTGTATGGCGCCCAGGAGAACGCCATCCGGGTCGGTGCGCTGCTGGTAATCGCTGCGCTGCTGTGCTTCCCGGGAGGCGCCGTTGCACAAGCACGTGCATGGAAATCGCCGCCCGCGGATGAGTCTCGCTCGGACACTGATCCGCCAGCGACGTTCGACCGGGACCTGGCGGTCATGCTGCCCACGATTGGGCCGGATGAGACGGTCACCGTCGTGGTACTCATGCGCCGACAGGCCGATCTGAGCGGCTTGCAGGCGCTGAACCGTTCCATGCGGCTGGAGGCTGCCATCCGGGCGCTGCAGTCGCAGGCGCGATCGGATCAAGCGCGACTTGCATCCTTCCTGTTGGGCAACTCCGCGCCCGGCGCGGCTAGAAATGTGATCCACTTCTGGATCATCAACGCAGTCGTGCTCTCTGCAACGCCCGACCTCATTTATGCGCTGTCTGCTCGTTCGGACGTGGCACACATCGCGCTAAGTCGGACGTTTGAGGCGCCTGGTCCGGTCGTTCCAGTTGGTGACACGCCCAGCGGAGACGCGGCGGCCAACCTGGAGGTTGTCGGTGTCCCCGAGCTTTGGGACATGGGCGTCCGGGGCCAGGGAGTCGTCATTGCCAGTCTCGATACTGGCGTATCCTACTTGCACCCGGACCTGTTTCCGAAATGGCGTGGCGGGACGAATAGCTGGTTCGATCCGTATGGTCAGCATACCGCCACGCCGGTCGACCTCACCGGTCACGGTACCCAGGTGCTGGGTGTGATAGTCGCGGGGGACGCGAGCGGCGTGGCGCTGGGAGTGGCGCCGGATGCACAGTGGATTGCGGCACGCATCTTCGATGATCGTGGCCGGGCTACCACCGCGGGCATCCTGGCTGCTCTGCAGTGGTTGCTTGATCCGGACGGGGACCCGAGCACGCCCGATGCACCACATGTCGCCAACGGTTCGTGGGGATCGGCAACGACCGAATGTGACACGACGTTTCACCAGGCGCTCAGCAATCTGCGGTTGGCCGGTATCCTCCCTGTCTTCGCGGCCGGCAACTTTGGTCCTGCCTCGGGCAGCAATGGCAGCCCGGCGAACTACCCAGAGGTGCTCGCGGCAGGCGCTACAGACAACGATGACGCGCTCTATGCGGCCAGCAGTCGGGGGCCATCCAACTGCACCGGCGGTGCGTTCCCCAGTCTGGTGGCGCCTGGTGTGGATATTCCCACGACCGAACGGTACGGGCTTTACACGACTCAGAGTGGAACGTCGTTGGCGGCGGCTCATGTTACGGGGGCAGCGGCGCTGCTCTGGAGCGCGATTCCAGGTGTGCCACTGGAGCAGATCGAGTCCATGTTGCTGAGTACCGCCGAGGATCTCGGACCGGAGGGCCCGGACTATGACTACGGGGTCGGCCGTCTCGATGTAGCAGCGGCATACCGGACAGTATACCGCTACTACTTCCCTCATGTAGTCATCGGACTCCCATAGCGATGGCGACTTCCACTGGCTGCCGTCTCGCGAGCCCTCACTTCAGAAAGAGGTTTGAGAAACGGGCAGGTGTATAGAATTACTCTCCTGCGGTACGATCGACCAGGCCTTGCTTCACAGCCAGCGTTGCCGCCTCAATGCGATTCGAGACCTCCAGCTTGGAGATGATATTGCTGACGTGCGTCTTCACTGTGGCGTAGCTGATGACGAGCCGTTCCGCGATTTCTGAATTGGTCATGCCATCCGCGATGCATGCCAGGACCTCGCGCTCACGGTCGCTCAGCTGCGAGCCCGCCGGGGGCTTGCGGGTTTTCAGACTGATCAGATGGTGCAATGCCTCAGGCGCCAACGTCGCCTTCCCAACCCGCGCAGCCCGGATCGCCACTGCCAGTTCGTCGATGGATGTATCTTTCATCAGGTAGCCGATGGCGCCGGCCTCCAGGGCCTCCTGAACCAGCGTCTCGTTGCAGAAGCTGGTTAGTGCGATCACTTGGACCGCCGGATCCACGCGTCGAATCTCACTTATTGCATCCTTGCCGTTCATGTGCGGCATCATGAGATCCATCAACACCACGTGTGGGTCCACCTCTCGCACAAGATGAACGGCTGTCTCCCCATCGGCGGCCTCTCCCACCAGCTCCAGGTCGTTGAACGCGGCCAGGAACGTGGCCAGCCCACTGCGCACCATCTCGTGGTCGTCGACAATCATCACACGGATTCGATCTGGATCACACATAGTCATCTACTCCTCACTCTCCAAGGCCTGTGGCCATCGCACAGTCACACGGGTGCCGCGTCCCACGTCGGTGTCGATATCCACATCGGCGCCGATAGCGTCAGCGCGCTCGCGCAAGATCCTCAGCCCGAGCGAACTGGGTAAGACACGATCGGGTTCGAAACCACGCCCGTCGTCTGTGATGATCAGCTCGACCCGCTCCGGCAAACGTCGCAGTGTCACATCGACCCGCTGGGCGCGGGCGTGCTTCACTACGTTGTTGAGCGCCTCCTGCGCGATGCGATACAGCGCGATCTGTGCCTCTTCGGGCACCTGGCCTTCGCCCTCCAGGTGGAGCTCGATATGCATTCGCCCCCGCCCGGCCATCGCCTGCGTCAGCTGTCCCAACACGTTCCCTAGATCAGCCTCCAGCAAGGCTGACGGCCGCAACTCCAATAGCAGCGTCCGCATCTCGGCCAGCGCACCGCGAGTCAAGCCCTGTAGTTGGTTCAGGCCGCGCCAGACGGCCTCGGGGTTGTCGTCCCACAGGCGCGGCAAGGACTCAGCCACGACGCTGGCGGAGAACAAGAGTTGGCTAACCGCGTCATGGAGTTCACTGGCAAGCCGTGTCCGCTCCGCAGCCACCGCAGTGTACTGGGCTTGCTGGTGGAGAAGCGCGTTTTCGATCGCGATGGCGGCCCACGCTGCAACAGTGCCCAGTAGCATCTGGTCGTGGTCATCAAACGGATCCGCAAGCGCGCGGACGGCCTCCATCACCCCGATCAGGCGACCCCGTGCGCGCAGCGGAGCCGCTAGCACGATGCCTCCTTCGAGAACGGCGCGTTCGGTGGCGCCGGCAATAGGCAGCGTTTCCTGTTCATGCAGGTCAGTGGTAATACTCTCGCCATGCTCGGCCACCCAGCCTGCGATGCCCTCGCCAAACCGAACCCTCGATCGTGCGCCCCCCCCATCCCGCGGCGATGGCGTGGATGCCCGACATATCAGCCATCGTGGATTGTCTGCGTCCACCAGCCATACGGAGCAGCCCGTCACGGTCAGGACTTGCGCGGTTGCCTGCATGATGCGGTCGAGCACCCGCTCCAGGTCCAATGTGCCACTGAGCTCGCGACCAACGGCGTTTAGCAGAGCGAGCTCCTGGGTACGCTGTTCCAGCGCCTGTTCTGCCCGCTTCCGCAGTGTGATGTCCTGAAATACGCCAATAGCCCCGGTGATCTGGTGGCGCATTGTGTGAATCGGGGCGGTATTGACAAGCAGATGCCGCTCCTGCCCGTCGGGCCAACCAATGGCCAACTCAACATTGCGGCTGACCTCGCCGCGGATCGCCGACCAAGTCAGCGGCAGCTCGTTTCGGTCATATGGTGTTCCATCCGGCTTCACGAGCTGGAACTTCGCCTCAACTGGGGCATCCACGGGTTCAGACAAGGGCCCGGCGGCCAGCCGGTCGGCAGCGGGATTTGTCATTACGACGCGCCCTGTTTGGTCTATGACAACGATCCCCTCGGGCGCATTCTCGATGATGGTGTTCAGTTGCCTCCGTTGATCCTCGATCTCGTGGGTCAGGCGCTCCAATTCCACGTTGCGTTTCTGCATCTCCGCGGCCTGCCGCCGAAGCGCTTCTGCCTGGCGCTCCAGCTCCTCGTTGGCCTGCCTCAGCCGCTCCTGAACGTCGCGCAGCTCAGTGACGTCGGTGAAGACAGCGACAGCACCCACCGGGTTGTTGCCGGCGCCGACGATGGGAGAAGCGCTCACGGCGATCCACATATGCCCGCGCCGTGGATGATCCTTCCACTCGATGACCTGACCGGATATGATCTCGCCATCCAGCGCCCGCCGGATGGGCTGGCCCCGGGCCAGCAACATGCTCTGATTTGGACCAGTGTAATCTCCTGTGAAGACTACGCCGCTGAGCGCGCACATGGCTGCCTCGTTCATGCGTAACACGTCTCCCTCTGGGCTGAAGATCGCGACACCGTCGGCGATGGAGGTGATGATGGTGTCCAGCTCGATCGCGCGATGCTCCGCTTGCTCGCGGGCTTCGATGTGCCCGAGGCCCAGTGATGCAAGCGCGGCAAGCTGCACAACAAGCGCCTCGTCCTCGGCAGCGAAGTCCCCACCTGCCTTGTTCGATGCCATGATCAGTCCGCTGGAGCGACCGTCCCGCCCGATCAGTCGTGCCCCAAGCAGGCCGTTGATCGGCGCATGGCCTTCGGGCAGGCCCTGCCAGTCCGGCTGATCGCGCAGCTCCGCGTCCGAAAACCTGAATGAGGGCGTCCCATTGAGCAGCCGAAGATACACGCCGCCGCGTTCCACCGAGAACCGGTTGCTGGGAGGGCAGGGTTTGGTTTGATCGTCGTGCGAGACGATCCCCGTCCGAAATACCCCATGGGCGAATCCATGCCCAGACACGGCCTGACGCGCGCCCGTGAGCAACCGCGCGGCGTCCACCACACGCTGTACCAGTCCGTCGACCGTTCGCTCTGCGAGGAGCTGTTCTGTGACCTGAATGAGCGTGCGCAGGTGGGTTAGGTAGGTCTCCTGTTGCCTCCGTTGTGTCTCCCGTTCGGTTACATCCAGCAGTGAGAGCACCAGCCCGCTCACATCTCCTCGGGTGTCCACGACCGGCGCCAGGCTCCAATCCCAATACGTCACGCCGCGCTCCGGTTGGTCTGGAAACTCGAACGGTTTGGCCAGAAAGGCGATCGGCTGTGCACGGTCGCGGACCCGCCGGAAGATGGCCTCGTTCTCGGGATTGGCGAACAGGTCGAAGTGGTTGCGCCCGATCAGCTCAACCCTGGTGTGGCCAGAGTTCTGAGCATAGGCCGTGTTGACGTCAATGAAGTTGAACTCAGGATCAAGGTAGGCCAATGAGACGTGTGTGTTATGCATGATGGCCTGCAGGGCGTCTCGTTCTCGCCTGACTTCTTTGGCCAGCCGCTCCGCGCGATGACGCGCCTTGACGAGCTGGGTGACTTCGTGAGCCACAATCAGTATGCGTGCTACTCGCCCATCCATATCCTTCAGTGGGATGTGATCAACATCCCAGTAGGTCAACGCCCGATCGCGACCCAGAGCGACGCCATGCTCACGGAGCTGGACTGCCTCTCCGGTCCGGAGCACCTGATCCAAAATGGCAGTCACACCCAGTTCGTGGAGCGCGGGAAACACGTCGACGAAGGGCCGACCGATGATTGGCGCCTGGGCTCCCGATATGCTACTGTAGTATGTGTTCGCCAACTCGTGGTGATGATCAGGGCCCGACACGACGGCAATGCCCAGCGGAGCGGCGCTCACTAATCGCTCCAGCAGCTCGCGTTGCTGTTGGTTCAGTTCCAGCAATCGTTCGCGCTCACGGTTTGCTACGTGTTGATCCGTTATGTCCCAAGCATAGACACCGAGTAGGTAGTTGTGGTCGATCTCGATGGGGAAGAGAGTCGTCTGCACGAAGACAATTCTCCCATCTGGATGTCGGATCGAGTACTCGCTCATCTGTGGTCCGAATGCAGCCTCACCACCGGCGCAGATGGTGGCCATCCACTGCGGCATGGTCCCGGTGCTGCCCTGCTTACATTCCCCCGAGTAGAGTATACGTTGCAGCACGTCTCCCGCCTCGCTCCCAACTACATCCTCGCGGGCAAGTCCCGTAATGCGCTCCTGTGCGGCGTTCCATGCGACAATGTGGCCACTGGCGTCAATCAAGCCAACGCCGGCGGGAGACTGCTCCACGAACTGTCGGAAGCGCTCCTCGCTTCTCACCAGCCTCTCGCTAGTGCGGCTGTGATGCAGGGCGACGGCAGCCAGATCGGCGAAGGCCGTGGCGATCGCTGCATCGGCGTCAGTGAATCCGCTGGGCTTGTTGGCCAGCCCCAGGAGGCCTAGCGTCTGCCCGTCCACGATAAGCGGGGAGAACAATACGGAATCCAGAGAGACGTGACCGTCGGGCAGCAGATGCGCCCAATCCGTGTTCGAGAAGCCGTTGTGATACATTGTTCGGCCGGATCGGTACACGGCTTCCCGCATCCCGCGGATGGGCATTGGCAACTCGGGGTCCACACTACATGCATAGGGCCCGTCATCAAGAAAGACCAGGTCATTGTATGCGCCGGTGCGGTCGCTAAGCGCGATGTAGCCAGCCTGGCTGCCGATGATGCTTTGACATGCCTGGTAGATGGATGCCGCGGCTTCCTGGAAGCTGAGTTGATCAAGAATAGCACGTGTCCCTGTCAGGAGGGCGGAGACCTCAGCTTCGTGCAGACGTTGGCGGTCCACTCGGGACATCTCCGCAAACGATACGTCTTCAGTATCAAGCTTGTCGCCAGGAGCTGAACGCTCCAGCCTCGCGGTCGCTATTGCACCCAGGTGGTCAAGATGTCGCCAAGGGATGTAGTCTGTGACACCCGCTCGAAAGGCCTCGATGGCGATGTCTTCGCTACCGTAGGCCGTCGCCATCAGTACGGGCGTCAGCGGACGGCGCCGTCTGATGAGGCGGACTAATTCCAGGCCATCAGACCATGCCATCTGATATGGTACCACGAATAGGCCGACGTCAGGATCAAGCAACAGACGCTCGAACTCGTTCTGATCGGCGGCCGTCACGTACTGAGCATCTGCCAGCCCCCGTTCCAGCTCGCGGATGAGTTCGGCTCGCGATGTGGCATTGTCGTAAGTGATGACTACCTTCATGGTGTAGACTCCTGCTCCCTGTCCCGTTTCGGATAGTCAAACAGGAACCGTGTTGCCTTGACGGTTCCTACGTCCAGCCACGAGTCCGTATCGAAATCCATCTCGACGATGCCGCAGGTCGGCACATTGTCTATGTCACTGCCCGTTGCAAGGCGGTTCGCCAGATCGGTGAGGGCAGGGTTGTGTCCGACCAGTGCTACGTGATCGAGGATGTCGGAGAGTTCGCGTACAATGTCAAGCAGATCGATAGCATCGGCGCTGTACAGACGTGCATCGTGAACGATGTCTTCGAGGGGATATCTTATCTCTGCCGCAATCGCCTCGGCTGTCGCCAGGGTGCGTGCGGCAGGGCTCGAGATCAGGCGATCTGGCCAGAACCCGCGGTCAGCGAGACGCCGGCCCATCGCTGGTGCGTCTCGCCGGCCACGTTTGTTCAAGGGGCGATCCCAGTCCTGCAACTCGGGGTGCTTCCAGCTTGACTTGGCGTGGCGGACGAGGGTCAGGGTTTTCATCTGGGCTCCACATCTGCTTGCAGTACGCTGGCGATGACCTTCGCGAGCTCATCAAGTGCGGGTGGTTTGGAGATCCAACCACTCAGGCCGCGCGCACGCAATGCGTCGAGTTCTCCCTCCATCGGATGACCACTCATTAGGACGAATGGGAGGTCTTCGCCACGCTCGCGGAGCGCGTCCAGCAGCGCCATACCTCCCATACCGGGCATGATGACGTCGCTCAGGATGAGCTGAATATGCCCTCGATTGCTATCAAGGACGGTCAGGGCGCCGATTCCGTCGTCCGCTTCCTGCACCTTGTAGCCCAGTTGCTCGAGGCTTGCTCGCAGAGCCCTGCGCACCGCGACCTGGTCCTCTACAACCAGCACGGTCTCTCCTGATCCTCTAGTGTCACTGGCCGTCTCGTCAACTTGAGCTAATACACCGTGCGAGGGCAGGGCGGGCAGATAGACTGTGAAGGTGGCGCCAAGTCCCACCTGCGTCTGCACATCTATGTGGCCCTCGTGCTGTCCCACGATTCCGTACACCTGGGCCAGTCCCAGACCGCTGCCCTCGCCGGGAGGCTTGGTTGTGAAGAAGGGCTCGAAGATCCGCGGCAGGTCGTTGGGCTGGATACCCGTGCCGGTATCCGATACCACTAACCGGACCCAGTCTCCGGCCCCCATAGAGGCGGGTAGAGGGGGTTCGTGATCCTCGACTTCCAGGCGATCCAGCCCGATGAACAGCTTGCCGCCACCAACCATAGCATCCCTCGCGTTTACAGCGAGATTCGTGATCATCTGTTGCATCCGGCCGACATCGGCATCTACCGTACACTCTTCTGAGCCACAGACCAACTCGATTTGGATGTTCTCCGGGATCGTCCGCCTGAGCAGGTCTACCTGGTCCCGCAGTACGCGACAGAGATCGACGGGCTGTCGTCTCAGCATCGCACGTCGGCTGAAGTCGAGGATCTGTTGGATCAGGTTGGCAGCTCGTTTGGACTGCTCAGCAACAATCGAGAGTTGATCTCGTGTTGACAGAGGCACGTCGGAGTTGCGCAAGGCCATCTGCGTGTACAGCAGGATGATGGCCAGAATGTTGTTGAAGTCGTGGGCGATCCCGGCAGCCAACTGCCCAAGCGACGCCAGGCGTCCTTGCTGCTCAAGCTGGTCTCGCACTTGTCTTTCCCTCGTCGTCTCGTTGATCACCAGGACCCAACCCTCGGGCCCAGGTTGGCCCGCGATGGGACGTGCGATAACCTCGAATGTGCGTTCGTCCAGATTGATCTCGTGCCACAGCCCCTTGGGGGGCGAGGCAATGATTTCGTCTATGGAGCGTGACCCCAAATGTGTCAGAATATCTCCCACCGCTGCACCAGCAAGCGCAGTGAGATCGCGCTCAGCGACTGGGTTCGCCACAATGATTCGCGCCTCAGGGCTCAGCAGGAGCATACCGGTTGGCACGGTATCGACGATCTGCTGCACGCGACGCGCTTGTTCCTGCATTCTCGCTATGAGCCATTCGCGTTCGGCCTCGTCGCGCTTTCGCTCTGTGATGTCGGTGAACAGCGCAACCGAGCCAGCGAAAGACCCTCTGTCGTCCGCAAGACTCGTGGCCGATACCAGATGTGTCACGATCGTCCCGTCCTTCCGAACGAAGCGACGTTCATACTGATCGCCGTCGCCCAGCACCCGGCGTGCCATTCTCTCAGTGTGATCCTGAACTTCCTCCGGAGGCATGAAGTCAGTAACGGGACGGCCCAGCATCTCCTCAGGCCGGTAGCCGAGCATTTCGCCCATCCGGCGATTGACGAAGGTGGTACAGAAACCCGCGTCCATCGACCAGATACCTTCGTGAGCTGTCTCAACCAGGCGGCGATAGCGCGCCTCGCTGTCACGGAGCGCCTTCTCCGCCTGCTTGGTCTCGGTGATGTCAAGCGCCGTGAATAGGACACCCTTTGAGAGGTCGGTGGGATCGAGAGGGCTGGATGATAGCAGGATCTGAATGATGGAGCCGTCTTTTCGACGCCAGCGTGTCTCGATCGAACCGATGCCGCGCTCGGCGATCTGATCGTACTTCACTTGGCCCACATACTCGTAGTCTCGCTTCGTGGGGTACAACACACGAGCGTCCTGTCCCAGGAGTTCTTCGCGTGTGTACCCGGTGATGTGGCAGAGAGCGTCGTTCGCCTCTTGAATGATGCGGTCGACGACGATGCCGATTCCCACAGGAGCAGCGCGGAAGATACTGCTGATACGGGCGTCCCGCTCACGCACTTCTGCCTCTGAACGACGCTGCTCGGTGATATCCTGCCCAAACTCCACCAGCCCCACTACGGCGCCATCCTCACTCCTGACTGGATAACCTCGTAGATGCCACACCCTTCCGTCTGGGGTGACCATTTCAGCCTGTTGGGGTAGGCCAGTCTCGCGCGCTATCAAGATAGGACACCCGGTACAGGGTTGGGATTGGCTTTGCCATATCTCGTAGCAGTGGCGTCCCACCAGTGCCTCAGCTGACTCCCCCACCGATTCTCCCGCCGCTCTGTTGGCCCATCTCACACTCAGGTCAAGGTCGTAGTAACCGAACAACTCCGCCGTGGAGTTCAGAATCAGCGACTTCTCAGTTTCGGAGCGTCTGAGCGCCTCCTCAGTCCTCTTGCGGTCGCTGATGTCGACGAGGGTAACCAGGACCATGGGCTGACGTCCTACATTGAGACATCTGGTCGAGATCAGGAAGGCAACATCGGTTCGTCGGCCGTTGACCTCAATGGGCAAGCAACCCTCTACCTGGTGATGGCTTACGCCGGTTTCCAGGGTATTCAGTATGGTACGGCGGGCCACGCACTGGTGACAGTGCGGGCCGTATCCGCAGCCATTTGGGTGCTCAAGCGAGTGCAGACAACGCAGCGCTTCGCCGCCACGAAGGCCTAGAAGCCCACCGGCTGGACGTCCCGAGAAGGTCATTGCGGGGCCATTTGCCTTGCGGACACGTCGGTCGCTATCCAGGAGCATCATGATGTATGGGGTGTTCTCGTAGATCGCCGCGAGCTCTTCCTCCTGCTGCCTGACGCGCTGTTCCGCCTGTACGCGGTCGGTGATGTCGCGCGCGATTCCCTCGATGGCAGTGAGCTCACCTCTGATATTCTTGATTAAGACGTGTCGCTCCTCGATCCAGGCGATTGATTTGTCGGGGCGAATCAGACGCACAATCACCTCCTCGTCTGCGGGGATGGCTCCGGTCACCATCAGATTCAGGACACGAACGTCATCCGGGTGTACGATCTGATCGATGAGGGCGGCATCAGCATAGAACGCTTCAGGAGGGTGTCCGACAACAGCGGAGACGGCCGGACTGATATAGTCGAATCCGATTCGAGGCCGCAGTCGGACTCGAAAGACGATATCCTGGGCGTTCTCGACTAAGCGCCGAAAGCGCTGTTCGCGCTCGCACAGGGCCTGGTCGGCATATTCGCGCGCATCCCGTTCCTGCTTCTGTCTGACTGCCCTGCGAACCGCTCGTGGCAGCCTGCCCAAATCGTTCTTCGGGACACAAGCTGCAGCGCCGGCCTGAATGTACGAAACCGCAGTCTCCTCGTCCGTCGGGTTGACCAGAATGATGGTGGGAGTTGGCGCGTCGTGTTCGAGCGAGATCTGCAGAGCGCGCATGCCGTCGAACTCGAGCAGCGCGCAGTTGGAGATAACAAGATCCGGCTGGTACTCGACCAGTGCTTGTCGAAAGCCAGCCTCAGTTCCTGCTGTGAGCGACTTGAATAGCACGCCCGCGGTGTTAAGCTGGTGTTCTGCCCGTCTCACGTCGGCAGGCAGATCCTCAACGAAGAGAATCCGAACAACTTGCTCCATGCCTATCCTGTCTCCGGACGCAAGGGCCACCTGTCCCAGTCAAACAAGGTGATGCGAAGTGGAATGTGGCGCCCTTGTCGACAGCAGTCTGGGCCGTGTGCGCCCGCCGTCTCGCTGGGCGACGCCTGGCGACGACCAGGCTGACAGTGGCGCCCTCAGGCTCGTTGGTCCACTGCACACGCTAGACGAGTCGAGATGGCTTGCCTGAGTACGCCGGACTGAGTTCTATGCCCGAGCCTCGAACGAAGTGGATAGCCATACTGTTCATTCGTAGCGCCACCCACTGCGATGCGTTGTCGAGCATAGAGCATGGTACACTCAATGGCGTACGAGAGCAAATGGACCTGAACCGTCACCGGTCGCGCTGTTCTATGACTTGCTGCACACCTGAGACTGCCTGACGGGCGACGACCATCGCACAGGCATAGGCATTGATCATCAGCGAGCTGATCCTCAGAGTCGACGGCGGTTCCACCATTCCGGGACACCGAGGGTCTCAGTGTGGCCAAATCTCGGTGCGCGCCCTGGCGCGTTCCGAGCGAACGTTGGCGAAGATGATTGGGACCTCGTCGGTGTGCCGAGAGTGACCATGACGCGATCGCGGAGATGCCAGATCGGTGGACGTGATGCGGGGCGATCCTCCCCAGTAGTCCTGGTAGAAGGATGCCCCGCACGCAACCGACTCGCGGAGGACGAACAGAAGGGCTCGGATGGTCTCGGCGGTGCAGTGGGCTGAGGGGACCGCATCCGCCGGACCTCACTGTGGCCCCGACGGTAGTCTCAGGCGCGCCCGCGATCGCGCCTGGCTCACCGTCTATGGTCCAACACCCAGGGACATTATACTCTGGGTGTCGAGAGAGGGCATCGGCCATAAGTTCGGAAGCGATATTGGACAGATGTCCAATTTGCCGGCTACTGTCGTACCGCCTCACAGCAGTCGCGATCGTCCTGACACAATGAGCTGGAGTGACTTGGCCCAAACCAGTAACCTGTGTTGGATGCAGCGTGGATGTACCTGGGACTCTCTGGGTTGTCGCCCAGCTTCTGCCGGAGGTGACTGATATGATCGAGGAGTGAAGCGGCTGTCAGTGTGATGTCCAGATGACTTGTACCCCATACCTCACGCGGAAGGCGTTCACGCGGCGCCACGGCGCCTTCGTTGTGCACGAGGCAGCTCAACAGGCTGAGTTCGTGGGACGAGAGCTCAATGATTTGGCCTCGAAGTTGGACTCGTCCAGTGCGAAGATCGATGCTTCGTACGCCGTCATCAAAGATCGGCGGCGACGATCGCGCGCCCTGGTGGGTGCGGCGGAGAAGTGCCTCCACTCGGTCCTGGAGCGGCCTGGGCGAGAAGGGCTTCGTGATGCATTCATTTGCTCCCAGGCGAATGCAGTGCGCGATTTTTTTTCGATGTCGCGCGTCCTGTGATGAGGAGGATCGGCACCTAGGATACCTTGCGCACCTGTTCACATACCTGCCACCCATCGATGTCTGGCATGACCAGATCGAGGATAACCAGGCCGGGATGGTACCGGGAGATCATCCTCAGGGCGTCACGGCCTGTCATAGCCGAGACGATCGTGTATGCGCCCGTCCTGAGCGACATCGCGACGAAATCGACAACCTTCCTCCCGTCGTCTGCAATGAGGATTCGAGGTCTCATGTCGTTGCCTGTTTATCCACCCAATCCCAATTCTAGCACCTGGACTGAGTCTGTGCAGTGATATCTACGACTCGATAAGTGTGCAATACATCACATGATGGAGGCTCTTGGCTTAGGAAAAGGTGGGAGCCAGGCGCCTTATGACAATTCCTGTGGCGCGTCTCAGTTGTGTTTTCCCGAAAACCAGGTATGATGCGCTCACCCGCACGTCAGGCCACCGTCGTACCTCCTCCCATTCCGCCGCGATGATGGATGGTCGGACGCAGAGAGCGCCGATGCGGTGGCGGTGCAGTAGATCCCGGTGAAGGAGGATAACCTGTGGTACAGATAGTGACTGATAGCGGGGCGGATATGGTGTTCGCGCCCGGGCACATGGACGGTCTGGATATCCACGTCGTTCCCTTGGCAGTGACGCTCGAGGGACAGACCTATCGCGAGGGGGTTGACATCAGTTCAGACGAGTTCTTCGATCTGCTGGCTGCTAGCGATGGTCTGCCGGTTACGTCGCAGCCCTCGGCTGGCGAGTTCGCAGAGGTCTATCATCGTCTGGCTGTGGTTGATCCCGAGATTCTGTCGATCCACATCTCGTCAGGGCTGAGCGGCACAGCCAACTCGGCGCGAGCGGGCGCCGAGTTGGTGCCCGAGGCGCATGTGACAGTGGTCGATACGAAAACGCTCTCGGCTGGAACAGGCTGGCAGGTTGTGGCGGCGGCCCGGGCCGCCAGGGCCGGCTGGTCCAAGGATCGCATACTCAGCTTTCTGGAGCGTATCGGCCACGCGACCGATAGTCTCTACACACTCGATGAGCTGAAGTATCTGATCCACGGTGGGCGTATTAGTCATATGAAGGGCCTGATCGCGTCCATTCTTCATCTGAAGCCTCTGATTGGTGTGGAGAAGGAACATGGGACCTACGTGCAGATGGGACAGGCACGGTCGTTCAAGGGGGCGCTCAGGGGGCTGGTGGACCTGGTGGCGAGACAGCACGCTCCTGGAAGTGCGCTCAGGGTGCAGGTGCTCCACGCCCGCAACGTGGAAGGCGCCAACTTTCTGCGTGACGAGATGGATCGACGCTTCGCCTGTACGTGGCTACCGCTGGGCCCGCTCTCACTCGTGCTCGGGGCGCACACGGGCCCCAGTATGGTCGGAGTGGCGTTTGCCCCCCAGGCTGCGTTTGCGGGCTTGCCGTAGGCTAGCAGGGCGTCGCCGGCCATGCTATACCTCGTAGGTGGCGCCGCGCGGTCCGGTAAGTCGACGATCGCCAGGCAGTTCATGCTAGAGACCGGAACGCCCTACTTCTGCCTCGACTACTTGATGATGGGGTTCGCCAACGGGCTGCCTGGATCCGGCGTGGACCCTGAAGACGATGAGCTGCATATTGGCGCACTACTCTGGCCGGTCGTGCAGGCGATGGCGATCGCTTTGCTAGAGAATGAAGAGGACTACCTGTTTGAGGGGGTACAATTGTGCCCTGTGCACGTCGGGAAGCTGGTTGACGCATTCCCTGGGCAGGTGCGCGCCTGCTTTGTTGGCTTTGCCAGTGTCGATGTTCGACAGAAGGCTGCCGAACTGCGGCAGTATGGCGGCGGGCTGGACGACTGGCTGCGGGACTATACCGAGGAGCGGTTCATAGAAGAGGTCGAGCGGCTGAAGGACCTCAGTGCACGTATCGAGGCTGAGTGCGAGTCGTGCGGTCTCCGATATGTCGAGATCTCGGACGATCTGCACGAGACCGTCGGTCTTGTCGTGGACTGTCTGCTTGCCCTCACGTAGACGGGTGGTGCAATTGGAGCTTGTATCGAGTTCGCACTGGGGATCGGTGCCGTTGTAGCGAGATCACTCAGCTCCACTCGGCTGCGCCAGGTCGGCGTCTTGCTAGGAGGCGAGCGTGGACGTGCGTGAGTACAATCGTGGTGCGTGGGACAGACAGGTGGCGCACGGCAATCCATGGACAATCCCAGTGGGGCCGGCTGAGGTGGCAGCAGCGCGCCGGGGCTGCTGGACGATCCTGCTGACTCCTTCGAAGCCCGTCCCATCAGACTGGTTTCCACCGATCGCCTCTTGCGATGTGCTGTGCCTGGCATCGGGTGGGGGACAGCAGGGGCCGATTCTGGCCGCGGCCGGAATGCGGGTGACGGTACTAGATAACTCCCCGGCCCAACTCGCCAGCGATCGGGTTGTCGCCGAACGGGAGGGTCTCTCCGTGGTGACGGTTGAGGGCGATATGGCGGATCTCGGGGTCTTTGACGACGAGAGCTTCGATCTCATCGTGCATCCGGTGTCGAACACATTTGTCCCCAACGTGCGTCCGGTCTGGGCTGAAGCGTACCGGGTGCTACGTCGGGGTGGGTTGATGCTGGCGGGTTTCACCAATCCGGCTGTGTACTTGTTTGACGATGATCTGGCCGCCAGTACGGGTGAACTGCGGGTCGTCCACGCGTTGCCATATTCTGATCTGGGCGGCTTGGACGGGAAAGAGCTCCAGGCTCGCCTTGATCGAGGCGGCCCGCTCGAGTTCAGCCATACGCTCGAAGATCAGATCGGCGGCCAACTGGATGCGGGGTTCGTTCTGACGGGCTTGTACGAGGACGGATATCCACCCGGGAACGATGATCCTCTCTCGCGCTTCATGTGCCTGTTTGTCGCGACACGCGCGCTGAAGCTATGATCTGGAGCGCAGAAGATGGCCACTTACCCTACTGAGTTTGCTCACACGATCACGACGACCTTCGAGAAAGAAGGTGGCGCAAAATGGTTGGGGCGGCTGTCAGAACTGGTGGCTGAGTGCGAGCAGCGTTGGTCTTTGACGGTGCATCCACCGGTGCATCGGCTGTCCTTCAACTACGTTGCGCCGGCCACGCGTGCTGATGGCGCCGAGCTCATGCTCAAGCTCGGTGTGCCGTGTCGGGAACTGCAGACGGAGATTGACGCGCTGCGAGTCTTTGACGGTCGTGGGAGCGCGCGTCTTCTGGCGTTCGACCGCGAGTTAGGAGCCTTGTTGCTTGAGCGAGTTGTTCCCGGCGAACCGCTCAACCGGCTCCCAGATGATGAAGAGGCAACGCGAATTGCCGCTCGTGTGATGAAGCGGCTTTGGCGGCCTAATCCGGACGGGCAAGTCTTTCCAACAGTGTTTGACTGGGCGAAAGGGATGGAGCGCATGCGTGCCCATTTCGGGGGAGGCACGGGGCCGTTTCCACGCCGACTGGTGGACAAAGCGGAGTCCCTGCATGCTGAGCTGTTGACGTCGATGGATGAATCCGTTGTGTTACACGGGGATCTACACCATGAGAACATCCTGAGCGCGGAGCGGGAGCCGTGGCTGGCGATTGATCCCAAGGGTGTGGTTGGAGAACCGGCTTATGAAGTGGGGCAGTTGCTGCTGAACGTGACTGACGAGCAAGTAGCGTCGTGTGACGTCGGTCGACTCACGGCTCGCCGGGTGGACGTTCTGGCGGAGGAACTGGGCTTCGACCGGCTTCGAGTCGCTGGATGGGGGTTAGCGCGGGGTGTGCTGTCGGCGTGGTGGTGTATCGAAGATGGTAGTGACTGCTTTGATTGGGCGATTGGGATGGCGATGGTGCTGGATGAGGTGATGGGATAGCCGTGGTGAGGTTCGTATCTTCATTCACCTCAGCGCCGGGAGGTGAGGCCGGCCAGTAAGACTAGCTGCTACACCCGGTGACGAACCCACTCCCAGATGAACCCGGCGGCATTCGCTACCTGCGATAGTCCCAGCAATGCGGACACCGTGAGAGCGCGGGGAGATCTCGGTTCGATGTAGGGGTAGCGGACAAGGCCGATGTAGAAACGGGCAGGTTCGGGGCGTACACGCCCCTGACCCCGAGTCGCCCGTGTCGCGTGAAATCGGTAGGCTCCACGCCCATAGGTGAAGTGCTGCCGCCAGAACGAGGTGGCTTCAAGCGCGTGGAAATGGTAGACGATGGCCTCGGCGATGTACGTGGTCTGCCCGCCTAGATGCCGCCAGCGATCGCAGAACTCACGGTCCTCACCGCCGGCGCGGGCGAACCCTGGGTCGAATCCACCAATGGCCCGGAACGAGTCAGCAGGCACGGCGAGATTGCACGTGGGCACAAACCAGCTGTGGGTAGAGTGGACCCGGTAGTAATCGATCAAGTAGGCGATGAGCGCATCGCTGGCCATCGAATAGACGTTGTCCCACAGGGTGTTCACAGTCCGTCCGCCCACCAAATGGTCTGGAGTAACCGCGTACTGCGCCGCCAAGACCTCGAGCCAGTCCGGTGCGGGGCGGCAATCGTCATCAGTGAATACCGCGTAGCGGCCCGACGCCTGCTCCCCCCCGGTGTTGCGAGCCGCAGCCGGACCTGCGTGCTCCTGGCTCAGAACAGCGACCTCTAGTCCGTTCGGCAGGCCTGCGGTGGCGTACGGTGGGACAGGAGTGCCTCCGTCGTTGATGACGATGACCTCGAACCTGGTGGTGGGATAGTGCTGCTCCCCTAATGCGCGCAGAGCCTCGGCAAGATGCCCAGGGCGGTTGTACGTTGGGATGATGATGGAGAAGGTCGGTCGAACGGGCTTCATGTTAGTAGTCGATTCCTGTGCCAATGTGTGTCTGTGCGTCAACCGCGGTTGCCCGCACGTGGCATCCTGGACCGCCGCGGTTACGGCCAATGCATCGGGTTGGGTCGTCGCTGATTCAGTTACCGTCCTTACACGCGAGGATTGACGCAACGGTCTGTGCCAGTACCTCGTACTGCTTCGAGGCAATTGATGTGTCTCGGGTTTCGAGGTCGCCATCTTATAGCACGCGCATCGTGTACAGGCCACCCTGAGCACCAATCGACGGCCGCGTCTAGTCTATCTTCCAGACTGACAGGAGCACATCGTCACGGAGTGGGGCGCCCAGGATA
>JAAZAN010000102.1 GCA_012514315.1 Chloroflexota bacterium
ACGTCCGCCTTGGCCTGGCTGTTGTCGAGTGACAGCCATGAGAAATGCTCCAGCAGGTCGCGGAGCAACGCGTCCGACAGGCGATCCTTGTTCGTCCAGTTGGCGTCGCCGAAGATGCCGTAGAGGGTCTCGGGGTTGGCCTTCTCAATCTCCCGCATGGCTCGCTGGAGCGCCTGACCAACGTTTACCGACTTCGCCCGGACATCCTTCCAGTGGCAGCCATCGGGCACCTGGAAACGGTGATTCTCCGGGAACTGCGCGAACTGTCTGTCGCCATCCGAGTCGGCCAAGGCTTCGGCGAGTTCCTCGTCATAGACATCCGAGATGCGTTTGAAGAACAGCAGCGGGAAGATGTAGGTCTTGAAGTCAGCGGCGTCGACCGGCCCGCGCAGAATGTTCGCGGCCTCCCACAGGTGACCCGACAATGAAGTAAGGTCAACAGCGTCTCGAGTGTTGTGCCCCTGCCCTGTGACTGTTTGTTGCTCAGCTTGCATGGACACGTCCCCCTTCGCACCACTGACGAACACGCCGGATACAGCCATCCAGGTCATCCCGCACCTGGTACACCCAGAACCGCATAACATCCCAGCCGAGCTCCATAAGACGCTGGTTCCTTATCTGATCCCTTCGACACAGCTCTCCATCCCAGTTCCTGTGGTAGCGTTCTCCGTCGATCTCAATGTTGAGATGCCTGTCGCCAATGACAACCGCGAAGTCCAGCACGTATTTCTCTACCGGGTACTGCGGCACCAGTCGGACGCCCTTCGCATGCGCGACGCGGTAGAACAGACGCTCCCACTCCGAGACCAGTTCTGGTCGCGCCACAGCCGGGTACTCAGGGCCAGGATCCGTATGTGCCTCAGGTTGAGAGGTCTGCGTCCCGCTGCGGACCCGGTCGACATAGGACGCAAACCGAGCCAAGTAGTCCACGCTTGAGTTCCGTGCTGCTGCGTGGTCACCAACGACAACCAAGGCAGCGCGCGCCCGTGTGATTGCGACGTTGAACAGATTGGAGTTGCTTCGCAGGAAGCCCAACGCAGTGTCTGCTACGCCTGTGGATACCACTGGCGAGAAGATCATCACGTCGCGCTCGTCTCCCTGGAACTTGTGGACGGTGTCCGCAAGGAAGTCCAAGCTGGCGATCTGGGAGCTCAGCCCGTCATGTTGATTGACAAGATCCCGGATCCGATTTGCTTGGGCCCTGAATGGGCTGACGACACCAATACTGCCACGATAGCCCTGGCTAATCAGGCGCTCGATCTCGGCGACGACCTTCCGTGCTTCCTCCTCGTTTACGGCTCCGCCTGTCCCGGGACGTACGGTCCTGCCCTGAACGTGAACCCACCGTACCGCTGGCTCGTCTGCCAGAGGACGGTGCAATCGGTCGTAGCTGGTCGCCACTCTAAGACGCCCCTCGTAAAACGTCTCATTCGAGAACTCGATGATGTCGGCGTGCGAGCGGTGGTGGTCTCGCAGGGCGACGATGTCTTCGCTTCGGCAGAGGCTGCTGGCGAGATCAAACAACGACCGAGTTGAATAGGCACAGCCCGGATAGTCATCGACAAGGCCGTGCTTGCTTAGCAATTGCTGGTCTTGTTGCTTGGACAGTGTGCTGATGTGTCGGAGCTGCATCGGGTCGCCGATCACCACTACTCGGCGGGCTCGGAATAGCAGCGGGAGAGCAGAAGCGATGTCGCACTGGCTCGCCTCATCCACAAC
>JAAZAN010000103.1 GCA_012514315.1 Chloroflexota bacterium
CAGGGGCTGCACTGATACTTGGCGCTGCCGTGTCCACAGGGCTCTTCAACGTGTTGCAGAAGCCACTGCTAAGGAGATACAATCCGCTCGCGGTTACCGCATCATCGATCTGGATTGGCACGATCTGTCTCCTGATCAGTGCGCCGGGACTGGGCGCGGCGGTTCGGGAGGCATCGTTAGCTGATACATTGGCCGTCGTCTACATGGGTGTGTTCCCCGCGGCGCTAGCCTATGTGCTCTGGGGCTATCTGTTATCTCGTTTGCCGGCATCAGTGGTCGGGGGATTCTCATACCTTGTCGCCCCGCTGGCCGCGGGGTTTGGCTGGTTCTTCTTGAGTGAGGCGCCCTCAATCGCATCGTTGGTTGGTGGTCTTGTCTCGATAGGCGGTGTGGTGATCCTCAACCGCTGGGGGCGATAGGCGCCTGAATCCATACCAGCGGGGTGGGCGAACTGGCTCGACCGTTGTCGAGGCGCCCGTTTGTGCTATAATCTCCTATTCGAGATGCCCTGCTGGGCGGAGGTCGGCTGAGGTACCCATATGACAGAGATCGACAGACACGATTCGTGCTCCACGGAGGATGTTCTATCTGAGGTACAGCGTAGGCATCAGGTAGCGCACCCGATGAGTGAGCGTGAACGGCGTATCGTGATTATTGCGGACCATCTAATCTTCTGGCTGACGCACCACTGGCTTGCGGTCCTCAATCTTGTGGCAGTTCTGTATGTGGGACTTCCAGTCCTCGCGCCTTTGTTCCTCTACCTAGATCTTCGGCTTCCGGCGCGGATCATCTACGCGATCTACCAGCCTCTGTGTCATCAGCTGCCGCAGCGTTCGTGGTTTCTGTTCGGTTCGCAGGCAGCGTATCGGCTTGGTGAACTGGCCGAGCTGCTGGGGGAGGGGGCGGCGCCTGGGCCGTTCCAGGGCGCCTTCGTCGGCACACACGAACTGGGCTACAAGATGGCGCTCTGTCAACGGTGCACGGCCATCTATGGGATGATCGCTTTGTCTGGTATTGTCTACAGTGGCCTGAGGCAGCGGATGAAGGTTCCTCCGATGCCGCTATGGGCGTACGGACTCGTCGGTGTGCTGCCCATGCTGATCGATGGAGGATGGCAATGGGTTTCGTATGCTGTCTCGATCCTGCTGCCCCAACTGCCGGTTAGTCCACACGAGACAACGCCGCTGATGCGGACGATCACCGGTGTGCTGTTTGGATTATCCACAGTCTGGCTGGCGTATCCGTATGTTCAGGAGGCGATGGATGAGTTCCGAGTCACCCTACAGCAGAAGTTTGGTTGGGTATAGGCTGCTCGATGTGACCAAGATCCTACGCCAGGCCTGTTCGCGATTGCAGAGTGCACCCTCTGAGATTGGGTGAATCGTGAAGTCTGAGGCGGCGGGCGAGATCGAATTCCTCCGTTTTGTCGGGCTTGACGGGAGGGATGATGTAAGACACGCCGTGCTGACGCGCCATGGGGGTGTCAGTCGGCCGCCGTTTGCCAGCCTCAACCTGGGCCATACGGTGGGTGACGATCCGGCCGCTGTCGACGAGAACCACGCACGAGCCCTTGGGTTGTTCGCACTGGATGCGTCGCGGGTTGTGAGTTGCCACCAGGTGCACGGCGCTCGAGTGGCTGTCGTAGGTATCGAGCATCTTGGGTTTGTGGCGCCAGCCACCGATGCCCTGGTGACTCAGGAGCCCGGCGTTGCCCTTCTGCAGCGCTTCGCTGACTGTGCACCCGTGGTGTTCTACGATTCCGTTCGGCGAGTGTTGGGGTTGGCTCACGCTGGCTGGCGCGGTGTGGCGCGTGGTGTGGTCCATGCGACTGTCCGTACGATGGTAGAGGTCTGTGGATGCTCGCCACGATCGATCTGGGCTGGCATCGGGCCCGCGATCGGCCCCTGCTGTTTTGAGGTGGGGCCAGAGGTCGAGGAGGCGGTGTGCGGCGCGTGCGACGGTGACGTGAAGGTCTCACATCGCAGTGATGGGCGGATTGTGCTCGATCTGCCCGCCGCGATTTCCGCTCAACTCAGGGCGTGCGGTGTCCGGGCCGTCGAGTCAAGCGGGTTGTGTACGGCGTGTCGGGTTGACCGGTTCTATTCGCATCGTGCCGAGCACGGACGGACAGGACGGTTTGGTGTGATTGTGGCATTGCACAGAGGTGAAACCAATGGAACAGATTGCTGCTAACCTGCATACTGTGCGTGAACGGATTGCGGAGGCGGCTCAGCGCGCCGGAAGAGATCCTGACGACGTTACCTTAGTTGCTGTATGCAAGACGTTTCCGGCCGAGAGCGTGATAGCAGCCTATGAAGCGGGCGTACGTCATTTCGGAGAGAATCGCGTTGAGGAAGCTACGCCCAAGATCCCCTTAGTGAAGGCAGGCATCGAAGGAACATCCCCAACCTGGCACATGGTAGGACATATCCAGAGCCGAAAAGCCAGTGATGTTGTTGCCTGTTTCGACTATGTGCACTCCGTCGACAGTCTGAAGCTCGCCCAGCGTCTGAGTCGCTATGCGGTGGAGAGTGGTCGTGTGCTCCCTATCCTCCTGGAGTGCAATGTGTCTGGCGAGGAGAGCAAGTATGGGTTTGATGTAAGGGGGTGGTCGGGCGACAGCTCCTGTCTGGATGCATTTCTGGATACCGTAGCGAGCGTACTCGAACTTCCTGGGTGTCGAGTTCGCGGCCTGATGACTATGGCGCCGTGGGTAGACGATCCCGAAATCATCCGACCGGTGTTCTCCAACCTGCGCGGACTGAGTTCCATTCTGCGCGAACGTTTCGCGGATGCGAACTGGGATGAGCTGTCGATGGGTATGTCTGATGATTTCGAGATCGCTATCGAGGAGGGAGCAACGCTGGTCCGCATCGGACGGGCAATCTTCGGTTCACGCCCGGTATGATGGATTGCTGTCGAAACTGCGAGATGAGTCCAGTGTTACTAAACGTGGGCCAAATAGGCAATCCTGGAGGATGATGTGGCACGATCTCTCTTTGCGCTGATCAATCTACTCTTCACCATCTACTCGTTCGCCATTATCGCTCGGGCATTCCTGCCTCTGTTGGGTGTAAGCTACTACCATCCCGTGATGCGATTTCTGATTGAGATCACCGAGCCGCTGTTGGGGCCGTTGAGGCGCGTCATTCCTCCGATTGGGGGCC
This sequence comes from Chloroflexota bacterium, assembly GCA_012514315.1. Taxonomy (GTDB): domain Bacteria; phylum Chloroflexota; class Anaerolineae; order B4-G1; family B4-G1; genus JAAZAN01. The sequence goes on from JAAZAN010000103.1 coordinate 3,168, forward strand.
TCGACTTCTCGCCTATGGTCGCCCTGATCATCATTTGGGTCGTCGAGCAGGTAATCCGAATGATGCTCCTGACACTCCTATGATGCTCTCGAGGACGCGGTCGGTTCCATCCGCATGCTGTAGCGGTCAGCGACCTCCCTCAGGGCCTCCAATGCTGCGGTTGCCACAGCCGGCTCGGAGCTCGCCAGCAAGCTGCGGAGAGGTACCGTATCATCAGGCTTTCCCACCCAGGTCAGGACGTGTGCTGAGACGATGCGAATCGTGGCGTCTCCCTCGATCAGTGCGCGGCGAAGCACAGGCCTGGCCAGCTCTGGTGTTCCACCCACACCTTCGCCTCTCTCAGCAGCCCAGGATATCAGCCACGGCAGTTGCTCGATACGTGGCGGTGGTTCAACTCCCCGAATCGCGGTGACTCGGTCGATCTCAGAGAGGGCGGCGGTGGCGGCGGATCTGACGATCCACTGGGTGTCCTGCTGAGCCAGGGTCTCCAGTGCATCGCGAACGCCTGCTTGCCCGAGACCCAGGGCGGCGCTGCGTCGGACCAACGGGTCCTCGGAGGAGAGTGCGCCACGAAGCACACTGATACCTTCTGGCCCACAGGTCGCCAGCGCTCGAGCAATCGTAGGCAGCAAGTTGTCACCCGCTTCACCGAGCAACTGCTGCAACCATCTCGTTGCCGCATCCATCTGCAGCGATCCCAACGCCTCGATGGCTGCCCTCACAACGCGCTCGTCCGGGTCCTGGATGGCGATTTCGAACAGTCGAAGTTCAGACTCGCCGGCCAGACTGGCCACACCGGATACCGCCGCGATGCGCACCTCAGGTTCAGGACTCTCCAGCGCTTGCTTTAACAGGTATGTGATTCCGCGCGCCTTGGTCTGAGCCAAAGCCTGAGCCAGGTGACAGCGGACCGGAAGGGGCACACCGGCAGCCAAGTAGGCGCGCGCCAGCGATCGCAAGGCTTGATCGCGCCAGGGGGCGCTCGCTGGTGCAGCGGTAACCCACGAGCCGAGCGTCAGCAGGTCCGAGTGAAAGATGTCATCGCGACGCTGGGAGAGCGATCTGACAAGCGGCTCAACATCGCCTATCTCCGCGTAGAATCGAATGGTCTCACTCCAGCGTGAGTCCTGAACGGAGTTCTCTAGTGGCGCTTGGGCTGTGCTCATCATGTGTCGAGCTGCCAGATACGCCTGCCACAGTCCGTGTGAGAAGGTGAACCTACCGCCTGCTACTGATCGAAGTACGCCCTGCCGGCCGGTCAAGGCGCGGAACGTGATCGTGGTGGCCCGGACTGGGCTCTCCTCGGACGAGGGTAGAGCGGCCTGAATGCTCTCCTCCACTGTCTGACGTGTGAAGATAGTACTCCCGGTCTGCTGCGCCAATAACGCCAGGCGTCCTAACGCGGCCCGGCCAGTGGCCAGAAGCCAGGGTTCGCTCTCACGCCAGATCAGCAATTCCAATGCCCGGTCGAAAAGCCCTGTTCGGGTTGTCGTAACCTGACCATTTGCACTGTAGACAAACGTCCGCAGAACGTGCTCGATGGGAACGGCTCCCAGGCGCGCGGCGGGTCGCAACTGCCCGAGCAGCTTCCGAGTGGCTGCCGGCGTGGGTTCACCACTGGTCTGTGATGCTCGAAGCCAGAGCGATGCAAAGACATCGATCTGCTCAGGAGTCCACGGCGCGAGCTTGAGCGGCACGAAACCGATGTCGGTAAGAGGGCTGTAACCACGGGGAGTGGACGTGGTCAGCCAGACATTGCCTGATGCTGCGTCGATCAGTGTCCTCAGCCAGATAGAGGCCGACTGGCGCTGTTCGACGATCAACTCGTCCCAGCCGTCGATCAGGACAATACTCTTTCCGGCCTCAAGATATCGTCGGCAGGGCTTCAACATCGCGTTGTTGCCGCCGACGGCCTGAACTGCAGCAGCAACCAGCCGATCCAGGCCGGCCTGGGGCAGCCTCGATGCGCCGTCTGCTGAACTTGGTTCGGCTACCCCGGAAGTACTCCCACAGTTTCCCCAGTCCATAGCCGGGAGCCACACATACAGTGGCAGGCGATCCATATACATGGCCTCAGACGGCGGGGCATGCCCTCGTTTGCTGAGTTGCGCGTTCGTCATAGCTAGAAAGGCCAGGATAGTTGTGCGTCCAGAACCAGGCGGGCCGACCAGAAGCAGCAGGGGGTGCCCACGGAGTGCTTGGTGGAGGCGGACGGTTCTCTCTGCGGAGAGATCTCTGTCGAACTCAACGACCGGCTCTGAGTAGTCCGGTGGAAGCGTGACCCAAGGCTCCACGAACAGTGCATCAAGCCCTGCATAGTGACCTGGCACGAAGAGCGAGCGGGAACGCTCGATGACTAGGTCGCGGTAGTTCTCTTCGACGCTTGCCTGTAAGTAATGGGAGAGACGCTCTGTAGTCCGCTGAATGCGCTGCCATGCAGAGCGCAGGATCCGCCGAGATGCGAAGAGACCTGCGCACAGAAGGATCGCAGCGAGGGCGCCGATGGCGGCGGAGGCTGTGTCGAACTGCCAACGCTGCAGTGCCTGGACGGTGTGAGCAAGAAGGGAACCTGCCGTTGCGATGACTGCGTCCAGCACCATGACACCATTCTCCGTCGGCGTATCAGAGTGGCTCGCTGGCCGATGCCAGCCGATATCCCACCCCCCGTTCGTTCAGAATGATCCGGGGATGCGATGGGTTTTGCTCGATCTTCTGTCTCAGATACCAAACATAGAGCTTGAGATACTGGCGACGGTCCTCATATTGTGGGCCCCAAACGCGCCGCAAGAGAGCTTCATGTGTGACGACACTGCCGGCTTCCTGGACCAGTGTTGCGAGCAGCTTGTACTCGAGAGGCGTCAGAAGGACACGCTCACCGTCAACTTCCACTGTCCTGGCCTGCAGATCGACTGTGAGACGGTCAAAGTGGTAGGTTCGCTGCTGCGACGCCGATCGCTGAGCCCGATGTAGTGCGGCCTTCACGCGCGCGAGCAGCTCTTTGTAGCTGAACGGCTTGACAATGTAGTCATCGGCGCCCAGACCAAGCCCACGGTCCAGGTTCTGGTCCGATCCCAGCGCCGAAAGGAAGAGGATAGGTGCATCCGTGATCTCCTGCAGGAGGCGACATGTCTCCCACCCATCTATGCCAGGCAACATAATGTCCAGGAGAATCAGGTCGGGCTGTATCGTGCGCACGTAGTCGATGCCAGATGGGCCATCCTCGCACGTTGCCACCTGATACCCAGCCCGCTCCAACTGCAGTGTAATGAGCCGCGCCAATGCCTCATCATCTTCGATAACAAGGATGCGCTCGTTCACGGTCTCCTCCATGTTGCCTACCGCCGGAGTGTGATGCCAGATCGGCACGCTCGCATGTGGCCAACGGCGGCATCCAGGTCCCGCAGCTCGGGGCAACGCCTCACTCCCCGGCTCTCTCAGTCTGTGCAGACAAGGCCGGGGGAACCGGCTCGTGCATGAAGCCTGGGCGACATCGACAGTACTCTCTCTTTGTAGCCTGGCTAGAGTCAGACTTCGGTTGGCAATCCCTTACTCTGTCCAGTCAATCAGACTAACTCAATGATACTCAGATTGCACACGATGTCAAATGTTCACACGATTTTGAGGACTTCGTCGATCCGTCGCGATGCACTAGATCCTGACAATGATCCGTTCGCAATTGCTGCAGGTAACTAATTCGCCTTGTCGGAGCTTCCACACTGCTCCCGGCGCGATCGTCACGCCACACAGGCCACAGGTCTCGTGGTTTGCCACTGCTACAGCGACTCCTCCCTTGCGCTTCCGGAGCGCTTCATAGAGAGACAGGGTGGCAGCGTCGATGCTGGGCAGCAGCGATGCACGTTCGTCGACCAACGCATTTAGTTGTGCCTGGAGCGCACCCTGTTCGGCAAGTAAATCTGCCTGGCTCGCGGCCCACTCGCGCTCCGCCTCGGCGATTCCGTGCTGGATCTGGTCACGAGATGCTTCGCTCTCCTCAACCGCGATCATCGCCTCAAGCAGGCTATCCTCCAGTACCTGACGCCGTCGCCGCAGTGCAGCGGCTTCGGCCTGCAGATCGGCAAGCTCCTTGGGGTTGCGTACCGCGCCGCTGTAGAGTCGATCGTCGGTGCTGGTGATCTTGTCCGCCAGTCCCTGCATCTCCAGTTCAAGGTCCCTCTGACGAACAGTCTGGCTGTGTAAGGTCAACTCAAGAAACTGTAGCTGCTTGCGCATACGTTGGATTACTCCACTCTCGCCCAGGAGTGGTTGGATCTCTTGCAGTCGACGCTTGATTGCTGTGTATTCACTGTCAAGATCCTGAAGGCGCACGAGGTCTTCAGCATTCATCATATAATTGCCCTCCTAGGGAACGCAAGAGGCCCAATGCCGAGGGCATCGGGCCTCCTTTCTCGAGCGTGTGACCGTGCGCTGCACGTCCAACCCGAATGTGTATACGGGTGCGCACATTCGGTGCACAGCCATCATCACTCGACAGATTGCTCAGTATCTGCTGTGCCGACATCGTCTGTTGGTTCATTGCCGGGGGGAGTGGCGGGGGCAGCCTGCATCTGGTGCTCAGGTCGACGTGCCCGACTGTGTCGGATCACCACGATTGCCAGACCACCGACCACGAACAGCAGGGCGAATAGCTGGGCTGCTGCCAGAGGGCCGACCATCCAGGCGTCTGGACGCAGGTACTCGATGAAGAAGCGGCCTAGAGGATAGAGTACGATGTAGCCAGTCAGAATGTCGCCGTGCAGAATCTTGTCCTTGAGCTTCACAGCGATGGCTGCAAGCGCAACGAATACCAGGAAGCACCAGACCGATTCGTACAAGAACGTGGGGTGAAACAGTGTGTCGAGCGGGTAGGTAGTGAGGTCGTTGTAGGGAACGATCCTGTGTTGCGGCTCGATAATCAACCCCCACGAGCTATTGGTTGGCGGGCCGTACAACTCCTGGTTGATGAAGTTGCCCCATCTACCGATAGCCTGCCCCAGGGCAAGTCCGGGCGCCCCGTAGTCCAGCCACTGCAGTGGGCGCAGCTTAGCCTGTTTGGCGTAGACCAGCATTCCCACGACGCCACCTACGATGGCGCCATATATTCCCAGTCCACCCTTCCAAATCTTGAAGATCTCCCACGGATTCTCGCGATAGTAACTCCAACCGACCGAGCCACCCTCTGGGCTGGAAAATACGTGGTATAGGCGGGCCCCGATGATGGCAAACACAATGGCAAGCAGCAGAGCGTTCCAGATGTGGTCCGGATCCTCCCCATCCTCCCTGGCTCGCCACGAGCCATAGACGGCGCCCAGCATAATGCCCGTGACAATCAGGATGCCGTACCAGTGGATGCCAAAGCTCGGTGTAATGTGGATCAGTATCGGGTCAACAGGTGGTCTCATTCCGCCCTCCCTCCAAGATGTGCGAACGATTATACCACAAGCGGCTTGGCTTTCCAGCCTTCAACGAGCCGGATTACCGGCCGGCCTGACCCAGTCAGCTCGAGTGTTGTGCCGCCTGCGATTTCGCTGCTCGCAGCATCTGGACCACGACTGCTATCCAGAACGCCGTCCAGACGCCTACCAGAACCTGGACGAGCATGAGTCTCTGACGATCAACGATGGGCCGGATCCTGAGGTCGTCCGCAGTGATTTCGATGATCGCAAGCGGGCGAGCATTGGTTGTCCCAACGCCTTGAACCGTTGTCTCATTGGGTGGCGTGTCTTTCTCTGGAGTCTCTCCCTCGACCCCAATGTTGAACGCATACATCGACTCATAGACCGGAATGATCGTGTTCCCGCCGCGCGCCACCGGCTTACCGAAGCAGTCAGCTCCAACTCTGCGCATCTCGGCGAGCCGATCCAATAGTCTCTGAAGGCTCTCATCGGTCATGGCAACTCCTCCGGTTGATCATACCCTCTCGCAGTGCTGGCCGCTCTGACTGCAGCAACCAACTTTCGGATCGAATAGACCACTGCCAGCGCGGCGAACGGGACTGCGATCGCGGCAATGCACGCACCGACTACTGCCGCCCGTGTGGTCTGTGGAATCGGCGTGTAGGTCTCGCGCTCATCATCGCACACGACAATAGCGATAGGGCGAGCGTGAACAACACCATGCCCCCAGGCGGCGACGCGATTGCCCGACAGCGAGACGCCACGTCGTACGGTTCCTTTGCCGCGTAGGACGGGTATCAGTTCCCGGTTGCCTACCGCAATTGGATCGCCAGTCAAGAGCGGCGTTGCTGGGTGGGGGCATGCCCTTCGGCTCATCTTTGTGCCTCTCCTCTGAAGTTATCTCTCAGTCACAGGGATCAGGGCAGTCTGTTCGCTGAGGCGAATCTGAACGCGAGCCCTCACCGTGCAATAGCTTGCGAACCATATCGATCTCCTCCTCGCGGCTCGATACCTGACCGTCAAGTCTCGCGGCGCGCACTGCTCGAAGTAGACTACCGAACTGAGGGCTGGGATGTAATCCCATGCCTATGAGGTCCTCTCCGGTGATCTCGCTCTGTACGTGGCGCCATTCGAACTGGTAGCGCAGAAGTCGCTGGCGGGTGAGCGCGTCGTCCACGGCGATCCAGTGTATGGCCAGAACGCTCGCAGGATACGGTGACAGCAGGCTGTCGATCTCACTGGGAAGTTTGGCCGTTCTCAGCGCAGGCAGAATCTGTCGGAGGTCTAGGGACTGACGAAGTGCCTGAGCCTCATCTCGTCGGATATGAAGTCGCTCAATGAATTGATCGAGCGACTCCGAATCCAGGCGATAGACCAGCAGTGCCATGTGCAGGAAGGCCTGTGGGCTTGAGTCAGACGCGTACCACGCGGCTGTATCCAGATCGCGACGCACGGCGGTATACTTCTCCTCGATCCAGTTATCGTACCGTAAGTCACTCTGAATATGACGTAGAATGCCCAACTGATCGAGACGCGAGAGTGCGCGTTCTGGTTCCGCTTCGTTGAAGATCAGCTCGAGTTCGTGCAGAATCCGCGGACCGCTAACACGTCTCACTAGCGGCAGTGCGTTGTTGATCAATCGCTCGCTGTGGGGATCGAGCTGGAATCCCAGACGCGCCTCCAACCGCGCAGCGCGAAGCATCCGTGTCGGATCGTCAACGAAGCTGAGGCTGTGCATCACGCGGATGATGCCGTTAGTCAGGTCGGACTCACCTCCATAGAAGTCGAGCAGCTCCCCCCAATGTTCAGGGTCAAGTCGGATGGCCAGTGTGTTGATCGTGAAATCGCGACGTTGAAGATCAGGTTTGATCGAACTGGTCTCAACCTCCGGCAGGGCAGTGGGGTGAGTGTAGAACTCGGTTCGTGCAGTCACGAAATCGATCGACTTGGGAAGATTACCTTCAGTCGGGCTTCCAGCACCCAGCTGGCGCCAGACACGCTCGCTGAGCAACCACTTAGCAGTGCCAAACTGACGATGGGAGCGAACACGTCCCCCCAGGTCTGCAGACACCTGACGAGCCAACGCAATGGCGTCGCCCTCAATCACCAGGTCGATGTCGACAATGGGGTGTCCAAGCAGCAGATCGCGAACCAGGCCACCGACGAAATGGGGGACGACGCCCATCTGCCTGGATTGCACGGAGATGCGGTGGACAAGGCTCAACACCGGAGGCGACAGAGCATTCTCCAACAGATGTCCGACGTCTTGGCGCTGTGACGCCTGGGGTGGAGCACCCCACAGTGTGATGAGATCGGTTCGCGTTACGACGCCCACAATCTCATCCTGTTCGACTACGGGTATCTGACCCCATCCACTCTCAATCATCAGCGCGCGCAATCGCTCTACCGAATCGTTTGGACTGACAGAGATGCTTCCGACATTCATCACCTGAGACACGGCCGCATCGCCCATCTCGAACTGCAGAGCTCGATCGACGTCACGGCGCGTCAGGAGGCCAATGACCTTCCCGTCCTGCACGATGGGGTATCCCTCGTGACCCGTCCGACGCATCCTGTGGGCGGCAGCCGCAATAGTTTCATCTGCTTGCAGCACCTGGACGCCGCGCGACATGATCTCGGATACTTGGGTGCTTGGCCGCACGATGCTCGGGAGCATATCCAGCAGCTCCTCACGCACGGTGTCCATACGTCGACCCTCTATCAGTGCAGCTGCAGCGCGTGAGTGACCGCCACCACCGAACTGGGCCGCTAAGACTGCGACGTCAACGTCGTCGGTGGTGCTGCGGGCGACAAGTTGAATGCGTCCCCCAAGATCCACCAGCACGAAGAGAGCTGCGGGCTCCAGTAGCTCACGCAGCCGATGGGCCAGTGTCGAGATCTCCTCCTCGACTCCGTGTGCCGCCGCGCAGGCGATTACGATAGTGTGCCCTCCCACCTCGTGTGTCTCGCTCTGCTCCATTAGAAGCTCGTAGAGCTCCCGCTGACCCGGCGTCAATGGGTGATGCAAGAACTTATCGACAACCGCCAGCCGAGCGCCTCGCTCCAAGAGCCACGCTGACGCACGGATGTCACGCGCCGTTGTGCTCTCGTAGAGCAGCGAACCAGTGTCCTCGTAGATTCCCAGCATCAACAGCGTGGCCTCGATGGAACTCATTCGCAGGCCTCTAGCCGAGATGGCCTCGACCAGGAGTGTCGTGGTGGCGCCCAGCGGTTCCCCTGAGTAGGTCCATCCAGAAGGGAGGTTGGCACTCTCTCCATGGTGATCGATCACGTCCACCACGGTATCCCTCGCCATTCCCTTCAGCATGTTCAGACCTTGAGTATCAACCAGGATAGCCCGATCAATCCGACCGTGAGGCCGGTCGTCCTGGTCAATCAGGGGCAATTCGGCGCCGTAGAGAGCAAGAAAATCCAGGCAGTTGCGGTTGACTCGCCGAGGGAGCAATGGGACAGCACCAGGGAACAGCTTGCTGGCGCCGAGCAAGCTGGCAATGGCGTCGAAGTCGGCATTCTCATGGGTCATTATGACCCTCATCTTGCTCCTCGCTGGCTAGGCCTCAACTTGTTCGACCGGCGCTCCCATATCCGCTGTCACGGAATTGTGGTGTTGCAGTACTGCTGCGGAGATCACCACCCGCTGAGTGCACGGAAGACAGGCCACGACTCGGACGCGTAGAAGCGATGTCCCTCGGGTCCGATGACCAGCCTACAACGATGTGCGTTCCCCGCGGTCCTATAGATGCTATGGATGGTTGCGAAGGCAGCCTTCACCCCGGAGAGTGGGAAGATTGGATCATGCTCACCAGCCACCAGAACGAGGCTTCGCGGCGCTATCAAACCCGCCAGATCACCCATGTCGAAGTACTGCAGTGCGCGCGGCAGATAGTTGTCTTCACAGTGGTCGATACGCCCGATCGAGTCATGGTAGGCGCACACCGCGCATGATGGCATGGCGATACTGATACGCTCATCCAGGCACGCGGCGTAGTACGTGATCGTACCGCCTCCGGAGTTACCCATACATCCGACACGGGCTATGTCGACCTGCGGAAACGCAGCCAGGGCGTCAATCGCGCGCGACACATCCCAGACTCGCTCGCCGATCAGCGTTCGCCCGATGAGTAGAGCTTCCATCGCCGCGTGCCGGCAAGTGTGGGTGAACGACGTTACTTCCGTCGATCTCTGGTGCCGTCTCTCGCCGAAGCACCGCTGCTCAATGGCCAGTGCCGCGTAACCCTCCCTCACGGCCTGCAGGGCAAAGTCTCGGTCTCCAGCAATGCTCTCGGCATCGCCTTCGTAGAGAGGTCTCCCCAACGAGATGTGCATCCCTGTGGAGTGGCCCTGCAAACAGATCACGACGGGAAAGAGTGGTGTGTTCTCACGTTGGTCCTGTCGGTGCGGAACCAGAAGGTGCGCGGGCACCTCAACGTCGACCTCAGTTCGAAACACGAACCGGGTCTCATCGAATCCATCACCGCGGGTTACCGTCTCGACTCGCACATCGAGCGGAACCGGTTCTGGCATCTCTCCGATCAGTTTCTGCAGTGTGTCCCTCAGTTCCCGCCGCCACGCCGCGTAGTCAAACGTCGGGTCGAAGGCAAGGCGCCGCGGAGCAGTCGCCATAAGGCGATTATGACACGTCTCTGGTGCGAAGGTGACAGGGGATGGCCCAGGTAATGTGATCATGTCCAGAGGCTCCTCCGACTCGGCGGCTACTGATATCCGCCATTATAGACAACCTGAGCAGGGAGGTCAAGCATTGATCTTGCCTAGGGACCAATGTGGTCTATAATCGCGGGAACGCAGACGGGGAGGTGTTGTATTGAGTAAGGTAATTGATTTGAGGAGTGATACGGTGACCGTCCCCACGCCCGCGATGCGCCGGGCGATGGCGCAGGCAGAAGTTGGGGACGATGTCTACGGCGAGGACCCTACGGTCAACCGCCTTGAGGAGATGGCTGCAGAGCGCCTGGGCAAAGAGGCTGCGCTACTGGTCACGAGTGGAACGCAGGGCAACCTGGTCGCACTGCTGTCCCACTGTGGACGCGGTGACGAGGTGATTCTGGGCCAACAGAGCCATACGTTCGTGTTTGAACAGGGCGGCATGGCCGCGCTCGGTGGGATCACTCCCTGGCCGGTCCCCAACCAGCCTGATGGCACGATTCGTATCGGCGATATCGTGGCCGCAGTTCGGGGCGACGATGAGCACTTCCCCCGCACGCGGTTAGTCTGTCTCGAGAACACGCATAACGTCTGCAACGGGACGCCGTTAAGTGCAGAGTACACGGCACAGGTTGCCCGGCATGCTCATGAACTCGGTCTCCAACTCCATGTAGACGGGGCGCGTATCTTCAATGCGGCCGCGGCGCTGAGTGTTGATGTCAAGGAGTTGGTGCGGAAAGTGGATTCGGTCACCTTCTGTCTCTCCAAGGGACTGTGTGCGCCGGTGGGATCGGTACTCTGCGGTACTCGCGAGTTCATTGACCAGGCGCGCCGCAACCGGAAGATACTGGGCGGAGGTATGCGTCAGGCGGGCGTGCTGGCGGCCGCTGGCATTGTTGCCCTGGAGGAGATGGCCGATCGGGTTGGAGAGGATCACGCGCGGGCCCGCCGGCTGGCTGCAGGCCTGGCAGAGATACCTGGCGTCGATGTGGCACCGGTCGCGACGAACATCCTCTATTTTGGAGTTGCGCCAGACTTGCAGAAGACACCTGAGGACATTGAGGCTGCCCTAAGGAAACGGGGCGTTCTGATTCTGGCCCGTGTGGGTGGGCGGTTCCGCGCTCTGACGCACTACTATGTCTCCGATGAGGATATCGACCGCGTGATCACCGAGATGCACGCTGTCTTGGCCGAGTAGCGCCGGATCGGTCGACGAAGAGTTGTGACAAGAGATGGTACGGTAGACAAGGGATGGAGTGGAGATGGTGGACATCGCGATCGTTGGATCAGGTTTGATGGGCACAGCTACCTCGTGGCCACTGACGGACAATGGGCATCGCGTCCGATTGGTCGGCACGCACCTGGACGGTGATATCATCCGCAGTTGTCGTGAGAAGCGCTATCACCCTACACTCAAGCGGACGATTCCGGAGGGCGTGACACCGTTCTTCGTCGACGAAATCGAGGAGGCGCTTGATGGGGTGGAGATCATCGTAAGTGGTGTGAACTCCCTGGGGGTGCACTGGATTGGGCGGAAGTTAGGGCCATACTTGAGGCCCGGGCAGATGGTCATCGCGGTGACCAAGGGCCTGGAAGCGGCCGAGAACGGTGATCTGCTGATTCTGCCCGATGTGGTGTACAGCGAATTGCCGGAAGGGATTCGCGATCAGGTCTCTCTGGCCGCTATTGGGGGGCCCTGCATCGCTGGAGAGTTGGCCGGTCGGCGACAGACCTGTGTCTTCTTTGGGTCGCGCGACGGTGAGGCAGTCGAACGTCTGGCGGCCGCATTTTGTACCTCCTACTACCATGTGTGGACCACGACGGACCTGCAGGGCCTTGAGTTCTGCGTGGCACTGAAAAACGCCTGTACTCTGGGTGTGGGGCTTGCTGCGGGCATGCTGGAGCGCGCCGGCGGCGTCGATAACGCCGATGCCCATATGTACAACACGGCGGCCGCCCTGTTCGCTGAGGGCTGTACCGAGATTGACCGCATGGTAGAGATCTTTGGCGGGACAAGGTCGTTCGCCTATGGTCTACCTGGCGCCGGGGATCTCTACGTGACGGCGCAGGGAGGGCGCACCGTGCGCTTGGGTCGGCTACTGGGCTTGGGGCATTCGTTCGCGGAGGCGCGCGAGATGATGGCTGGCGAGACGCTGGAGGCAGCGGAGATCGTTCGGGTACTGGGCGAGGCTTTCCCCAAGCTGACGGCCCGCGGAGTCATCCAACCTGATGACTTCCCTCTGTTGAGAGCACTTGCCAACGTCGTCTTGCACGGTCAGCCGATCGATATCCCATTTGATCGATTCTTCGCTTGATGCGTGCGGCAGTACCCCCATCGCATCGGTACGCGATCGCACACTGGGGCCTGCCCAGCAGGCCCCTACCGTCTATCTCCTCTTGTGTGAGATGGCGCCTTCCGGAGTTCGGGCCGCGTTGGCTCAGAAGTTTACTGCGGGCACAGTCTCTCGCACAAGATGCCGTATGGCTTCAGGACTCTCTGCGGCAAGGGCTTGCTCCGCGACTTCTTGTGCCTCGTCCAGCGTTAGCGAACGAATGATCTGCTTGGCGAGTGGTATCGCAGGGGGGTTCATGCTGAACTCGTCAAGCATCAGGCCCAGGAGGATCGGGATGGCCAGCGGCTCTCCGGCCAGTTCACCGCACATTCCCACCCATTTGCCCTTTGAGTGAGCCGCCTCGATGACCTGAGCCACTGACCGTAGGACGGCTGGCTGGAATGCATCGGCCAGGTCAGCGACTGTGGCATTGGTGCGGTCAGCAGCCATCGTGTACTGACTCAGATCGTTGGTTCCGATGGAGAAGAAGTCCACACTGTCTGCCAATAGGTCGGCTGTTAGAGCCGCTGCCGGTGTCTCGACCATGATGCCAACCTGGATAGCGTCGGACACGGCGTGCCCTTCGGTCTCTAGTTCGGACCGACAATCCTCCAGTACGGTGCGAGCGGCGCGGACCTCGTCGACTGTCGCTACCATCGGAAACATAATCCGCAGATCGTGCCCCGGGCTTGCCCGCAGTGCGGCTCTCAGCTGGGGTCGAAAGAGCTCGGGACGGGCCAGACAGAGACGGATAGCTCGCAGACCCAGGAACGGGTTCATCTCAGGTTCCAGCTGGAGATATGGCAAGTGTTTGTCCCCGCCGATGTCCAGCGTGCGCAGGATGACGGGCAGCTCACCGAAGATGTCGAGGATGGCGTTGTATGCACGCACCTGCTCCTCCTCATCGGGTAGGTGATCCCGTTCGAGGTAGAGGAACTCGGTGCGCAGCAGTCCGATGCCTTCCGCGCCTAATTCCAGTGCCGAATGCGCCAGCTCCACATTCCCGACATTCGCGGCTACCTCGACACGGCGCCCATCCTGTGTGATCGCGGGCTCGTGGGCGTGCCGGCGGGCGCCTGCCAGCGCGGCCGAGTTGCGGACCGCCTCAGCTTCGCATGCAGCGATGGTCGGGTCGTCAGGGTCGACGAGCAATGTGCCCGCGTTCCCATCAACGATGAGTGTGGTCCCATCCGGGACGTCGAGCACAGCGGGTCCGATGCCAACGACGGCAGGCAGTCCCAGGGCTCGGGCCAAAATGGCGGTGTGCGACGTGGCGCCGCCCTCAGCAGTGCAGAATCCGCGTACGAGCGCCTTGTCGAGCAACACTGTGTCGGACGGTGTCAAATCGTGGGCCAGAATGATGGAGGGTTGGCTAAGATTGGCGGCCGGCGATTGCGTGGTCCCCAGCAATATGGACAGCACTCGCTCACCAACGTCCCGCACATCTGCAGCCCGGGCGCTGAGGTACTCATCGTCGAGAGCGGCCAGTGCACCTGCATAGCTCTCGACCGCGTCCTGCAGCGCGCTCTCAGCGTTGACGTTGTGCGTCTCGATCTCCTCGCGCACGGTGGCCAGGAGGTCAGGGTCCTCCAGCATCAGAATATGGGCTTCGAAGACGGCTGCTTCGTCCTCACCTGCCTCCGCGGCTGCCTTGACCTGTATCTCTTCCAGCTGGCGCCTGGCTCGCTCAAGCGCCGCCTCGGTCCTGGCCCACTCGGTTGCCGGATCATCGACTGTGCGCCGCTCGACAGTGTGCTCAGTACGTCGGAACTGGAAGGCTGGTCCCATCGCGATACCGCGCGATGCGGCGATGCCGCGCAAGGTCCTCATGCCGTCTCTCCGAAGTCGCTCTCGATCAACTCTCGGAGTGCGGTCAGCGCCGCCTCCGCATCATCCCCTTCAGCTCGGATGGTGATATGGGCGCCCTGGTCAACGCCCAGGCTCAAAACAGTCAGGATGCTCTTGGCATTTGCCTCCTTGCCGTTATGAGCCACGGTGATGGTGCTCGTGAACTGCTTGGCAGTCTTCACGAACGATGCTGCGGGCCGCGCGTGTAAGCCAGCACTATGGTTCACAGTCAGTGCGATCTCTGACACCACGGTTCCTCCTATCTGGTGTTCACCCACTGGTATCCGTGTCATCATCTCGTCCGGAGCGTGTGGTGAGTCGGATAGCTTCATGCCATTATGCCACACCTGAGGTCCAAGTCAAGCGAGCGAAATGCCTCACGTATCTGGTTACCGAAGCAGGTACGTTGCCCCATATCGGATGTTACGCGTGGCTCGGGAGGATCACATCGGCGGCGGCGAGAAGTATCTGGACCAGCTGCGAGCGCGCTCCCGTTCAGCGTCCATCCGATACATCAGCCGGCCGGTGTCGAATGCACATTCCATCTGGATCAGAAATGGAAGCCAAGGAGATTCCAGTAGTTGAGCAGCCACAATGAAGATGATAGTGCCAGTACGTTCAGGGTAAACAGTGTGCGGCCAACTGGTGTCCACCATCGTTGTCTCCAGGACATGGCCGCGGAGATGATCACACCCAGGGTCAGGCCAGATGCCAGGATGGGCAGGGAGTAGACCAGGTGCACCAGGAGGCCGGACTGCGCAAATACAACGGCTGCGTTGGTGGCAACGTAGCCGAGTGCGAATGCGACAAGCAACGCGCTGGCCAAAGTCGCCGCCTGCCGCGCGCGTCGAGCTAGCGCGGCCTCCCGCTGTGAAACTTGATGACGGCGTCTGCGTATCAAGGAGCCAACAGGCGCCGCCGCCAGGCCGCCGAAGAGGCCCGAGAGACTGAAGATGAGTAGTGGCAACTGGAACGCTGTCGTATCGTACCACCGGATGCGTTCATAGCTGAATGCCGGCTGACTGCCGAAGAAGAGATGCGTGATGTGCTGACTGGCGCTCTCGCGGAAGGCCAGGAGGTCATCTCCGTCGATTCGTTTGAACAGATGCGGGTCGATCATCGCCCAGTCGGAGGTCTCTCCTGTCTGTTGCCGGGCAGTGAGGGTGCCATCCCCATTGGCAACTATTCTGGTTTCCATGCCGATGGCGCTTACTTTGCTGACCGTGGTGTGTGAGTGCACTGTGAGACGATACGACCCCGCGTATCGTGCCAGTTGATTCTCAGAATGCGGCTGAGCGTCCGTACCCACGGCATCTGGCGCCCGCGGAAAGAAGTTGTCAATGAACTCAACCATTAGGTCGTGAGATAACCTGCGGTCGACACTGTTGGAGCACATCACAATGCCAACGCCTTCGTCCGGGGCCATCAGGACCAAGCTGTGGAATTGGGTAGGGGCTGTGCCGGTATGCCATAGGAAACGACGGCCGTTTCGCTCGTACTCGAGGAAGCCGTACGTCGTCCCAGAGATGCGCGGGTCATTGCTGAACTGCCGGCGATGCATCTCGGCCACGGTTTGCGGCTCGAGTATGCGCCGGCCACGATACTCACCTCCCTCCAAGTGGGCTGCGATGAAGTGGGCTATGTCGATGGTTGTGAAGTACCCCATACCAGCCGGCATGATGTTCGCGTAATAGACGGGCGCCTCGACAAAACGGTCTGACTGGTGAGTGTAGCCATATGCTGCACGCGCCTCCAGGTTATGCGGCAGTGGCTGCTCAAACGTGCTACTGTCCATCCCTAGAGGGCTGAATATGTGGCGCTGGATGTAGGTGTGAAAGGGCATTCCCGATACGTGTTCCACGATGACGCCGGCCAAGGCAGCGCCGTAATTGCTGTAGCTCGTTAGCTCACCCGGCGCTCTTACTCGAGCCGGCTGGAAGCGCGCCGCGTAAGCCGGTGGAGTCAGCGTCTCTTCAGGAGTGCGGGCCAGGCTGCCGATAATGCTGTCCTCGAAACCTGCAGTGTGTGTGAGGAGGTGAGCCAGTGTTACTGGCTGCTTGTAAGTTTCCGCGATATGAACTGATCCCAAGTACTCATTTACATCAGCGTTGAGATCTACCAGGCCCTGCTCGACGAGTTGCATCACGGCCGTCCATGTGAAGAGCTTGCCCACCGATCCGGCATTGAACAGAGTGCTGGCCGGATGCACAGCGATGCCCTCATTCAGCCTCGCATAGCCGTACCCTTCAGCAAAGATGACCTCACCATCCTGAACCACAGCGAACGAGACGCCCGGAATACCGTACTCGGCCATCGCCCGGGAGAAGAACTGGTTGGAGAATGTTTCCACACTGCCTGATTCAACGGCCTGCTCGTTGCAGGTGGTCCGCCCTTCACTGGGTGATGCTGTGCCAACTGTCAGCCACAACACCGTGACGATCGTGAGCAAGCGCCGGCACAGGCCAGATGGCAGTGAGTCGCTCATCCACGTTCCTCCTGGGTTCGCCGTGTGGGCGATCTGACAGTGCTTGTCGGAACTGACTCGACTCGCTCTGTATCGCCGCGAGAAAACGCGACCTTGCCGCCCACTATGGTCACTGCGGGGTGCAGATCTGCATCGAGTAGGACGATGTCGGCATCGTATCCAGGACTGAGACGGCCTTTGCGCAATCCCAGCAGATCCGCAGGTACGCGCGAGGCGGGTATCAGAGCTTCCTCGAGCGATAGTCCCACAGAGCGGACCAGGTTGCGCACTCCGGTATCGAGCAGAGCATGGGATCCAGCGATTGTGCCGTCGGCCAGGCGGCACGCGCCGCCCTGCACGAACACCTGACTGTCATCCCATTTGTAGATTCCGTCCGGCATACCGGCGAGCGGCGCTGCATCGCTGACCAACGCGACATGGCGCAGCCCTTTCGTGCGCAGGAGGACGGCCATCACAGCTGGATGGATGTGTATGCCGTCGGCGATCAGCTGAGCCGTGATCTCATCGAAGTAGAGCACAGCCCCCACAACTCCCGGTTCGCGGTGGTGCAGTGGCCGCATTGCGTTGAACGTGTGGGTTGCGTGGCTCAGTCCTAGCTTGACTGCAGCAGCAACCTGATCGAACGTGGCATCCGAATGGCCGATCGAAGGGATGACGCCAGACGCGATCAGTTGCGGGATGCACTCCATCGCTCCACCTAACTCCGGGGCGAAGCTCACCAATCGAATTCGGCCTCCAGAGGCATTCTGTAGTGCGCTGAACCGTTGCCACGACAGTGATTCGAACCATGCGGCGCTCGCCATACCGGGCCGGGCAGGCGACAGAAACGGTCCCTCCAGGTGGATACCGGCACAGTTCGCACCCTCCGGCGGGTTCTCGATGACGACGGCCATCTCAGTCAATCGCCTGAGCGTCTCGTCATACGGCAGTGTGAGTGTGGTAGCCGTGAAGGAAGTAACGCCGTACGTGGGCAGGGCCCGAATGACTCCTGCTAGACCCGTCCCCATCGCATTATGACCGTGCAGCCCGTGAGCGTGGAGATCGATGAATCCTGGTACTGCCGTCAGACCCTGTGCATCGAGTGTGAGCTGGTCATCGATGGTGTCCGGGTGATACTCAGGAAGGATTGAGGTGATCCGTCCATCGACGATAGTCACCGCACCATGCTCAATCAGGCCTTCGGGTGTGACGATTCCTGCGTTGACGATGGTATTGATTCGTTCAGCAGACATCATTTGGGCTCCTTGAATCGTACGTGCTGCCTCGTTTTGACTCCATGTGAACCGTGCTATAATCGAGGCATGGGACTATCAGGAGGATCGGTTGATGCGAGCACGGGTTGACGAGTTTCTTCAGTATATCGCGATCGAGAAAGGATACTCCCGTCACACCATTGCCGCATATCGTCTCGATTTGGGTCAGTTTCTGGACTATCTCGGCCAACGCGGTCTTGATTCATGGAACAGTGTCACACGACGTGATGTGATCGAGTACGTATTATACCTGAAAGATCGTGATTACGCTCGATCCACGGTGGCTCGCAAGGCCGCCGCTGTGAGGTCGTTCTTCAAGTTCCTCGTCGCCGATGGTCTGGTGAAGGGGGATCCGACCGAATCTATTGGGTCGCTGCCGGTTGATCGCCGCCTGCCCCATCCGTTGACACCCAGTGAGATGGCTCAACTGCTTTCGTCAGTGTCGCATTCCCAGGAGTCGAAGGCATTGCGTGACGCGGCGATCCTGGAGCTGATGTACGCTACCGGAATGCGGGTGAGCGAGGTGATTCACCTGGGTCTCGACGGGATCAATCTGGATGCTATGACCGTACGCTGTCGCGGCAAAGGCGACAAGGAACGAGTGCTGCCGCTCTACCCTCGAGCGGTTGATGTGGTTCGCAGGTATCTGGAGTCTGGGCGACCTGAGCTCACGGACGCAACCGATGTCACAGCACTGTTTGTCAATCATCGCGGTCGTCCGTTGACACGTCAGGGTGTCTGGCTGATTGTCAAAGAGCGTGCGGCATGCGCCGGCATCGAGCGTGAAATTACACCGCATATGCTGCGTCATTCATTTGCCACGCATATGCTTGACGGCGGAGCGGGTCTGCGCGAGGTCCAGCACTTGCTGGGTCACGCCAGCGTGACGACGACACAGATCTATACCGAGGTGTCCACACGCCGGCAGCGTGAGGTCTACGATCGGGCTCATCCTCGAGCCTGACTGCGCACAGAAGCAACTCACGGCGTTCGGGAGGTCCCATGGACAAATACGTAAGCCGGTTTCTAGCGGATGGCGAGACGGTTGTCACGGTGGCGCGTGACCACTGGATCACTCAACTGTGGACTATTGTGGTCGATCTCGCACTGATGATTGTGATCGTTGGACTGTCAGTGGCGGGCATCATCCTCTCCCCCCCATGGACGTGGTTTGGACTGGCGCTGCTTCTGGCGCCCATCGGCCACTTGGCAATCCGCATGGTTGAATGGTGGAACCGGCAGTACATCATCACGAATAGACGTCTGATCCAGGTCGAGGGAACAACCAGGAAGCGCGTATCCGATACGGAGCTTGAGAAGATTAACGACGTGATTATGGAGCAGTCTGCCTGGGGGCAGATGCTCAACTACGGCGATATCCATGTGCTGACCGGATCCGACGCTGGGCTCGACTGGTTCGGCCAGATCGCCGATCCGATTGGGTTCAAGAAGGCTCTGTATGCTCAGAAAGACGTGCTGTGCGGTCCGATACGAGGTAGGTCGTGCGCGGTTGAATCGTCTGGATCGAACTCATCCAGCATTTCCGACCTGATCGCTGAACTGGATCATCTGCGCTGTGAAGGGTTGCTCACTGACGAGGAGTTCGAGACGAAGAAACGGCGTCTGATGGATAGGATCTGAGGAAGGAGGAGGGCTGATCGGATGGGTGATACCTACTCTATGACGGACTACCAGGCTGCAGCGGACCTGATACGAGGTCGCACAGCGATCGATCCCAAAGTGGGCCTGATTCTGGGGACTGGGCTCGGGGAGATCGCTGAGACGGTTCAGGATAGTGTCGTGATTCCGTATGCCGATATCCCAGGATTTCCTCATTCAGGTGTTGCCGGTCACGCTGGCCGCATGGTTGTTGGACGGCTCGAAGGGCGCCCCGTTGTTGTGTTGCAGGGGCGGGCGCACTACTACGAGGGTTACTCGATGGACCAGGTAACCTTTGCGGTTCGCGTGCTACAGGTGTTGGGCATTGAGATTCTGATCGTGACCAACGCGGCGGGAGGCATCAACGGGAGCTTCGTGGCCGGCGATATCATGCTGATTACCGATCACATTAACCTGATTGGTATGGGTGGCGCCAATCCGCTGCGAGGCCCCAATCTGGACGCGCTTGGGCCGCGCTTTCCGGACATGTCGGTCGCTTACGACGAGAAGCTGCGCAGTCTGGCCAGGCGCGTGGCGCAGAAGGCAGAGATTGTTCTACAGGAGGGAGTCTACGTCTGTCTGGCGGGCCCGAGTTTTGAAACCCCGGCGGATCTCCGATTCCTGCGCGTGATCGGCGCCGATGCTGTGGGGATGTCCACCGTTCCTGAGGTCATTGCGGCGCGACACGGCGGGACGCGTGTGCTGGGTTTCTCGGGTATCACCAATATGACGCCAGTCGACGGCGCTATGTCCGCGAGCACGAACCACGAGGAAGTGCTGGAAGTTGGCAGGATGCTGGCGCCAAAGATGGTGGCAGTCATTCGAGGGGTGTTGAGCGGACTATGACCATCCCTCTCCAGTGGCTGGTCGCCAACCCCTGGGTGTTCTACGTCGTGTGCGCCATTGGCATGGTGGTCTACCTGGTGCGCGCGCTGGCCGCCCAGCGTGAGTTTCGTCTGGCGATGTTCACGCTGGAGCGCGACGCAGCCATCGGACGTCTGACCCAGTCCTGGATTATGGTCTTCGTGTTTGCAGCGCTTGGTGTGCTGATCTACGCCGGCGTTGTGTACGTACTGCCCGACCTGCCGATCAGCAATCCGCCGACTGATCCGGCGGCAACTGCTACGTTGGCCGCGGGGCTCACCCCACCCACGCTGACGCCAACAGCTACGATTACACCGGCCGCCAGCCCGGACAGCGGTGAATTGGTTGGGTCCGAACCTGAGGAGCTAAGCGAAGGCGCCGGGGGAACCTCGGAGGTTGTGGGGGCGCCGGTTACGGTGACTCCAGAGCCGGAACCCACAGAGACTGTCCCGCCTCCGGAGATTGGCATATCACGTGAGGTTCGCGTTCGGTTCGGCGGGTTTGCAGAATTGGTCGGATATAGCTTGCCGTCGGCCGAGGTGACAGCGGGTCAGACCGTGCAGGTGACGCTCTACTGGCAGGTCATCAACGCACCAGGCTACGGCTATCTCGTGTTCACACATATGCTTTCGCCCGATGGAAGTCTGATTGCTCAACACGACGGGCCGCCTGCCGATGGCAGTCGTCCGACGGACACGTGGATTGCCGGTGAATCGATTATCGACTCCCACAGCCTGGTCTCTGTTGAGCCCGGTTATGGGGGTGAAGCTGTGATCGTTGTGGGGCTGTACGATCCGGCGGTTGGTCGGGTGTTGACCGACTCCGGGGCTGATAGCGTAGTGCTGCCAACGACCATCACCGTTCTATCGCAGTGACCTCGAGTTCAGAACGATGCGAATGTCCTCGGAAAGTCTGGTGTCTCGGGGGGCGCTGCTCGGCTGGATGCCTGCAGAAGGAGTGGGTCCTGGCTACCACCAGGGCATGAAGAAGTTGCTTGTTCGGCCAACTGCATTGCCCGTCTGAACGATTACGTCGATGGGCACCCGCTCGCCCGGGCTGGCATTGGGGCTCACTATGAAACTCACTTTGGTGAAGCCGTGTTCATTGGTTGGTGGTGATGGGAAGAGCTGGGCGTTGCCTGGATAATTCACAGTCACAGATGCCAACGCCCCCTCGACTGGCTGTTGCTGCACGTTAGTTATATAGATGAAGACGGTCTGCTGCTCGTTCTGGCCGATGATGACATGGCGGACGGATGCGATTGCCGTCAGCCGCTGACCACCTTCGGCCGGCTGAAATGTCAGCGGGTTCCCTGAGGGCTTGAGGACGCTCTCTGGAACACCGTATCGTTCAATGTAGATGTCGCCCAGGTTGGTCAGAGTGATCTCCGGTCCAGGGCTTGCCTCAGGATGCCACTCCATCCGCGCGCGCTGGAAGTACTGAACAATCTGGTCGTCCTCAAACATGAACTCCGAGCGTGGATAGCCGAATACGTCCAGCCCACCCTTTGCACGGTAGAATGTCAGGAACCCGAACGAGACGACGTGTTGCGTTTCAGGGAAGTAGTGGTGCTGTTGACTGTTCTGGGCGGGGATGTCCTCAGGTGCAGCGGGTGGAAAACGATTATATCCAAGCTCGTCAGCGAGCAGACCCAGCTGTACACGGTAGGGCGGTGGATTCTCGGGGTGCCACTCCATCCGGGCACGCTGAAAGTACTGGACCCATCGACCGCTCTTGGGATCCTGGTAGTAGGTGGTGCGGGGAAAGCCGAATACCTCAGTGCCCCCCCGGGTGAAAAAGAACTCCTTGAAGTCATCGCACACTAGATGACCAGTCTCGGCGAACAGAGTGCAGTCACCGTCAGGGGCTTGGGCGTTAGTTGCGCTGACAGTGGCGAAGAGAAGGGCGCAAACAGCACACAGCGCCGCACAGAGCTGCAAATGTCTCGTTGTTGCCTGTCTCTGCATAGGCAGACCATCCAGAGCTACCGAGCGCGACTAGACACGATCCTTAACATACATTTTACACCATTCTTACGAAAAAAGCAATAGTCTCGGGCAAAATTAGATGACGGGCAACACATGAATTGTTGTCTATATCACACTTGGCCGAATTCGGTTGAAGTTTGCTGACTATTGGGATACGTGCAGGCGAGCTTGCTCTGCCAGCGCGTTGCGGTCGTGGAGGATGATACGTCTGCCCGGGCCTGTGCCAATGAGCCCCTTACGTCGAAGCCTTCTGACGATCTGATTGACCCGCTCGCGGGAGGCGCCGACCAGCTGTGCGATGTCGGTCTGCGTCAGTCGGATGGGAATCAGCGTGCCGTCGCCAACGGGCTCTCCATATTCATCGGCATAGGCGAGCAACTGGCGGGCAACTCGGCCACTGACATCCAGAGTCATGAGTGCCTGGATCTGTTCGTTCGCGCGCCGCAGTCGCGCGTTGAGGACGCGTAGGAGATTCAGTACGAAAGGTGGTATTGTGTTCACACACTGATCGAAAGTCGGACGGTCCAATATGAGGAGCGCAGACTTCTCGAGGGTGAGCACGTCGGCAGACCGTTCGTTGTTGTCGACCAGACCCATCTCGCCCACAACCTTACCTGGCCCGACGATCTCCAGAATCGTCTCACCGCCGTCGGATTGCGGGATGGCTACCTTGACTGTACCCTCCAGGATCAGATATATGGCCTCTGCCGGCATTTCCCGGGAGATGACATAGGTACCGGCGCGGAGCGACCGATAGTGCAGTCGGCTGTGCAGCCAGGTCAGCTGCGTTGGCGTCAAACCCTCAAACAGCGCGAACGTCCCGAGAACCTCTGGCGAGAGTTGAGCGTGCATTCGGGAACCTCCTGCGCAGTCATGTCGGGTGCTGTCGTGACGGATCTCTGCCTTCGCTGACAATCATGCTCTGGCAATGGGTCTGCGGCGAGATCCCACCGCAGAACTTGCCTCACTCGTTCAGTCCCGCTCGCGGAGCAGCGGAAACAGGATGACTTCGCGAATTGTCGGCTTGTCGGTCAATAGCATGACCAGACGGTCGACGCCCAGCCCAAAACCTCCGTTGGGCGGCATTCCGTACTTCATCGCACGCAGATAATCCTCGTCCATAGGGTGGGCTTCTTCATCGCCCTCATCGTACATACGCCCCATCTCTAGGAAGCGTTGTTCCTGGTCGAACGGATCATTCAGCTCAGTGAAGGCGTTGCCCATTTCGAGCCTGCCGATGAAGTACTCGAATCGCTCAACATGTGTGGGATCATCCGGTTTGGTCTTGGCCAGTGGCGAGATATCGCGGGGATAGTCCAGAATGAATGTTGGCTGGATCAGAGTCTCCTCAACGGCCCCCAGTAACCCTTTGTCGATCAGATAGCCCCAGGTCGCGCCAGTCTTGGCAGGAAGTCCCTTCGCTCGCATCGCTGTAGCCAGCTCTTCGGCGGTCGGATACTGGACGTAATCGATGCCGGTCACCTCGATCGCCGCCTCGCGAAGCGTGACTCGCCGCCAGGGCGGAGTCAAATCGATCTCGTGTCTCTGAAACTGAATGACAGGGCTCCCAGTGACCTCGGTAGCCACGGTGGCGATCATCTCCTCACACAAGCACATGACCTGTTGGTAGTCGAAATACGCCGCATAGAACTCCAGCTGTGTGAACTCCGGGTTGTGTCGGTTCGAGACGCCCTCATTACGGAAGTCGTGGCCGATCTCGTACACGCGGTCGTACATGCCCACCAGCAGACGCTTCAGGTAGAGCTCGAACGCGATACGAAGATATAGATCCTGATGAAGTTGGTTGTGGTGTGTGATGAACGGACGGGCTGCTGCACCGCCGTAGACTGGCTGCAGGATCGGAGTCTCGACTTCCAGGAAGCCGCGGGCATCCAGGAAGCGCCGGAGAGCCCGTATCGTCCGGGCGCGGATGAGGAATATCTCACGTACCTCCGGATTGCTGGCCAGGTCCGCATAGCGCTGACGGTACCGTTCCTCGACATCGGTGAATCCGCCGAAGCGCATGATTCTGCCATCCTCCTCACGCTCTTTGACGACTGGAAGCGGTGTGATTGCCTTGGCCAGCATGTTCAGATCTTGCACGGCCACACTGACCTCGCCGGTCCGTGTGCGGATCAAGGCGCCCTGAGCGCCAACAAAGTCGCCCAGATCGAAACACTCCTTGAAGGTGTCGTACATCGCTTCACCGACTTCCTGGAATCGGATGAAGAGCTGCATGGTGCCGGTTCCGTCCTCGATATGGGCGAATGAGACCTTGCCCATGGTGCGGACGCTGCGCAGGCGACCTGCGACAGTCACCTGGGGACCGACGACCTCGGCGTTATTGGCCTCGACAGCCTCCTCGGCAGCCATATAGGCAGAGATCGCTTCGGCGATGGTGTGGGTCCGCTCTACGCGTCGTGGGTAGGGCTCGATTCCCGCTGTACGCAGCCGGTGGTACTTCTCAGCCCGTACTTGTTCGAGTTCGGTGAGCTCCATATGACCTCCTACCGTCACATAACGATGCCCACGCCCGCCCGAGGGCTGCGTGGGCACGCACGATCCAGTGCCTTGGGATACGCTAACGAATCCCTATGATGGTGAACGTGAGGACCCCATCGGGGGCGTGAACATTGGCGATGTCGCCAACGCGCTTCCCGATCAGCGCACGCCCCAAGGGGGACTCATTAGAAATATGACCGGTGGCAGGATCGGCCTCGGCCGACCCCACTATCACGTACGTCTCCGGCGGTTCGCTACCTTCGACGATGGTGACCTCACTGCCCAGCGAGACCGTATCGCGGGGTTCGTCGGAGGCCTCGATGATCACGGCCGTTCCAACCATCTTCTCAAGTGCCAGGATTCTGCCCTCGACGAACGCCTGCTCGTTGCGCGCATCCTCCAACTCGGCGTTCTCAAGGATATCGCCCTCCGCCAGAGCCTCATGCAGTCGCTCTGCCACTTCGCGTCGTCGAGTCGTGCGCAGATAATCCAGTTCCGCTTGCAGCTTCTGGTACCCTTCGCGGGTTACAAATGTAGGCTGTTCAGTCATTCCTCTTCCTTGCTAGATGCTAGGAGTGGGCGAGCGTCGCCACTTCACGTACTCACGCGGGACGCGCCGGTATCCAATACGGGGTCCAGTCTCATCGACTGCTCCAAGACGGGCAATCGTCCATAACGACGAAAAACGCCCACAGGACAGGACGCTGTGATCACTCGTCCATCCTTGGAGCGTGCGGTACCGATAACTGATCCATGACAGGTTCGGCGCTGCCGCCACGTGTCAGACATCCATCCATTGCGCCCGCGTGGCGGGCCCATCAACAACCAAGAACTGAGAGCCACCACTGCGGGCCTCTCAGTTCATAATCTGGACCTGCAATATTATAGTCGATTATTGAGAATTTGTAAAGCGCAACAGCGGATGTATAATCGGTTCACCTGGGCAATGACCACATCAAGGGGAATGACATGCTAGATATTGGGCTGATTCGTGACAATCCTGCATTCGTGAAGGATGGGCTGGTTCGGCTCGGAGCTGATCCGACGGCGATCGATCGTGTTGCGGCGATGGACCTCAAGCGTCGTGAGACGCTTACTGAGGTCGAGGCTCTGCGTGCTGAGCGCAACCGGGTCTCCAAAGAGATCGCTCAGATGAAGGACCCGGTGCGCCGACAGGTACTCATCGATGAGATGCGAGAGGTGGGCGATCGTATTGCTGGATTCGAAGGGACCTTGGGCGCGATTGAATCGGATCTGAATGCGCTGATGTTGACCCTGCCCAACCTGCCGCACGCCAGCGTCTCCGTTGGTCCAGATGAGTCACACAACGTTGTGGTAGGACAGTGGGGCGAACCGCACCATATGAGCTTCGAGCCGGTTCCCCATTGGGACCTGGGTCCGGAACTGGGCATTATTGATTTCGAGCGGGGCGTCAAGTTGTCCGGGAGCCGGTTCTATCTCCTGCGCGGAGCCGGTGCTCGACTGCAGCGTGCTCTGATCGCATGGATGTTGGACGTGCACACGAGCGAACACGGCTATACGGAGATCTACCCGCCATACGTGGTCAGAGAAGAGTGCATGTGGGGCGCGGGACAGTTGCCCAAGTTCATTGATAACATCTATCGTGACGTCGAGGACGACCTGTGGTTGGTCGGCACGGCCGAGATCCCTTTGACGAACATCCATCGCGACGAGATCCTTGAGGCCGCCGATCTCCCCCTGAACTACGTGGCCTATTCGGCCTGCTTCCGGCGGGAGAAGATGTCGGCAGGCAGGGATGTCCGCGGCATCAAGCGAGGACACCAATTTGACAAGGTCGAGATGTACAAGCTGACGTCTCCAGAGTCCAGCTATGCCGAGCTGGATGCTATGGTGGAAGATGCTCTGGAGATCTGTCGACGACTTGGTCTGCCGCACCGCCTGGTACAGATGTGTACGGGTGATCTGGGCTTCCAGGCGGCGAAGAAGTTCGATATCGAGGTCTGGGCGCCTGGCTGTCAGGAGTGGCTCGAAGTGAGCAGCCTCAGCAATTGTGAGGAGTTTCAGGCCCGGCGCGCCAACTTGCGGTACCGGCCCGAACCTGGCGCTCGACCCCGCTTTGTGCATACCCTGAATGGTTCAGGCCTGGCGCTACCGCGCATTATGATCGCTGTGATGGAAAACTACCAGCAGTCCGATGGGGCGATCGCGGTTCCCGACGTGCTTCGACCCTGGATGGGCGGGATCGACGTAATCGGCGCATGACCTAATGCTCTGACATCCAGGTAGCTTGCTTCACGTACTGATGAACTCCGCGCGTTGACATCTAGTCTCCCTGATGTATAATATGACCCTGGTCATTTTTCCCTGCGCAGTGAGATGATTGGAGAATGCGTATGAAGCGGACTGTCCGCTATCTGATTGTGGGTTTACTGGCGGTAGCCATTTTGGCTGCCGCTATTGTGTGGTTGACCCGCGGTCAGGTGCAGCCTGAGCAAACCGCGCGTGAAGCCATCGTTGAGCGTGGGAGCATGCTCATCGCCGTGGCTGCTACTGGCAGGATCGAGCCAGTGCGACGTGTTGAGCTGTCCTTCGATCTACCGGGTCAGGTAGCCGAGGTGCGCGTCTCGATCGGCGATCGTGTTACGGCAGGTCAACCTCTGGTGCGGCTGGATGCGCGTCAGTTGGAGTTGCAGGTAGAGAAAGCCGAGGCCGCGTTGATGTTAGCCCGTGCTCAGGCTGAGCAGTTGAGGGCTGGACCACGGACAGAGGAGTTGTCGATCGCCCGGGATAACCTGCGGGCCGCTGAGGCGCAACTTGCTGCGGTTGTGGCCAATCGCGACCAGGTGGCTTCTGGGGCCACTGCTGCGCAGTTGGCGGCAGTGGAGGCGCAGGTCGCGTCCGCAGAACTGCAGCGCAAGGTGGCGCAAGACAACTACGACAAGACCGTACGCTCAACGGATGACGAGGATGTCGTTGCGCAGGCCAACTATGAGCTCTACGCTGCGCAGAGAGCATTGGAGGCTGCACAGGCAGAGCTCGAACGCCTGCAGTCGGGGGCTGCACCAGAGGATATGCGTGCCGCGGGAGCCAACGTAGCCACAGCTGTGGCCCAACGGGATGCAGCGCAAGCGCGCCTTGATCTCCTGCTCGCTGGTCCCACTCACGCGCAGGTTGCTGATGCTGATGCGCAGGTCGCGGCGGCTCAGGCTGCATTGGCCAGCGCGAAGCTCTCCCTGGAGACCGCCGAGCTGAATGCGCCTTTCGACGGCGTGGTTATTGGTGTCAATGCCGTGGCTGGTGAGCTGGCGCCATCGTTCGCGCCGGCTGTTGTCCTTGCTGACCTGACAGGCTACCGTGTGACAGTAGGCGTGGATGAGATCGATATCGGGCGTTTGTCCGAGGGCATGCCAGCCGAGGTCGTGATTGAAGCATTTCGTGATGAGGTACTGGCGGGAAAGGTGGAGCGTATCGCGCCGGTTGCTGATCTGACCGGGGGGATCGTATCCTATGATGTGGTGGTCGCGCTCGACCAATCCGACATACCCGTACAGGTCGATATGACCGCCAATGTGACGATTATCATTGACGAACTGGACGATGTTCTCAAGATCCCGATATGGGCTGTTCGTGTGGACGGGACGACTGGGCAGACATATGTCGATCGTCGGGTAGGACGCGAGCTGGAGCGAGTCGATGTCAGGCTGGGGGTGCGGTATGAGGGCTTTGCTGAGGTTCTAGATGGCGTTGCGGTGGGTGACGTCATTGTCCTGACGTCTGATGCGGCTTTCGGCCTCGGTAGGTGAGCGAGTGACGTGTCATTCTTCGGTGTTCAGACTAGTTTGTGGTGTGGGCAGTCAGACCGGGTGTGTGAGCCGGGACTTGGGGTGTCAGTATGGGGCGTTCTAGGCGGTCCTGGATTCTGATAGGAATCGTCATTATCGTTGCCGTAGCGGGGGCCATGGCGGCCAGGCGGGCATCGAGGTTGAGCGATTTCTCGACAGACCAAAGGAGCACGACAGTCCAGCGGGGCGCTATGTTGGTGTCGGTGGCCGCAAGCGGCAGCGTGTCGTGCGCCGAGCGAGCCGCTCTGAGTTTCCAGAGTGGCGGACGGGTGATGGATGTGGCTGTGACGGTTGGTGAGCCTGTGTCAGCGGGCGATGTGTTGGTTGCACTGGATGCGCGCCAGTCAGCGCTGCGCGTCGAACAGGCCGGTGCGCAACTTGCGGCTGCTGAGGCGCAGTTGGAGCAACTGATGACGGGGCCACGTCCCGAGGAGATTGCCGCGGCCGAAGCGTCATTGAGGGCAGCGGACGCTCAGGTCGCGGCCGCGGCTGCTGCGCGCGATCAGACCCTGGCCGGAGCCAACGACGCCCAGATCGCTGCCGCTATGGCAGATCTGGCAGCGGCACAGACACAACAGCGCAAAGCTGAGGATATGTACCAGAGAATGCTAACGTGCGTCGAGTTCACGCTTCCTACGGGAGAGACTCGGACAATCTGCCCTGCTCTCGGTACACCTGAGGAGCAGGCTCGCTTCAACCTTGCGTCTGCCGATCAGGCTCTTGCGGCGTCCCAGGCTCGTCTCGATGAGCTGCTGGCCGGTTCTCCGGGCGAGGTGGCACGGGCTGCTCAGGCCAATGTCGCAGCGGCTGTCGCTCAGCGTGATGTGACGCAGGCACAACTTGACCAGCTCCTCGCGGGCCCGACCGATGATCAGGTTTCCGCAGCGGAGGCGGGTGTTGCGCAGGCGCGTGTGGCACTGCACGAGGCAGAGCTGGCGCTGGAGAATGCCCTCCTGCGGGCGCCTTTCGACGGTGTTGTTGCCTCAGTGAATGTGACAGCGGGGGAGTTAGCTACGCCGAGTCGGCCTGTCATCGAGATTGTTGATCCGACCTGTCTACAGGTCAAGGTTCGTGTTGATGAGGTGGACGTTGGTCTGCTCAAACCGGGGCAGGCAGCTGAGATTCGATTGGATGCTTATCCCGATTCGGAGCTTTCGGGGAGTGTGCAGCGAGTGGCGCCGGCAGCCGGACTCGATGGGGGCGTTGTGTACTACGAGGTAGTGATTCAGCTCGATCCAGCCCCCGTACAGACTCGGGCCGACATGAGCGCGAATGCCACGATCGTTGTTGAGGAGCTGTCGGATGTACTGCTCATCCCATCGTGGGTCGTGCGTGTGGATCGGACGACTGGACAGACGTACGTGGAACGCCCCGCGGGCCAGGGACTTGAGCGAGTGGATGTCGACCTGGGTGTACGCCACGAGGGCCAGGTCCAGATACTGAGCGGCCTTTCCGATGGCCAGGTTGTGGTTCTGAGTTCGAGCAACAGCCTTCTGGATCTCGCACAGTCTCGGTGAGGACGGGGGAGCGAACGCATGGCCAGGCCAGTCATCGAGTTGCACAACATCTGCAAGATCTACCGCATGGGCGAGATCGAGGTACGTGCTCTGTGTGGCGTCACCCTGTCGGTGGAGCCCGGGGAGATCTTGGCGATTATGGGACCATCAGGCTCGGGCAAGTCGACAATGATGAACATTGTGGGCTGTCTGGATCAGCCGACGACAGGGCAATACATACTGGAAGGACAGGATGTCGGCCAGATGGATGACGATCAACTGGCTGTGGTGCGCAACCGTCGGATTGGGTTCGTGTTTCAGACGTTCAATCTGTTGGCGAGGACGAGTGCGCTTGAGAATGTCATGCTGCCGCTGACGTATGCTGGTATACCACGAGCCGAGCGCCTGGAGCGAGCGCGTGAGGCGCTTGAGGCGGTGGGGTTGGGAGAGCGGATGGACCACACGCCGAACGAGCTCTCCGGTGGACAGCAGCAACGCGTGGCGATCGCCCGAGCGCTGATCAATTCGCCAGCGATCATTCTGGCTGATGAGCCGACAGGCAATCTGGATAGCCGGTCGGGAGCCGATGTCATGACGATTCTGCAAGGCCTGAACCGCGATCTCGGGATCACTGTGATTCTCGTCACGCACGATCCGCGGATCGCGCGCCACACGCAGCGTGTGCTGCATCTGTACGACGGTCAGGTTGTGCGAGAGGAGCTCATCGACCAACCACTGGTGGCTGTGCCCGGAGGTGAGGTGGCGTGAGCATCTGGGAGAGTATGCGGCTGGCATTGCGGGCGCTGGCGGCAAACAAGCTGCGTGCTGCACTGACGATGCTGGGCATTGTCATCGGTGTCGGCGCGGTGATCACGCTGATGTCGGTCGGAGAAGGTGTGTCGGTCTACATCGCGACGCAGTTCCAGGGCGTGGGCAGTAACTTGCTGTTCGTGATCCCCGGACGCCTGGATCAGGCGAGTGGCGGGCCTCCCGGCGCGTCGATGAGTACGGCCGAACTCACCGATGGGGACGCCGCCGCGGTCAGCGATCCTGTGCGGGCGCCGGATATCGCTGGCGTCGCACCACAGCTGTTCCGAACAGCGGTTGTTGCCACGGCAAAGCGGGATTCAACTGCCGATGTCATCGGCTCGACGCCGGATTTCGCGACGGTGCGCAACTGGTATGCCGAGGTGGGACGCTTCATCGATCAAGAAGATATGAACAGCCGTGCCCGCGTTGCCCTGTTGGGGCGAAGTGTGGTCGACACGTTGTTTCCAGAGAATCCGTATCCGCTGGATCAATCGATCAGGATCAACGGGGTCCCCTTTCGGGTTATTGGGGTGTTGGAGGAGAAGGGAGGATCCCAGTTCGGCGACCAGGACAACACGGTCTTGATCCCCTTGACGACTGCTCAGTCCCGTCTGTTCACGAGTCGCAGCCGTACCGGGGAGTATCGTGTCTCCGCGATTATGGTGCAGGCGGCCAGTGAGGAGGCGATGGACGCGGCCGCCGAACAGGTTCGCGTCATCCTGCGGGATCGGCACAATATTGCGTTCAGCGATGAGGATGATTTCTCTGTGATCAGCCAGTCGGATCTGCTTGATGTGTTTGGTCAGGTGACCGGTGTGTTGACGGTCTTCCTGGGCGCGATCGCTGGCATCAGCTTGCTCGTCGGAGGGATTGGCATTATGAACATCATGCTGGTCTCTGTGACCGAACGGACACGCGAGATCGGGCTGCGCAAGGCGGTAGGAGCTCGCCGGCGAGACGTCCTCTGGCAGTTCCTGATCGAGGCGGTGACTCTGGCTGTGGTAGGTGGCGTGTTGGGGATCCTGTTGGGTGTGTTTGGCGCCGAGCTGATCTCCAGGCTGATTGACGACTTCAGTGCCGTCGTGACCGCGCAGGCTGTGCTGCTGGCGACGGGCTTTTCGGCGGCTGTCGGGCTGTTCTTCGGGATCTACCCGGCCCGGCGTGCTTCGCTGCTCAATCCTATTGATGCATTGAGGTACGAGTAAGTGGATTCGGTGTCCCAGCCGACAGGTGTCGACCGGCAGCGGCTGCTGGCCGATCTGGCGCTGCTCGCGGCGGCGGGCATCTGGGGGCTGGGCTTCGTACCTGCCCGGCTGGCAGCCGTCCGGCTAGGTGCGCTCACCTACACCGGCGCGCGCTTTCTCCTGGCGATGATCGTGCTCCTGCCGTTTGTGTGGCCGCGTCGACGTCAGTGGACCCGTTCCGAGCTTGGCGGTGGGGTCATTGCCGGGGGGATCCTCGTCATCGCTGCGTTCACGCAACAGCGTGGACTGCAGTCGACGACGGCAGGTAATGCGGGTTTCATCACCGGTCTGTATGTAGTCTTTGTGCCCCTCATGCTGGCGATTGTGGGCCGAAGGCGGCCTGAGTGGCCAGTCTGGCTCGCCTCAGGCCTGGCTGCTGTGGCGCTGTTTCTGCTGAGCGGGGTGCAACAACTCACGTTGGCGCCAGGCGACGTCTGGGTGCTGGTGGGTGCGGTGTTCTGGGCGCTGCATATCGTCGTGATTGGCAGACTGATCTCTGGGGCAGATAGCCTCCGGCTCTCAATCGTGCAGTACGGTACTTGTGGAATTCTCGGACTGGCACTGAGTGGCCTCTTCGAGCCGCACGGCCTGGCAGCCATAGGTAAGGGTTGGTGGGCCGTCCTTTACAATGGTGTGATGTCGATTGGCGTCGCAATGACGCTGCAGGTGATTGGTCAGCGCCACGCGCCACCGGCTGATGCAGCTGTCCTGTTGAGTGGCGAGGCGGTCTTCGCAACGCTCTTCGGGTGGCTGCTGATCTCCGAACGGCTCAGCGTAATCCAGCTTATTGGGTGTGGCCTGATGCTTGCAGCAATGTTGTTGGCTCAGTGGCCCGCTTTTGCTGCAGCGCGTACCCGCACAGCGCTTGTGTATCCGACCAGTGCGGAGATCCCCGATGATGTGTAGAGCGTGCTGGGCGAGGCACTGCAGCCGCTCTGAG
>JAAZAN010000104.1 GCA_012514315.1 Chloroflexota bacterium
GCGAAGAGCGCGCCGCTCACCTGCGAGCTGATCTCCGGTTCACGCCGGTGCATCTCCTCGCCCGATATGATGTGCAGTCCCTGCACGCCGTTGCGTCG
Organism: Chloroflexota bacterium; assembly: GCA_012514315.1. Classification (GTDB taxonomy): domain Bacteria; phylum Chloroflexota; class Anaerolineae; order B4-G1; family B4-G1; genus JAAZAN01. The sequence goes on from JAAZAN010000104.1 coordinate 99, forward strand.
ACCCCTGTCCAGCAACTCATCCAGCCGGGCCAGTTCATCGGCGCCCACGGCCACGACATAGTCGCCGCAGCGCTCGAAAGCGAAGTTCAGCTCGTCCGCCAACGAGTCCCACATAAGACTGCCGGCGACGTTCATCGTGGCCTTCAGGCTACCGGGGACCGGGTCGTATCCGGCATGGACGATGGCGGTATTGGCGGCGGAGGTGGCCGTCCCGACATCGGAGGCCTTGTCGATCAGCAGAATGTCGAGCTGGTAGCGGGACAGGGCGCGCGCCACCAAGCTTCCCACAACCCCTGCGCCGATGATGATGAAGTCGTATTGCGGGACAGTCATATGTCAGCGAGTCTCCGGTTCAGTTAGTGCTACAGGACCAAACATCCCATCACTTGATCAGGTAGACAGCGGCTGTTGTGGCGATGGCCAGCACGGCCACGATCAGCATACCGTTGCGCATCACGCCCTTGAGCACCGGCGCTTCATCGGCTGCCACCGTGCTGCACCCCACAATGACCTTGGCTGGCGAGAAGACCGACCCGATGGCGCCACCAGCTGTCTGGGCAGCCAGGATGATCAGGGGACTGATGCCCAACAGAGCCGCCACCTGTTGCTGCAGGTTGGCGAAGACCACATTGGAGTTCGTGTTCGAGCCGGTCATGAAGGCGCCCATCACGCCGATGAACGGCGAGACGAGGGGAAACGCTGGCCCCGTGATCTTCGCAATGCCGTCGGCCAGCAGGTAGATCATCCCGGCGTGTTCCATCGTGGCGGCCATACCAACCATCGCCGCGGTGCCCAGGCTGGACTTGATCGCGCGCTTGCTGACGCCACGGGCGATGCGGCCGAGCGCGCCGGACTGATAGCGGCCCCGGGCCTTGAACAACACGAACGCGGCCACGGAGGCATACACCAGCAAGGACCCGGCGTGGCCGAAGATGCTGATACTCCGTCCTTCGCCGGCCGGCGTGACCCAGCCGCGCGCCGTAGCCAGCTCGGGGAAGTGAGCGCGGATCGTGAGCCAATCCAGACTGTCGCCGATCGGTGGAATCTGGGCGATGAGCACGATGGCGACTAACAGCCCGTAGGGAGCCAGCGCCCATCCCAGTGGCATGCTCGACGGGGGATGGTCAACCGGCTCGACAGTCCTCTGCAGTCGCACCCCCTGCCAGCGAGCGTAAGCCACACCAACCGCGAGGCCAATCAGGCCTCCCATAGTCGACCCGATGGAGAAAAGCCCGTGAGTGACAACAGCGTACTGCACCCCGGCCATCGTGATCCAGATCAGTATGAGGGGAACCAGGCCAGCCCGTAGCGTCCGTCCGCCCCCGGCTGTCCAGAGTGTGGCTGCGCCACAGGCCAGGCACGCTAGTCCCAGCATCGCGGCGGTCCACGGCGCCAGGACCTCTCCCGGTAGGCCGGTTGCTCCAATGAGGGCGAAGAAAGACAGTCCCAGTGAGCCAAATGTAACGGCCCACGCCGCGCCGACTGAGGGAATGACAATGGCTGCGACCGCTGGAAAACCCAGTCCAACCAGGAGCGGTGCGGTGACAGCGACCGGCACACCGAAGCCCCCCATCCCTTGGAGGAACGAGCTGAAGACCCACCCCAGCAGCAGCGCCTGCATGCCACGGTCTGGCGTCAGGCGTGGCAGACCCGCGCCAATCGCCGACACAGCGCCCGCGTCGTCTGTGACTCTGAAGAAGAGCAACGCTGTCCAGATGATGAACAGCACGTAGAGCGTCAGCATCAGTCCCTTGAGCTGAGCGTAACCCAGTAAACTCCAGCCAGCGCCAAACCGCAACGCAGCTACAACCAGTGCGACGATCCAACCGACCGCGCCCGCCTCGGCGCCGCCCCATCGAAACCGCAACATCAGGATGAGTACGGATAGAATCGGGAGGAATGCGAGGATCCAGTCCAAGAAACCATAGTCGATCGGGTGCGTAGCAGGCATGACGGGCATTTACGAAACACCTTCCTCTCAAGTGCTCTTGACGTCTGACCTGCAACGTGTGGGCGAAGGCAGGCTGGACCCCAGCGTGGCTTATGGCTCAACGTTGTTGTGAGACTCCGCGCTCCGGCTGCGCAGCGGGTGAGTCCACACGGACGGGCAGGACGACGACAATCCGCCCCATTATACGGACAACCGCAAGTTGGTCAAGATCGGCTGTTCAGAATCGGACTCCAGAGGCATCACGAGTACGATGCAGTGAGGCGTGCGTGGCGCGGATCGTCCGCACCGATGGCCTGGATCAACTTCAGCCGCCCGGTGATTGCCGGGCATATCTGGACCGCATCGTAGATCACAGACGGTCTACGATATCGATCATCGTCCGGTAGTTCTCCATCGCCAGTGGTGAGAGCACGCGACCATATGGGCAGGCGGATGGCATCAGAACGAACCCGCGACCGGAGCCAGCGGTGCCTTCGTCCACCGCCTGCCGGACCTTCGCGGCGAAGAGGTCGCCTGGCAGGTTCTCGATGTCGCTGGCCTCCAGATTCCCGAACAGCACGATCTGGGCCCCATAGCGTTCTCGAACGTATCGCAGGCTGACGTCGCCCTGGGGCGGCGGTTCGATGGGATCCAGTCCGATGCATCCGGTCGACGCGATCAGGTCCAGGATCGCGCGGAGCCTACCGTGCGAGTGTATCCGGGCGAACCCGCCCAACCTTTGGATCACGTTGACCATTGGGGTGTCGTACTGGACCACATACTCCTCAAACAGCCTGGGCGGCAGGTACGGAGGTGAGGCATATTCGGGCCCGTAGATCCGCCACAGACGGCCCGGGAGCGCCGCGGCGATTGCCTCCGTCTGCGGCCATACGATGGCCGCGAAGCGCTCGATCAGTCGATGGAACAGCGCCTGCTGTGTCAACGCGATGACGGTGAACGTGCCCATATCAAACAGGCTGGCTGCCAGGCACAACGGATCGGGTGTGTCGATCATCACGATCCCACTATCGCCCAGTATGGTCTCCGTCTCGACAATTGTCGCGATATCCGGTTCGCGCCCCGGTGCTGGGGGTGGAAGTGTCAGCAGCGCTTCAAGATCGTCCGCGCCTTTCAGCAGAGGCTCCAGCACCCAGACCGTGTTGACGTCTCGATCGCGTCGCGACACACTACTCAGCGTGCGGCCTCCGAGCCTGACGGTTTGCCGGGTGAACCGGCTGGCTCCGTCATGCCAGGTCTCAGTGTGGGTCATCTCAGCCAGTGGGTCCAGTGCGTGGTGACGGAACGGCGCCGACCGCATTACGATACGGTCGGTGCTGTCCCGTGCCAGCTCAATCAACGGCAGCCACGAGGGGTGGCTGTAGATGTTGAAGGGGTCGTCGGATGTCGGATCCTCGTCGAGCCCGTTGATCTCGTAGAAGCAGACCGGAGGTCGGTCCACCGCGCCACCACGCAACGTCGTCATTAGCCGCTGTCGTCGGTTCATCGCCACGCCTGTTGGGTACGAAGACTGGAGTCTGGTGTCGCTCACACTCCTCGGAAGGTCTCAGATCGACGTCTACAGATGCCGCTCGAAGTAGTCGAGGATCCGCTCCTCCATGAACACACGGTCTGCTAACCGGCGTGGTGAGTGCCGTTCATCCGGGAAGAGCAACAGATCATACGGTTTGCGCGCGGCAGTCAGGGCGTTCACCAGCCGGGCGGTGTGCCGGAAGTGGACATTCTCGTCGATGAGACCGTGAACCAGCAGTAGCCTGCCCACGATCTGGTCGGCGTGCCCGAGGACGCTGCTGGATGCGTAACCAGTGGCATTGGACTGTGGCAGGCCCATATACCGTTCAGTGTAGTGGGTGTCGTAACCATCCCACGCGGTCACCGGTGCGCCTGCGACCGCCACGCTGAACACCTCGGGCGCCCGGGCCATGCACATCGCGGCCATGTAGCCGCCGTAACTCCAACCGTAAATGCCGACCCGATTGGGGTCTGCCAGTCCGTGCGCGACGAGCCACCGCACGCCTGCGACCTGATCCTCTACCTCCACATGGCCGAGACGATGTCGAATTGCTCCCTCAAAGGCCAGCCCACGTCGCGCACTGCCGCAGTTGTCCAGCACAAAGACCAGATACCCACGGCTGGACAGGTACTGGGCCCGCATGTCGATCGTCGTCCGCCAGCTCTGGGCGACGCGCTGAGCGTGCGGTCCCCCATACACGCTCACAATGGTTGGGTAAGGGCGCTGGCCCACTCCCTCCGGTGGATGGAAGATCGCGCCGTAGAGCGTGACGCCGTCCCGATTCGTCAGCGCGACGAGTTCAGGCGGGCGCAGTGGTAGCTCCGACACTCGTGGGTCGATCTCATCGTGGATGACGGCCAGTTCCGCGCCATCCGCCAGCGAGCGGAGTGTGACGATTGGAGGGTGGTCGATGGCGTGATACGTATCCACGAAGCGCTCGAACCGGCGATCGAGGACGACCGAATGCATGCCAGGCTCTGCGGTTATCCGGCGAAGTTCACCGCCGTCGAGCGAGACGGCGTACAGGTGGCTCTCCAGTGGGCTCTCTCGAGTGCCGATGAAGTAGATGACGCTCGCCGCCTCATCGATCCCGACGATCGACTCCACCATCCAGTCGCCCTGGGTGAGCGCTCGAATCAGTAAGCCGTCTGCGTCATACAGGTACAGATGCTGGAAGCCCGTCCTCTCCGATCCCCAGACAAAGTGACCCCCATCGGCGCGCGGTTCGCGCAAGGGCCTGAACAGGTCGCTCAGATTGATCCACACGTCGCTCGTTTCCCGCAGGATGACCTGCGCCTGGCCCGTGTCCGGATCAAACCGCCGCAGTTCCAGCGAGGTCTGCATGCGGTTCTCGGTCTGCGCGGTCAGGCGGCCGTCCGGCATCCAGGCCACACGCGCCAGGTAGATGTCATCGCAGTTCCCAAGGTCCATCCATACGGGCTCTCCGCCCGTAGCCGCGACGACGCCGAGCCGAACTCTGGCGTTCTCCGCGCCAGCGAAGGGGTACCGGTGCTCCTCAATCGCGCCTGCATCCAACGTCGCTTGTCCCTGATGGACGATAGGATAGACTGGGATGTGTCGTTCGTCCACCTCCGTGAAGGCGATGGAGCGGCTATCGGGCGACCACCAGAAGCCGTGCCTGCGGTCCATCTCCTCCTGGGCGACGAACTCGGCCAGTCCGTGGGAGAGGCCATCGTCCTGTGCGCCCGCCGTGATCTGCCGGGGTTCGCCGCCGGTGAACGGGACGACGAAGATCTCCGCATCCTGCACATAGGCAACCCAGTCACCGTCAGGCGAGAGTTGAGGATCGAGAATCGGGTCTCGTTCACTCTCCACGAGACTGCGCAACGGCGCGTCGGGGCCGTCCTTCACGTAGATGCTGCCCTGCAGTGGTATCAGCATGCGGCAGGCCCGATCGGCCCAGGCGTACTGAGTTACACCGGTGGTCAACTGGCGCATCCGCTCGCGACGCAAGGCCTCCTCTCGGGATACATTCTCATCAGTGTCGCCCCCGTCAGGGGGAGTGAGCAGCAGATTGCGCTCGCGGGTTCGAGGGTCGAAAGCGTAGAGCTTCAGGCTGAGATCATGCTCCGGACTGTACAGATACGTGACGAGTGTGTCATCCGGGCTGAACGTAATCTGACCTGGGATCGCCATACCGGGGAGCGGGCGCCTGGCAACTTCTTCTATCGGGAAATGCCCTGATTCGCTCTCTGACCGGCTTGCGTGGGATGATGTAGTCTGAGTCTTCAAAGAGTCTCCTTGGATTACGTTGCAGGTGGTACCGGACAGTATAGACCAGCCCGGATTACAGGTCAATGCGGCCTGGCCAGCGACGTGGGTTGAGCTTTCGTGCAGACCAGGGGCGCATCGGCGGCCAGCTGGTCACGGATATTAACGCCGGGATCGCACCTCAGAGAATCGTTGACTTCCCATTGTTCGAGGCTATACTGACTCGATAGGGACCGAGAGTCCTGTGCGATGGGAGGGAGATATAGTGATTCCATTGGGTAATGCCAGTCGTCGGCCGCTTCGGTTTCCGACCGCGACTGTTTTGATCATACTTGTGAACGGCCTGCTCTTCATTGCTGAGCTCACCGCGGGCCTCGACTTTGTACAGCGGTGGGCTGTGATACCCCGCGACATCCTTGCCGGAAGACGCTGGTTCACCGTGCTGACGGCCATGTTCCTGCATGCGGGGTGGGCGCACATTCTCGGCAACATGCTCTTCTTCTGGGTGTTTGGCCCGCAGATCGAGAACGCGATGGGAACCGTCCGCTATGTGGTATTCTATCTCCTGGGTGGATGGGTCGCAACGATGGCGCAGGTCCTGACGACGCCGGCATCCCCCATTCCGGTCGTTGGGGCAAGTGGGGCCATCGCTGCCGTGATGGGCGCTTTCCTGATTATGTTCCCCCGAGATCGCATTCGGACCGTGGTGTTCTTTGGATGGTTCATCCGGTTGACGCTCATGCCGGCGGCTGTGCTCATCGGGATGTGGTTCATCATCCAGCTCTTCAGCGGTCTGGGCGCACTCGTGCAGACCCAGAGGGGCGGGGTTGCCTATATGGCGCATATCGGCGGCTTCGTGTTTGGACTTCTGTTGTCTCGCTTCTTCCGCAAACGCGTGCGGCGGGTTGACTGGTATTTGGAGTAGTCAACCCCTCTGACTTAAGGTCTTCATATGGTCAAGATGGAACGGTGGTTTCGCTGTCTGAGTGTGGCATTTCTGGCCGCGTCGCTCATTAGCGTCGGCCTCGCTGGCGGTGTGCTGTTGGATCGCGCAGTGCTGCTTCGCGTCGCGCCCGGTGACACGATCCCGCCTGAGGCCGAGGGAGAGTTTCGGCTGATGGCGGAGGCGTGGAACACGATCCAGAGGGTCTACGTTGACCGCGATGCCCTCGTGGCACAGAATCTGGCGTACGGAGCCATCAACGGGATGGTGGACGCGCTGGGCGATACCGGGCACAGTCGCTTTATGAGCCCTGAGATGGTTCAGGAACAGCGGAAGCTGACTGAGGGCGAGTTTGAAGGCATCGGCGCCGAGGTCCAGATGCGGGATGGCCAGGTTGTGATTGTGACGCCTATGGACGGGTCCCCGGCGTTGGAGGCAGGTCTCCGCCCGGGCGACATCATCTTGGAGGTGGATGGCGCCAGTGTGGCCGGGCTATCGCTGGTTGAGGTCGTGGCTCAGATTGTCGGTCCGGCTGGCACATCGGTGAGTCTTACTCTCTTGGATCCTGACACAGGGACCACGCGACAGGTGGCCATCGTCCGTGCTCGCATCACGTTGGAGAGTGTGACCTGGCAGCGCCTGCCAGGTACGGGCATTGCCCACATTCGTATCACCCGATTCAGCAACGGCGCTGGAGAGCGTCTGGGCGATGTACTGGCCCAGATCCAGCAGCAAGAGTTGGACGGTGTGATACTCGATCTGCGTAACAATCCAGGAGGGCTTCTGGGTGAGGCGGTGACTGTGGCCAGTCATTTCCTCCAGGTCGGCAACGTCCTGCTCGTGCGAAATGCACAGGGTGAGGTGACTCCCGTTCCGGTGGAGCCAGGAGGGTGGGCGCCCCAGTTGCCCCTGGTCGTTCTGATCAACGGAGGATCGGCCAGCGCCTCGGAGATCGTGGCGGGCGCTATCCAGGACGCCGGTCGTGGGACGCTTGTGGGCGAGACGACCTTTGGCACGGGAACGGTGCTGTCTCAGTTCCCGCTCTCTGATGGCTCGGCGTTGTTGCTGGCGATTCAGGAGTGGTTGACGCCGGATGGGCGTCAGATATGGCACGAGGGTATCGCGCCTGACATCGCGGTTCCGATGTCGGTTGACGTGGTTCTGCTTCGTCCACTGGCCGAGCAGGCAATGACTGCAGACGAGCTACACTCGAGCGAAGACGTGCAGTTGTTGAGGGCGCTGGATGTTTTGGGCCACTCCGTAGGGCAGTGATGCGGTTGTGGTTCGCGGTCATCCGCTGGCCTGAGGCGGCGTCACTCCGACTCTGCGGTGCGGTCTTGCAGTCCCCACAGGACGCGCTCTGGCGTCAGGGGCAGTCTGTCAAACCATACACCGGTCGCGTCGTGCAGCGCGGCGGCCAGGGCGGGTGCTAGCGGTAGGAACGGCATCTCTCCAACACCGCGCACGCCCCATGGCCCATTCGGATCGCGATGCTCGACGATGATGGATTCCACCCTCAGCGCGACATCGCTGATTGTAGGAATCAAGTAGGTGCTGAGGTGCTCCGTGAGCACGTGGCCGTCCTTCACAATGAAGCTCTCGCACGTTGCCCAACCGAGCGCCTGAGCGATAGCCCCCTCAATCTGTCCCTCGATGGACTGTGGATTGACCGCCCGCCCAACGTCGTCCACGCAGACAGCGCGGAGTACCTGCAACTGGCCGGTCTCGGTATCCACTTCGACTTCGACTGCTTCGGAGACGTACCCATACGCGAAATTCGGTGACCCTTGTCCTGCATCCAGATCGACCGGCGTTGTGGGGGGAGCTAGGTAGGTGTAATCGGCCGTCGCTGGTCGCTCCCCGGCTGCCCAGCGTTCGAAGGCCGCTGCGGCAGCGCCGCGTATCGCATTTCCCGCCATGAAGGTCATACGAGACGCCGAGACGGATCCTGAACTACCCGGACTCGTGGCCGTATCTGCAGCGACCAACTGCAGGCGGTCCAGTGGAATCCCCAACGCCTCGGCCGCCATCTGCATAATGGCCGTGTGGCTGCCTTGCCCCACCTCGGCACTGCCGATACTGATAGTGGCAAGCTCAATCTGCGACTTTCCCTCCAGTTCGACCTTTGCCCAGCAGTTATCGCGATACCCGAACGAGAATCCGGCGTTCTTGAACCCGGTGGCCAATCCGATGCCGCGTCGCAATGGCGACGTAGCATCGGCAGCGTTTCGCTCAGGGCGCCTCCATCTCTCCCCATTATGCTGCCACCCAGCAGCCTCCGCGCAGCGCTTGGTGACCTCGACCAGGCTCACTCCGCCAGGCAGTGGGGCGCCTGTCACGCTGGGAACATCGTCGCGCAGCAGGTTGCGCACCCGAAGCTCGACGGGATCGATGCCGAGCGCGTCCGACAGCTTGTTCACCTGCATCTCTGCGACAAAGATGCCCTGGGGCGCACCGAAACCCCGGAACGCGCCGGCTGGTGGGTTATTGGTGTAGTAACTGTCCACATCCACTGCGACGTTCGGTATGTCGTACTGCCCTGTACAGGTGAGCGAGAAGTTGCCCATCACCTTGTTCGACGTGTAGCAGTAGGCGCCTCCATCGGCCACCGCACGTACCTCTGCCGCGACGATTCTGCCATCGCGGGTAGCGCCCCACTTGCAGTGGACCCACATCGGATGGCGCTTGCAGTGGCCCAGAATCGACTCCTCGCGTGTCCAGACCAGCTTGACGGGACGTTGCAGACGCATGGCAGCCAACGCCAGGACGATCTGAACCGACATATCCTCGCGGCCCCCGAAGGCGCCCCCGATGGCCGGATAGATGACGCGAACCCGGTCAGTGGGAATGCCCAGCGCCAGCGCGATCTGGCGTTGATCTTCCCAGGCCCACTGACCGCCGACGATGACGGCTACCCGTCCCTCCTCATCGATAGTCGCCAGACCGGCTTCCGGCTGGAGATACGCGTGTTCCTGGGAGGGTGTCTGATAGTCTGCCTCAACGATCACATCCGCGGAGGCAAACCCCAATGCCAAATCCCCCTTTCGCACTTGATGGTGCGAGATGCGATTACCATCGATACACAACTCGGGATGGGACTCGCTGGGGCGTCGGTCCGGGTGCAACTGAGGAGCACCCGAATCTATCGCCTGAAAGGGATCGGTGACGATGGGTAGATCATCGTACGTGACGTGGATCGCATCGCGCGCTCTGGCGGCGTCCCGGGGCGTCTCAGCTACAACCAGTGCGACTTGGTCGCCAAGCCAGCGGACTACGTCGGCGCCTGGCTGAGTCGAACCGGGTCCACACAGCACTGGTTGGTCAGGCGTCTGCAGGCCGTACGCGTTATATGGTACATCCTTCGCAGTGAGGATGGCTACGACACCCGGCATAGCCTCCGCAGTCGAGACATCGATCGCGGTGATGCGGGCATGTGGACGGCCTGAGAACAACAGCTTGGCGTGAAGCATGTCCGGCCGGCCGAAATCGGCCGGATACAGGGCTTCACCGGTTACCTTCGCGCGGGCGTCCATCCGCGCGACTGGCCGTCCGATGACCTTTTCCGACATAGCGCCCTCCCGTTGCTGCTTTCCTGAACCAATCTGCTGCGCCCCGTGGCTCGGGCAGCGCCAGTTCCAGACCCACCGAATGCTGTCTATGCAGCGGCCATTCTATCCTGGCGCCTGGTTCGGCGCAAGTGGGGACTCACTGCGTCGCTGATAGGAGCGGTCGGGGGGAGGGCTTGGCCAGACGGCGCATCGTACCAGGTAAGGGGCAAGCGCTCGTAGCCGCCTACAGAGGGCGCAGGCCCTCCAGCAGACTGCTGCCTGCAGCCCTACCGAGCACGGCGCCTGCGCCCCAACAGTGCACAGACCGCCACGACGGCGTACAGAAACAGGGGAACCAGACCGCTCTCGCCGCCCAGGTATGTCAGTAGTGGTGAAGGTTCACTGAGAATACCGAACAAACACTACACAGGGGTAAGTCATCTGCTCCAGCAGTGGCGCAACCCGGTGTAGTTGCGTAAAATGATTTGGGGCGGCATATGGGGATCGAGATCGGGCTGTTTCTGCTTTCTGCAGCGACTCTGGCGTTTGAGATCGTTCTCACGCGTATCTTCTCCGTTGCCCAGTTCTACCACTTCGGGTTTATGATCGTCAGCCTGGCGCTGCTCGGCTCCGGCGCCAGCGGAACGTTCGCGACCCTGACGCCGCATCTGATGCAGCGCGCTCGGCCGCGACTGCTGCACAAGCTGGGGCTCGGTCTGGCTGTAGCGATAGTCGGCGCCTACCTCATCACACTCTACGCGCCCTTCGACTCGTTCCGCATCGCTCACGACTGGCGACAGGGCTTCGTATTGATCCTCCACTATACGGCTCTTGCCGTCCCCTTCTTCTGTGGCGGATTGGCGATGGCGCTGTGCCTATCGTGGCGTCCAGAGAGGATAGGTCGCATCTATGCGGCCAATCTCTTCGGGTCAGCGGTCGGCTGCGTTATCGGTGTTGCCGCCCCCGCGATCGTGGGCGCCGCAGGCGCCGTTCTGGTAGGCAGTGCGCTGGCAGTGCTGGCCACATGTGTATTTCGAATCGCTGCGCGTGATGGGTGGCGCGCGGTGGGGACCCTGGCCGAAGTGCTCATTGGGGTCGCTCTCGTCGTGCTGGCCGGCAAGCCCCCCTCGCTTCTGGATCTCCGGTTGTCGCCTTACAAGAGCCTCAGCTATGTTCTGCTCTATCCTGACGCCCGTCTGGTCTATCAGCGCTGGAACAGCTTCTCCCGGGTGGACGTCATCGCGTCGGGCAGCATCCGCAGTTTGCCGGGATCGGGGTTTGTGTGCAGAGATGGGCCCCCGCCGCAGTTGGGCCTCACAGTCGATGGTGATGATCTCAGCCCGATCACGCACGTCGAGCCAGGGATCGGCGCTCAGTCATTCACGGACTGTATGCTGACTGCGCTGCCGTATCGGCTGCGGCCGGGCGGACGCGCGCTGGTCCTCGAACCGCGAGGAGGTATCGCCGTGCTCACGGCGTTGTCCGAGGGAGCTCGACACGTCACCGCGGTCGAGCCCAACCCGCTTGTCGTCGATGCTGTGCGGTCACAGGGAGACTGGGCGGGCGCGCTGTACGATGATTCGCGAATAGTTGTCGTGATCGAGGACCCCCGCGCCTATGTGCGGAGCACCTCAGATCGGTTCGATGTCGTGCATCTCGCGCTGACCGCGTCGCAACGTCCGATCACGTCCGGCGCGTACAGCATTCAGGAGGACTATCGCTACACGCTCGAGGCCTTTTCAGACTACGTGGCGCGGCTCGACGACGATGGCCTGCTCGTCATTTCGCGCTGGCTCCAAACGCCTCCGTCGGAGTCCGTTCGAGCGTTTGCGCTGGCGGTCGAGGCGCTTGAGCAGGCAGGCGGCGACCCACGGACGGACCTGGTCGCACTTCGTAGCTACCAACAGGTGCTCATTCTGGCCCGGCACGGGGCTTTCACGGCAGGCGAAATGACAACAATACGCGCGTTTGCGGAACAAAGGGCATTTGACCTGGTCTATGGCCCGGATGTCCATATCGCTGATGTCAACCGGTACAACGTCCTGCCGAGTCCCGACTATCACACGGCGTTCACGGGACTGGTTGACGCGCATTCCCGCGATGCCTGGTACCGGTCGTACGCCTTCGATGTGCGTCCACCGACCGATGATCGTCCTTTCTTCGGCCATTTCTTCAGGTGGCGACAGGCCTCGGAGGTACTGGCGTTGGCGGGTCACACGTGGCAGCCTTTCGGTGGTGCGGGCTACTTCGTCATCCTGGCGCTGCTGGGTGTGGCCATTCTCGCGGCGGCTGTCTCGATCGTGCTACCGCTGATCGTCAAGCGACGGGCGCCCATGGGCGAAGCCTCGATCATTCGGCCGAGACTGGCTTATTTCGGCCTGCTTGGCCTGGCGTTCATGCTGGTTGAGATCCCGCTGATGCAGCGACTCATCCTGTATCTCGGTCACCCCACATACGCGATGGGCACGGTCCTGTTCGTGCTGCTGTTCTGCTCGGGATGGGGCAGCCTGCTCTCGAACCACGTGCGCCCTGCAGCGGCGCTGGGGCTTTTGGTGGGGCTCATAGCCCTCTATAGCCTGTGCCTGCCACTGCTGGTCGATGCTACACTCTCATTCCCACTTCCAGGGCGCGTGGCGATCACTCTGCTGACTCTGGGTCCATTGGGACTGATGATGGGCATGCCTTTCCCCGGGGGCCTCGCGGTCATCGAGCGCGGTGACCCCGCATCGGTCTCCTGGGCGTGGGCGGCAAATGGTGCTGCATCGGTGGTAGCGTCTGTACTCGCCGCGCTGCTCGCGTTGTCCTGGGGATTCTCGTCCGTTCTTCTGTTGGGAGGCGCGTGCTACGTTGGCGCCTGCCTTATCGCGCTGCTCCGCTTCAGCGATCGCTCTGAATACCCTCACCTGTGAAAGGCACGAAGATCACACCGCCCATGTTCTGCGCCGTGAGTGTGCCGTCGGCCGCCCGTGTGAACTTCCATAGGGTCTGGTAGCTCCCGGTGGGGCCGATGGGGATCACCATCCGTCCGCCCTCAGCAAGCTGATCAGCCAACGGTTGAGGTAGATGATCGGGCGCGGCTGTCACGATGATCGCGTCGAACGGGCTGGCCTCCGGCCAGCCGTAGTATCCATCGCCCTCCTTGCAGTGAATCCGTGGGTAACCAAGCGCCTGCAACTGGTTGCAGGCGCGCGCCGCGAGCTGCGGCACGATCTCCATAGTGTACACCTCAACGCCCGGAATCTCCGCCAGAATGGCCGCTTGATAGCCCGAACCTGTGCCAATCTCAAGCAGTCTGTCGCCCGGCTGGAGTTCCAGTAACTCGGTCATCATGGCGACGATGTAGGGCTGCGATATGGTCTGGCCATATCCAATGGGAACGGCATGATCCGCGTACGCCTGGTGACGGACATCCTCGGGCACAAACAGGTGCCGCGGTACGGTGTACATGGCATTCAGGACCTGGGAGTCGGCAATGCCTCGAGCCTCAATGGTGTTGAGCACCATCTGCTCTCGACGGCGCGCCATCGTGGCATCCTCAGTGGGACTGATCTGAACAGACGGTGTAATGGCGGCCTCGGGAATGGGTGCGGCGGACGGGGGCGTACAGGTCGTGATAAAGGCTACCAGCAAGAACGGGAGCGTGCGGCACAGTCGGAGCGTGCTTCTGTGCAATGCCACCTCCTCTGTATCACCAACCCAGGGCCGTCGGGGCCAGAGCCCCGCCCGGAGCAGGCCGGGTTGCACGTCGATCTATCTGCGGTGAGCCGCGTTCCTCCGGCCAACGCCTTGCTTCACCGCCCTGATCTCGAGTTCCAGAATCCGGCGCACGATGGCTACCGAGCAGGCGTACGTTGGGTCCATGCCGTAGTATGATAGGTGCCGTCCCAATGTCCTGCCTCGCGTGAACGGCGTATCCGACGCGTAATGGAGGATCCCAATCTCGAACGGAGCCCGATGGAGGTCGATGATCTCGTTCACCGGGTAGCGCTCCGGTTCAATCGCCTCGTAGATGGCTGACAGGTATGGTCCTGCCTCCATTTCGATATCCGTGAACCCCTCACGGTAGAAGACGTCCATATACTCACGGTTCTGCAGAAAGGTGCCCCACACGCTGATTGCCTTCTGGTTGTCGAGCACAGTGCCGTATATCAGATACCGATTGACGTCGGACGCTGTGAAGGCGTTGTGGAAGAGATACGTATTCTTCGAGTCCTCATCATGGACGACTCCAGGCACCATAACATCACCCACGCGTCCATTGAGTGTTGCGGCCTTGCCCTGGATGTAGAGCCCACGCAGATCGCCAATCCCACTGGTGATCTCAGTCAATATGTGATACGCAGCCAGGCCCAGCGGATAATCAATGTTGAGTATCACTGCATCCGAATCGGTCAGCAGTTCCAGACCGTCCATCCGAATGCGCGGGTCCATCCACTCGGGCCGGAGCGCGCACAGCTCGATGACCTGCGCCTCGACGTCCAGGTGATGCGCGCTCTCAACGTGCGTGACGCCCGAGCCATACAGTTCAGCGATGCAGGCCAACCGAGACGGCTTGCCGGCGGCTGTCGCGTGGTACTTCTTGGCAACGTAGTAGAGAAAGTTCTCACGATTGCTGGGCACTTCCTCCTGTTGGATCGAGCGGTATTCCTCCAGCAGGTCGGGGTCCTCACCTGTCTCGACGAAGCGGATCAGATCCTCCTCCTGGCGAAGCGGGTATCCGACCAGCAGATTCACCAGACTGTGGGGATTGCTCGATACGAAGTAGACGGCTCGATCGCCCAGAGGTGTCTGGATACTCGATGTGATGTGCTGCCACCAACCCTTGATCGCCCGGCGGTAGTCGACATGCGCGCCGCTGAGTAGCCGGACGGCAAAACGTTTGCGCTGACGGGCCATCGCGAGCAACGTCTCAGCTGTGTCCCCTCGCCAGACCGCTTCAAGTCGCCCTAGATCCTCCTCGGAGAGGTCCAGGACATCTCGTATATCCTGTCTCAGTACCTCGTCCAGGCCGGACCGCGTGCTCGCACACGCCGCCAGTTGGTCCACGATCCGGCTGTTGTATAGCTTCTGGTGGGCCTTGTTCCACTCGATCTGGTATGCGGTCAGCATCGGAATCAGGTCATCGATATCGGCCCGGCTGGCGATGAAGGCGGCCAGTGTCTCTTGGTTGTCGTACCGGACCCGACGGCGACGTCCGGGCGCCGCGACCGATTTCCATTGTCCGACATTGGGGTAGCCTCCCCTCTTGAACTCGCGTTCTGATGGACTCATTACGATGAGGCGGACCTGGATAATGCACGACGGCAAGCGCAGGCTGGTGTACACCAACGCGTCGACGTCGAGCGCAGAATCGCCCACCCGAGCGTGGAGGGCGGAGCGCACGTGTGTGTAGCTCTCAACCAGCGAGCGAATCTGTACCTCATCGGTTGTCCGCAGCAGCGAGTAGTAGGTCCGCTGAAAGAGATCGATCTCTTCACTGGCTGTGGTGGGCACCGTGCGTTCCATAGCGTCTCTCCCGTCAGTCCCTGCTGTTTGCTCGATCGCCGCCGCAGCTCAATCCCACGTCAGCGCTTCAGCGCCAGGCTGGCCTGTTCCATCGCCGTCACGATCTTGGCATATCCGGTGCATCGGCACAGGTTGCCCGTGAGGCCAGCCAATATCTGCTCGCGCGTGGGTTCGGGCAGCTCCGAGAGGAGGTTGGCCCCTGCCATGATGAAACCCGGTGTGCAGTAGCCACACTGGACGGCGCCCTGGTCGATGAACGCTTGCTGCAGTGGATGTAGACGGTCGTCGTCGGCGATTCCTTCCACAGTGACGATGGACGTGCCGTGGGCACGCGGGGCGGGCGTCATGCACGCCAGAACTGCGATGTCGTCCATCCACACCGTGCAGGCGCCACATTCGCCTTCAGCACACCCCTCTTTCGTGCCGGTGAGACCCAGATCTTCACGCAGCATCTGCAACAACGTCTTCCCCCCAGCCCGCTGCACGACGATGTTCTCGCCGTTCACGTTGCATTCGATGGGCTCCAGACCGTCTCGATGGTGGCTGATAGTCTTGCCGGCCAGCCGTCGAAAGCGACCATCACTCCTGCCCCACAGTCTGGGCGTCTTCGGGGGCAACGCATCCCGTTCGCTGCCATCGGCCAGCGCGGTCAGCGCCCGCCGTACCAGGACCCGGGTTGCCTCGCGTCGATAGTCGGCCCCTCCACGGATATCGTCGATGGGGGAGGTAGCTTGAGCAGCCAGTTCCGCGGCCTCGGCGATCGCCCCCGCACTCAGAGGGCGGCCAACCAACGTCGCCTCCGCATCCTTGGCGCGAATGACCGTTGGAGCCACAGCGCCGAGCGCAATGCGTGCCCGAGTGACGACGTTGCCGTCGAAGCTGAGTACGGCGGCCGCATTGACGACGCTGATGGCGTGTGTACGTCGGAGAGCCAGCTTCCAGAACGTGCCGCGCTGATTCGCAGCCAGTGCCGGGAAAGCGATGTCGATCAGCAACTCATCAGCGGCCAGAGATGTGCAGTGCACACCCTCACAGAACTCGGCCAGCGCGAGCGTACGCGTCCCGCGCACACTCTGCAGCGTCACCTGGGCGCCCAAGGCCCACAGCGCTGAGATCGTATCGTTGGATGGGGAGGCCGTGATCACGTTGCCCGCGATGGTTCCCCGGTTGCGCAACTGCGGAGTTCCCACGCGCCAACAGGCCAGCGCCAGCGGGAACGCGCGCTCCAGAATCAGGGCTGTAGAGATGGCCAGATTGTGTGTGACGGTGGGACCTACGTGGACAATACCGTCATCAACTCGGACCTGATCCAGGCCGCCGATGCGCGTCACGTCGATGAGCGTGTCGGGCGTGCGCACGCCCCGCTGCATCTCGACCAGTAGATCGGTCCCGCCCGCGATGATCCGGGCGCTGGGGCCAATGTCCGCTAATAGGCGGAGAGCTCCGTCCACGGAAGTTGGCGTGTAGTAGGTTTTCCACATATCTCACTGCCTCAGGCCCTCAAATCAGTCGCCACACCGACGTTGGTCGAGAACCCAGTATACCTGGTTTCGGGCCGCTCGGCAATTGGGCTTAGGCATTCTGACCTGGACACTGCCTGCCTTCGGGTGTGATGCGAGGGCTAGACTCTGTATCGCTCCGACCCTCGACCCACGGAGGAACAGGCCAGTAAGTTGATGCCGTCGGAGGTACACCGGCACGACGCAATCTGCATAGCCTCAGACTGGCCTGTTCTCCCCAGTGCGCGTGCTGATCAGGTCATAGGTCCCGCAGCAGGCCCGTGCGCGCGTTGAACTCGTCGATGAGCGCGTCGATCTCGCCAACCTGAGCGTGAATCCCGCGCCAGTAGCTCGGATCGTACCATTGCGCCTGAATCTCCGCGTACGTCTTCCCCTGCTGCTCCACCCACGTGAAGTACTTCAGATGGTGGATGCGCTTCCGGTCCCAGTAGCCCAACTCCTCCACGTGATCGGTAGTAGAACCCAGCAAGTATCGATGATAGTCGGCAGCGGCGTTCAGGTCTGAATATGTCCCGCGTTCCTGTCGTAGCTCCCGCAGCCGGCTGCCATAGAGCTCCATCGAGTCCGTGAACACCGTCAGCACGACGTCACTATCACCGAGCTCGTACCACTTCGCGAACTTGATGGATGAGAGGACGTTTGCAATGCTGGATATGCCCAACAGGTCCAGCTTACTGACCAGGTCCTCGGGTACGCCCTGGCGGACCAGGTATGCGCGGCCCGCGGGTTCGTTGAATAAGCGCACCAAGCTCATGCATGCTTCATCATCAATCGACATCACCAGGTCAGTGGTCTTGAGGTTGTGAATCCACGGTACATGCTTATCGCCGATCCCCTCGATTCGGTGGCCGCCGAATCCGTTCAGGAGCAGGGTGGGACACTGGAGTGCTTCACTGGCGGCTACCTTGCTGGTGGGGAAAACCTCCTTCATGTAGTCGCCGCATCCGATTGTACCGGCCGATCCTGTCGTCAGCACGACGCCCTGGTAGGTGTCGCCCGGCCGCATGGCGCGTTCCAGTACCTCCGTCATCGCGTGCCCTGTCACGTCGTAGTGCCACAGATGGTTGCCGAACTCGTCGAACTGATTGAATATGACCACGTCGTCGCGCGTAGTTCGGAGCTCCCAGCACTTATCGAAGATCTCCTTGACATTGCTCTCGGTCCCCGGAGTGGCGATGACTTCGCCGGCCAGGTTGGAAAGCCACTCGAACCGCTCGCGGCTCATACCCTCCGGCAAGATGGCGACGGATTCGCAGGCAAGCAGCGCCGCGTTATAGGCGCCGCCACGGCAGTAGTTGCCGGTACTTGGCCACACGGCTTTCTGGGTCGTCGGGTCAAACTGCCCGGTCACCAGTCGGGGTACTAGGCAGGCGACCGTCGCGCCGACCTTATGGGCGCCCGTGGGGAACCATTTACCGACCAGCGCGATGATCCGCGCCGGCACGCCCGTCAGTGACGACGGCAGTTCAATCGAGTTCACGTGGCCGAATCCACTGCCCCACGCGACCGGATCGTTCTTCCACGTGATACGGAACAGATTCCGTGAGTCCACATCCCACAGCCCCACATCGCTCAGTTGGGCCCTGATGGCCGGCGGAGCCAGTGTCGGATCCTTCATCTGGGCAAAGGTGGGTATGATGATGTTGCGCTCCCGCGCGCGCTGCACAGTCCGCCCGAGTTGTTCCTCGAGTACTGTCAGATCAATCATTGGATATCACCCTCCATACTTCCGTGGGTATCAATCAATCTCGATCCGCTGAGTGGAGACTGGCCATATGCAACGGTGTGGCATCATCTACTGCGCCGCCGTCTGCGTAGGTCGGGCGCGGGCTCAGTTCGCCGGCTGTACCACCGATCTGACTGCGGCCAGACTCGGTTCGATCGTGTGGGGCTGGCCGACCGACTTCATTGCACCGGCGACATCCTTCAATCCGGACCCGGTAGCCAGTACGACAATCCTCTCATCGGGGCCGACCAGATCGCGCTCAACTGCGGCGACCAGGCCAGCATACGCGGCGGCGGCGGCCGGTTCCGCGAAGACGCCGCATCCCTGGGCCAGCACCGGGATGGCAGCCAGGATCTCCGCGTCGCTCACCCGAATGTAGGCGCCACCACTCTCTCTGACGGCCGCGAGAGCCTTGATACGATCGCGCGGCAGGCCGGCGCTGATACTGTCTGCGATGGTCTCCGCACGGATCGGCTGCATATCGAGGGCATTGCTGCCGCGTTCCCACGCGCTCACCAGCGCGTCTGAGCCGGCCGCTTGTACTCCCATCAGCTTCGGCATCTGGCTGATCCAGCCCAGCGCCATCAAATCCCGTAGACCTTTGTGAACTCCACCGATGATGCAGCCGTCTCCCACTGGCACGAAGATCCGATCGGGCGCCTGGAGTGGTCTGGCGGGCGATCCGAGTTGCTCGCAGATCTCGTACGCGACGGTCTTCTTGCCTTCGCTCATATACGGGTTGTAGGCGGTGTTCCGGTTGTACCAGCCGAATTCAGGCGCCGCTTCCAGACACAGCTCGAAGGCTTCGTCATAGGTGCCGTCGACCAGTAGCACGGTCGCGCCGAAGACCAGCAGCTGAGCCACCTTGGCCTGTGGGGCCGTGCGAGGCACAAAAATTATGGTCGATTGCCCCACGGCGGCGCCCAGGCCGGCCAGTGCTGCGGCTGCGTTTCCTGTACTGGCTGTGGTGACCACTCGGGATTCCTGCTCGCGCGCCTTCACAAGCGCAATCGCAGATGCCCGATCCTTGAACGAGGCCGTGGGTTCCCGGCCATCGTCCTTAATCCACAGGTGTTTGAGCCCGAGCTTGCCCGCCAATCTGGGCGCCGGCAGAAGCGGTGTCCAGCCCACGCCACCCAGCGTGGTACCGGTGGCCAGGCGTCTTGCCACGCCCGCATCTACTGGCAGGAGCGGTGTGTAGCGCCAGATCGAGTGGTCGGCTGATCCTGTCATCCGCGTGGGCGAGAGATCAGATCCGATAGCGGTGTAGTCATACACCACGTCCAGGACACCTTCGTTGTCGTGCAACGGGCATACATATTCAACATCGTCTATGCCGTATTCTCTGCCGCAGACCGTGCATTTTAGCCCGAGAATGTGCCGCATTTTAGCTCTGCTCCTGTTAGTGGTTGACTCGCCCCCGCAAACGAGAGGTCGCGGACGATGCGTGTTCCCGTCTCACCCCTCAGCGCCCGCCCGATATTCGCCGGATTAGTCACCAACGCCTCGTTGCCACCATGGCTCAGAAACCAGATAATGGACTCGATCTTTGGGAGCATGCTGCCTCTGGCGAAATGACCCTCTGCTATGTACTGTCGTGCCTCGGCGACTGTCATCTGGTCGATCGGCTGCTGACTGGGTTGGTTGAAGTCGAGGTAGACGTGCTCCACCGCGGTGGATATCAGGAACAGGTCGGCCCCAACGCTCTGCGCCAGCAGGGCCGAGGCATAGTCCTTATCTATCACTGCGGCAACTCCATGGAGCAGACCGTGCTGGTCGCGAATGACTGGGATACCCCCTCCACCGACGGCAATGGTTACGAAGCCCTCGTCGAGCATTCTGCGGATCACGCTCAGTTCAACGATCTCGCGCGGCGCCGGCGATGCAACGACGCGGCGCCAGCCGCGTCCTGCGTCCTCCGCAACCATCCATCCGTCCTGTTCGGACCGCCTCCTCGCGTCCTCTTCGCTCATAAACCCACCTATCGGTTTGGTCGGTCTCTCGAAGGCGACGTCACTGGCGTCGACGACGACCTGGGTGATGACGGTAGCCACATCGCGGTCGATGCCCCGCGACTGGAAATCGTTGGTCAGGTTCTGCTGCAACGCGTAGCCGATCGCGCCCTGAGAGTCGGCGCCGCATACGTCCAGTGGCACTTCGTGCATGCCCGCCACGCGCGCTGCGATCTCTGAGCGACGAAGTATGAAACCCACCTGTGGACCATTGCCGTGGGTGAGTGCGATATTCCATCCTTGCGCCACCATCTCAGCGATGTGATGGCACGTCTCGCGAGCTGCTGCGTGTTGATCCGGGATCGTCTGGTGTTCCTTGTCTTGGATCAACGAGTTGCCACCGATGGCGACTACGGCAAGTCTGCCGTGCATAGACCATTGCTCCTTCCTGATGTGCGTCGTTGGCGAAGATGTCAGTTGAGTGGGCTTGTGTGGCAGTGCGGAATCGCTCGAGAGCTTAGAGGTTCCCCATCGTTAACGCCATGATCGCCTTCTGCACGTGGAGACGATTCTCGGCGATGTCATAGATTGCTGAACGTGACCCCGACGCGACCTCATCGGTCACCTCGCTACCTCGATCGACGGGCATAGGGTGTGTGAAGATCGCGTTGTCGGTGCGCGCCATTCGTTCCACCGTCGTTGTCCAGCCTGTGTAGGCCATAGCTCTCTCGATCTCCCGCTGCTTCTGGAGCGAGCCGTCCTGGTACGCCTCCGGACTTACCCAGTTGCGGCAGTAGACTACGTGAGCGCCGTCGTATCCGCTGTCGGGATCATGTACAACTTCGAAATCGGCCTTGTTCCGTTGACAGTTTTGCTTCGTCCAGCTGATCACTTCAGCATCGAGGTCGTAGCCCTCTGGATAGGCCATTGTGACGTTCATACCAAAGCGGGAGGCGATGAGCATGGCTGCCTGAACCGAACACCACGAGCGGGCCAGTGCACCGGAACCCCAGCTCAGCAGTAGCTTCTTACCGCGTAGCGCGCCGTAGTCAGGACGGCCAGGCCCCTGCCCGAGCCACTCGGCCCACCCCATGACATCGGCCAGGGCCTGGCAGGGGTGAAAGCGGTCGTCGGCCATGTTGATGATAGGCACGCCTGCCCAGTACGCATACTCCCGCAGCATTTCGTCCCCGGCGCCATAGTACGGGACCCTATCCTCAAGGATGCGGATCCCGATCCCGGCTGCGTAGCGGGCCATGACCTTGGCCGCGTCCTCGATGGTTTCACCAGCTTGCTTGTCGCTCTTGAACCGACCGGCCGACGGCGTCATAAACTGGGCATGGCCGCCCAGTTCTGTAAGCCCAGCCTCGAACGACAGTCTGGTGCGCACCGATGGGTTGTAGAAGAACATGACGAAGGTCCGGTTCCTCAGGATCGCGCCCCAGCGATCGGAGAACCGGTCACGCTTCATCCGCGCCGCCAGCTCGAGTGTTGCGACCAGCTCGTCGAACGTCCAGTCCTGTGTGCAGATCAGATCACGCCCATACAACTCCACAGATGTCCTCCTCAAATGGACATGCTGGGCCTGGGAGCATTCCCGGGCCCAGCATACACTAATGTGTATCACATGACCAGGCTCATAACGGCCTTCTGCACATGTAGACGGTTCTCGGCCTCGTCGTAGACCACCGATCTCCACCCAGACTCGGGGTCGGTGTTGTCGATCACGTCGTCATCTACTTCCCAGCCTCGATCCGCTGGAAGACAGTGCATATAGATCGCGCTGGGATCGGCCAGAGACATATACTCGCGTGTGGCCTTCCAGTCTTGGTAGCTGTCGAAGATCTCTTGGGTTCGCGCCGGGTCGTTCTCACCCACTGGGGGCTGGAAGATGGGGGTGGCTGCCCACGCCTTGGGGTAGACCACGTGCGCACCCTCTGCCGCCCCCGTGAAGTCATCGGTGACATCGAATGAGCTGCCGTTCATCGTGGCGTACTTCTCGCACGCCGCCAGTACGTTGGGATCCAGCGCCATCTCCTTGGGACACGCGAGTACTGTGTCACATCCCACCATGCTGGCCGCGATAATCGCGCTCTGTGGCACTGCCCGGGGCTTGTGGATGCTGGGTGAATAGGCCCAGCTCATAACGAACTTGACGCCCTTGAAGCCACCGAACTTCTCCTTGACTGTGAGCACGTCGGCCAGTGCCTGAAATGGATGGTACATATCGCATTCCATGTTGAGCACCGGGATGTCGGACCAGTAGGCGAAGTTCCGGATCAGCTCATTTGCGCCGCCATAGACCCAATCCACTGGATCGCCATAGCAGCGGATCGAGATGGCGTCGCCCATGCGCGACAGGACTCGCGCGACATCGGACACGCGTTCGGTGGAATACGCGACCTCCTTGCCGGGCAGGGCGGGTGTGTAGATCTTGTCGGGGTCCAGATAGTGTGCATGGCCCCCCAGTTGGGTCATCCCGGCCTCAAATGAGTTGCGCGTGCGCAGCGACTGATTGTAGAAGATCATGAAGAGTGTCTTGGCACGAAGGATGTGGTCGTGGTATTCGCCCATCGCGTACCGCCGTTTGAGGTCCAATGCCACATCCAATATCGTCTCGACTTCTTCCTTACTCCATTCGAGCAACGTGATGAAGTCCTTCCCTCCAAAGCCCTCGGTTTTCATAGCTGAACACCCTCCTCTAGATTGATGATTGGTCCTGCTACAGCCGCTTCTTACCAAAGACTCATACTGATGCGCGATCGCCTCACCTTCGGATCACGTGAAAGCGGAATCGGTTCGGAATGAAGTAGTTATGTGAGTAGTCGATCGCTGCTCCTGCTTCATCGAAAAGTGTCTCCTCGAGCAGAAGGAGCGCCTGCCCGCGTTCAACCCGCAGTCGCTCCGCCAGCGTCTCATCCGCGTTAACGGCCGCAATGTGGGCCACGGCTTGTCCAATGGCCGACGCTCCTGACTTCTGTCGCAGGAGATCCACAACCGATCCTGCGAAACTGCCGTTGAGGTCCCCTGGTCCAAGAATGGATTCCGGAGCTGCATCGACCATATAGGCGGCCCGCATTCCATCGACCAGTAGTACTCTGCGCACCCACGTTATCGGTGTGTCACGTTCAACTTGAAGCTCGGCCATGAGCGCCTTGGTGGCGGGCTCGATGAACACCTCCAGGTCGACGACGTCAACTGCGATACCTTGACGCTCTGCGACCTCCAGGATACTCTCCATGCGTTCTAGCCCGCTGTCCATCCGCTGGTGATAGTCCAGGGCGACGAATGTGCCCACGCCGTGCCGACGCACGACAATGCCCTCCCGCTCGAGATGCAGCAGTGCCTCACGCAGAGTAGGGCGGGAGATGCCGAACTGTGCAGCGAGCTGCACCTCGGCAGGCAACTGTTCACCGGGCCCGAACCTCCCTTGTTCAATGAGCACGCGCAGGCGATTCTGTGCCTGGACATGCAGCGGAGCCCGATCAGGCCGGAGCGGTTGCATATCGTAAGGTCCTCGTTAAGGCGTGATCGTATGACGTCTTACGTCTTACGTCGTTGCCATTATACGCTTCCTGACGGCACGTGTCAATCTCTCAGGAGGCCTGTACACGCTGATGATGGGCGATGACCGGTCTTGTCGTGCTTGACGATCTGGGCAAGTCTGCTACAGTGGGGGATGAACGGCGAGCAGGCACACGGATGGACTGCATCCAGTACACGCTCGTGCGGGAAACCACCGGAGTTAGTAGCGATCTATACGAGTGAGGTGTAACCGTGGCCGAGACGCGAATCCTAGCTATCGAGACGTCATGTGACGAGACATCGTGCGCCGTAGTTGAGGATGGTCGGCGGATCATGTCGAACGTGGTGGCCTCCCAGGTCGATCTGCACGCGCGCTACGGGGGGGTCTTCCCGGAGCTTGCGTCGCGTGCTCACATCGAGGCTATCGTCCCAGTCATCGAGCGCGCGATGTGGGAGGCGCATGTCGGGTTCGAGGACCTGGACGCTGTGGCGGTAACCTATGGCCCTGGGCTCGCTGGTTCGCTGCTTGTCGGGGTCAATGCCGCGAAGGGACTGGCGCTCGGGCGCGACTTGCCGCTGGTAGCTGTCAACCACCTTGAGGCCCACGTATATGCACACTGGCTGGAATCGGACAGTGAGGGCGCCGCTACCACGCCAGAGGTTTCGATCGAGGATAAGGTCGGGTTTCCTATGTTGGCTCTGATCGTATCCGGTGGCCACACCGAGCTGATCTTGATGCGCGACCACGGGATCTATGAATACCTGGGTGGGACGTTGGATGATGCTGCTGGTGAGGCGTTCGACAAGGTGGGGCGTCTGCTCGGGCTATCTTATCCTGGCGGCCCAGCCATACAACGAGCGGCGGAGAGCGGCGATCCCGAGAGCTTCAGTTTCCCACGTGCATGGCTGGAGGATAGCTTCGATTTCAGCTTCAGTGGACTGAAGACAGCCGTGATGCGCGCGGTCGATGGCTACCCAGGTGGGTTGCGCGGCAACCTTCAGGCAAATATGGCGGCGAGTTTCCAGGAAGCGGTGGTGGACGTACTGTCGACCAAGGCAGCGCGAGCAGCGGAAGAGTTTGGCGCTCAAGCGATTATCCTGTGTGGTGGTGTCTCGGCCAATCGTGCTCTGCGGTCACGGACGGTCGAGCGGTCTGCTGTGCCCGTCTACTACCCACCGCTGAGTCTCTGCACGGACAATGCTGCCATGGTCGGTGCGTGCGCCTACCGCCACTTCGAGGCGGGCGATTGCGCGAGCTGGGGCCTGGATGTCATCCCTGGCCTTCGTCTGGCATAGAGGGTGGAGGCGCTCAGGTAGCTTCCTGTGGCGAACACAACCAGGGATGTGATAGTGTGAGCATCAGAGACCTGCCCGCGAACCTGATCCTCGGTGTGCGTAACTTGCGTTGTCGTCTTGCCTCCTGGAATCGCGCGTGGGTGACGCTCAACCTGCGCGGGTCGTTCCCTGAGCGCCGGCCTTCACGTCCGTCCATCCCATTTCCGCTCAACCGGTACATCAGTGTCACGCCGGAAACCAGCCTGGAGGAGACTCGCCAGGTGTTTGAGCGACTGGCCGCGGCGGGCTGGGTGAGTGGGGTCATCGTCCGCCTGGAAGAGCTTGATGCGGACCTGACAGCACTGGATAGCCTTCGGAGCATGGTGCTGGATCTGCGAGCTGGCGGCAAGCCGGTGATTGCGTGGCTCGGGACCATTTCGCTCGCGAATTGGTTTCTGGCCTCGGCATGCAGTTCGATCGTAATGCCGCCTTCAGGGAGAGTTTCTGCGCTGGGCCTGCGTGCGGAGGTGACCTTTCTGAGGGACACGCTCGCGCTGGCTGGGATTGAGGCCGATCTGGAGGCCATTGGGGAATACAAGTCTGCGCCAGATACCTTCCGCCGGTCTGAAATGGCCGGACCACACCGTGAGATGCTCGACGCGATCCTCGATTCGCTCTTCGAGCAGATCGTCGATGCGATTGCTGATGGCCGAGGACTGGCGCCGGCCGACGTGCGGCGGTGGATTGACGCTATGCCGCTGCTGCCTGGCGAGGCGTTGAGCGCTGGCCTCGTTGATGCGGTTCTGTACGAGGACGAGTTGCCGGGTTTCTGTTGTGCGCGTGAGACACCCGCTGACGGCATGCCGCGGAGCAGCGGATCGGAGGCCCTCAGTTCGACAACCAATGGGCGCCCCGGCTTCCTGACCTGGCATGAGGCTGAGGGGCGGCTGAGACGACCGGTGCGATGGACAACGCGCCAGCGTGTTGGGGTTGTGGCGGTGGAGGGTATGATCATCCCCGGGCGGAGCCGTCGATTCCCAGCGCCAATTCCCCTCGTGAACCGAATGGCCGGAGCGGTCACGATTGTCCAACGTCTGCGCGCCGCAGAGGCCGACAAGCGTATAGCCGCTGTCGTGCTCTATGTCGATTCGCCAGGCGGTGCGGCGCTGGAATCGGATTTGATCTGGCGCGAGGTTCGTCGGCTGCGTAGCCGGAAACCCGTGGTGGTGCTTATGGGGGCGCAAGCTGCCTCAGGTGGATACTACGTCGCGGCGTCCGCGAACTGGATCGTGTGCAGGCCGGCGACGTTGACTGGTTCAATCGGCATCTGGGGTGGCAAACCGGTCATCGGCGGCTTACTAGATCGGCTTCAGGTGCGCACGGAGGTCGTGCAACGCGGCTCGATGGCGGGCATGTACTCGGCTGTCACGCGCTTCGCGCCGGAGGAGCGAGCACGTGTGGAACGGGACCAACGGGCATTTTATGATCGCTTCAAGGCTGTCGTTGCTGAGGGGCGCAACATGACCGAAACCCAGATCGAGGCAGCAGCGCGCGGACGGGTGTGGACCGGAGCGCAGGCGCTGGACGTGGGCTTGGTGGATCAGCTCGGGGGTTTCCAGGATGCACTGGAGAAGGCCAAGGAGCTGGCGGGGATCGCCGAGGATGTCGATATCACGGTTGTCTCTGTCTCCTCACCGCAGCACGCCCGTCTTCCGGCCTCGTTTGAACCGGACGAGACGGGCGGTGTATCCAGGGTGTTCAGTGACATGTGGAGCTTGTGGGCTACCCCGCGTCTTTGGGCGCTGGCGCCGTGGGTGGCTGTGATACGTTGATGGAGTCGACAGGAGGACGTTCGCCTATGGATAGACCTGCAGGCCGCTGGGGCGCCGCGACGAAGCGCACCGTTGCGCTGGTGATTCTCGTTTTCGCTGCTCTGCTGGTGTATCGCTTCCACGAGGTGCTTCCGCCGCTCGTGCTGGCACTCCTGCTGGCGTTCGTTGTCGAACCGGTGGTCCGGCTGCTGGTGAATCGCCTGCACTTGTCGCGGGGTCTGGCCTCGGCGATTGTGTTCATCGTGCTGATACTGGCTGGTCTGGCGGTGTTGGCTGCGCCAGTGACCGCTGTGCCCACTATTCAGCGCCTCGTGCTCTCTGTACAGGTCGACACGTTGCGGATCATCAACGAGATCGGCGCCTTTCTGGAGCGTCCGGTTGAGGTGGCGGGCTACACCGTTGACCTGAGTCCGCTGTATGAGGAACTGAGCAAGATGCTGACGACGTTTGTCGGTTCAGTGGCGCAGGGCACGCTCGACGTCGTGTTTGCCGTCGCGTCAGGGGCGATCTGGCTCATCTTCATCCTGATCGTTGCCTTCTACTTCGTCAAAGATGGTCCGCAGTTGATCCGAACGCTGGACAATCTGGCGCCGCCGGGCTACCGTGATGATGTAGAGCGTCTTCGTCACCGGGTCGTCGGTGTGTGGAACGCGTTCCTGCGGGGACAGCTGCTACTGTGCCTGGCAGTAGCGGTGCTCACGACGATTGGTTGCAGCGCCGTCGGTCTTCCGTATGCGCCGATCCTGGGACTGCTGGCCGGGATGCTGGAGGTTGTCCCGAACATCGGGCCGACGATCGCCTCCGTACCGGCTGTCCTGCTGGCGCTTTTCCGTGGTTCTACGTTCCTCCCGTTGGGCAGAATCTGGTTCACCGTTCTGGTGGTCGCTCTCTACGTAATCATCCAGCAGATTGAGAACAATTTCCTGGTACCGCGGATCATCGGTGGTAGCCTCAACATTCATCCGATCCTGGTGTTGACGGGTGTTGTCGTGGGTGGGCGGCTTGCCGGGATCCTGGGCATGTTACTGGCCGCGCCAGTCATTGCCACGTTGTTGGTTCTCGCGAGGTATGTATTCGCGCGCCTCTACGACCGAGACCCATTTGCCGAACTGGAACCGGAATTGGAGCCTGAGCGCCCGCCTCCCGGACTCATCCGGCAGGCGGGTGAGGCGGCTGTCCGTCGCCTCCGATCACACGTGTCGGAGGACGAGAGCACGGGGGATGCGCCCCAGACCGACTCAGTGCCGACTGAGGATAGCGCAGCCAACAGCCGAGACTGAATTGCCTGTCTTCGCGAAAGCGGTGCATTCCAATATTGAATCTTTGTCGAGCTAGGAGGGTATGATGATGGACGAACCTGCGGTCGAGGTATTGGCTGAGGGCGAGAATTTTAGTATCTGGCGAGCTGAGGAACCGGACGGCGAGGTGAGCTACCATTTGGAGCTGGGTACTGCGACGCTCCATTTGTTTGAGGAGGAGTGGGAGGAACTGGTCGCGTTGATTAAGGCATGTGCGCGGTAACATGCGCGGGGTAGGGCCAGCGCCACAGATCAAGGAATGGGTAGACCGGATGATGCCGGTCATCGTTGAGGCGAGGAGCACCTTGCGTGCGGTCAAGCCTGGAAAGCTGGCGCTGCGTACTGGGTGCGAACGCGACGCGCAGGGTAACTATCGTCTCACCTTCTTCTCCAAAGAGTACGTGATCTCAGCCGACGATTTCGTCGTCCGGGATGCAGCAACTGGGAAGGCGGCCTCGTCGTTCACAGCGAGCTTGCTCCTGACGTATATGGCCACGGCCGACGGCACGACACCGTCCGGACGATGGGTCGGTTTTCACGAGCTGCCGGATGGCATGTTCTATGTGCAGGCGTTCCAGGGGTACACAGGCGTGCGCCTGGTGCGTGAGCTGGAGTCCGCGTGCGCGATGGTGACAGAGGTGGACCCTCTGATGGCCTTTCACCGAGCAGCAGAGCGGTTGGGCGGAAGAGCGTTCGAGATCGGCGAAGCGGGGTATGTGTTCGGACTCCTCCCTCGCGTAAGCCTGGCGCTAGTCTACTGGCTGGGTGATGACGAGTTCCCATCGCAAGCGCGCGTCTTATTCGAGGACTCGGCGTGCCATTATCTCCCCACGGACGGACTGGCCATCCTGGGAAGCCAACTGGTTGGCCGCGTGCTCAATGCGGCGTCCCAGGCAACTGTGTGACCGGGTTGATCCCCGCATATCCAAGACCGCAACGAACGCTCTCTCGTTGCCGGCGCCACGGGCGCCGGCCGTTTCCTGATCCCGAAGAGGACAGGGCTGCTCTTCGCTGGTGATCTCGATTCGATGTTCGACGCGGACGATGTCTGCGCTGTACGCCCCGAACGGCTTCATTCTCACCGATGTGCTCGGTGGTGCGCTGGATCCAGGTTGGTCGGGCGAGCGGGGGCGTAAGGGGCCGACTCGCTGTGGGCCCGGGCATGCAATCGCGGATGTCGCCACGGTAGTCGGCTGGATAGGGACGGCATCCACTCCAGGTGGCCAGTTGTGATCGAAATGTCCCACCGGGAGCAAAAAACAGGCCATCCAACGCATGTCATGCCCCACCCACGACTCTACAGACTGGCTCGCATCAGGTTTCTCACTTGACCCGCTTTGTGGTACAATTAACAGAATGAGAACTGAAAGTCGAGAAGAGGTCGTGCGTCCGCTGGGTGTCATCGGCTGCCTGACATCAGGGTTTGAGATGGTCAGTCGACACCTGTGGTTGATCTTGCTGCCCATTCTGCTGGATCTCCTGCTGTGGCTGGGGCCGCGTGTATCTGTTGCGCCTTTGTTGCAGGAGTTCATTGAGTTGTTCTCCAGTCAAGGCACGACTGATCCCAACCTGATCGCTCACGTGGCGTTGTTGACGGAGATGATGGGGGACATCGGCGAGCAGCTCAACGTCCTCTCCCTGCTGAGCGGGTTGCCGTTATTCACGGTGCCGAGCCTGATGGCGCGTCACCCGCCGGGCTTACTTTGGCCCTTTGGACAGGGAGGCGTCGTTCTGGTGAGTGGCCCCCTGGCTCTGTTGGGCTGGTGGGTCCTTCTGTTGCCGGTGGGGCTGCTGCTGGGGTTCGCCTATCTGGTCTCAATCGCGGAGATCGTCCGTCGCTTGCCATCCAGGCAGAGTCGACCGGCGACTCAGTCCCGTGCGCACGCGGCGGCAGATTCGGTCCAGAGGACGCCCACACGCTTGGGGCAACTGGCGCGTTTTCTCTTGTTTGCCGGGCTGATACTGGGAGCGCAGATGATCTTGATTCCCATCGGGCTGTTGGTCGTTGGGGTTGTGGCGGCGATTGTGCAGCCGATTGGCATCCTGCTGTGGTTGTTTGGGGCCGGGCTGGTGCTGTTTGTGGTGCTGCAGTTGGTCTTTGTAATTCAGGGTCTTGTGCTTGGGCAACGTGGGCTCTTGAGGGCGATCTTGGAGAGCTTTCTGCTGGTACGTACGCAGTTTGTATCAGTCATAGGGCTTGTGGTCCTCTGCCTCATTGTGTATGAGGGATTGGGGCATCTTTGGGCCGTGCCCGCCGCTGATTCCTGGACTTTGTCGGTTGGCATCTTGGCCAACGCGTGTGTGGGGACAGGGCTGACAGCGGCCACGTTCGTCTTCTATCGGGAACGCATTATGTACATTCCACAGTTGCGACAGGTTTCTTCTCGCGGGGGAACGGAGTAGTCTATGGCGAAGAATACAACACAACGACCACAGTCTGGGCAATACGATGCCTCGACCGTTCAGGTACTGGAGGGTTTGGAGGCTGTACGGCGACGCCCTGGTATGTATGTGGGTGGGACCGATGTCAAAGCGCTGCACCATCTGGTCTATGAGGTGGTCGACAACTCGATCGATGAGGCGTTGGCCGGGGAATGCGATGAGATCACCGTGACCATACATCGCGATTCGAGCGTGACAGTCACAGACAATGGGCGCGGTATTCCCACCGCAGAGCATCCCCAAAAGAAGATATCGACGTTGCAGGTCGTTCTGACCACTCTGCACGCCGGCGCGAAGTTCGGCGGTGGGGGATACAAGGTCTCCGGTGGTCTCCACGGTGTAGGTGTATCGGCAGTCAACGCGCTCTCAGAGTGGATGGTGGCGACGGTGGATGATCCCCGCGATGGTCGACGCCACCGCCAACGCTACGAACGAGGCGTGCCAGTGACTGAGGTGGAGGACGTGGGCAAGGCGCAGGGCCACGGGACCACGATTCAGTTTCGTTATGACCCGACGATCTTCACGGATGTCGACTACCGTTTTGAGACGCTGGTGCAGCGCTTCCGCGAGATGGCCTTTGTTTCCCGCGGTGTCACCATCAGTCTGACCGACGAGCGTGAGGAGCCGTTTGCACATCGGATGTGTTTCCACTTCGAGGGTGGCATTGAGTCCTTTGTGCGATACCTCAACCGCAACCGCGAGGTCCTGCACAATGTGGTCTACGCACAGAAGGAAGTTGACGGGATCGGTGTGGAAGTGGCGCTTCAATATACAGATGCGTACGCCGAGTCTGTCTACTGCTTCGCTAACACCATCAACACGATAGATGGGGGCACGCACCTGACTGGTCTACGGTCCGGACTGACGCGCACTATCAACGATTTCGGGCGCAAGTCTGGCAAGGTCAAAGAGAGCGACGGCAGCTTCTCGGGAGATGACGTGCGTGAGGGGTTGACAGCCGTCGTGAGCATCAAGCATCCCGACCCGCAGTTTGAGAGCCAGACCAAGGTCAAACTGATGAACGCTGAGGTCAAGTCGCTCGTTGAGGCGGTTGTGAGCGACATGATGGACCAGTTCCTAGAACGCGATTCGACGGCAGGCCGCAAGATCATCGAGAAATGTCTGACATCGTCTCGCGCACGGGCGGCTGCCCGTCAGGCGCGTGACTTGGTGATCCGCAAGAGTGCACTTGAGAGCCTGACGCTACCGGGTAAGTTGGCTGACTGCTCCGAGCGCGATGCCAGCAAGACCGAGCTGTTCATTGTTGAGGGCGACAGCGCTGGGGGCAGCGCGAAGCAGGGGCGTGACCGGCACTTTCAGGCGATCCTGCCGTTGCGTGGCAAGATCCTCAACACCGAACGGGCTCGTCTCAACAAGATTCTGAGCAACAAAGAGGTTCAGGCGCTGATCTCGGCGCTGGGTACCGGCATCGGTGATCAGTTCGATGTCAGCAACCTCAGATACAGCCGGATTGTGATTATGACCGACGCCGATGTCGATGGGGCGCACATCAGCACGTTGCTGCTCACTTTCTTCTTCCGCTATATGCAGCCACTGATTGAGGAGGGACATCTCTTTCTGGCACAGCCTCCACTCTATCGGGTCGAGCATAGTCGCAAAGTGGATTACGCCTACACCGAGGAAGAAAAGGACCGTCTGCTTAAGGGGATTAAGGGCCAGAAGGCCTCGCTGCAGCGCTACAAGGGTCTGGGTGAGATGAACCCCGAACAGCTCTGGGAGACCACGATGAACCCGGAGAGACGGACGCTGCTGCAGGTCACCATTGACGACGCAGCCACTGCCGACCGCACATTCGATATGCTGATGGGTTCGGCGGTGCCGCCTCGAAAACGATTCATCGTTCGGCACGCCACTGAGGTTCGTAACCTCGACGTATAGAGACCGCTCGGGTGATTTGTTGCTCGCTCGCGTCCCGTTATCCGGCCGAGCGAGCAACCCTCTGTTCGATCTCCCGGAGGCCGCGGGGATCGCCGATTCGTCTCAATGCTTCTCCCGCTGCCTGACGTACACCTTGATGGTGATCGTCCAGGCACTCGATCAGGGGGGGCACAGCTCTCTCGTCGCCCAGTCGGCCAAGCGCTGACGCGGCGGCCCGGCGCGCCCGGTGGTCGCTGTCCTGCAGGCGAGCAATGATCGGAGCGACGGCTAATGGGCCAAGCTGCTTGAGTGCCTGCTCGAGGGCTTGCTGCACATACCAGCTAGGATCTCCCAGGCGCCCCGCAAGCGATGTTGCTGCCGAGGGACCACCGATACGCCCAAGTGCTTCTGAGGCTGCCTGTCGCACCCACTGATCCTGGTCGCTCAGACGCCCGATCAACGGCTCAATAGCGCGTGGCCCGCCGATGCGCCCCAAAGCCTCCGCGGCCGCACGCCGCACGCGTTCATCCTCGTCTTCCAGGCGGGCAGTGAGGGGCGCAATGGCGCGGGGATCGTGGAGGCGGCCCAGTGCCTCCGCTGCTGCGGTTCGGACTCTCGACTGCTCGTTCTCAAGCTCACCGATGAGCGGATCTACTGAATGGGACCCGATGTAGACCAGAATTTTGGCGGCTGTGTCCAGCGCCGTCCAGTCACATTGTTCCATTCGTCTGACGAGCGGCGTGACGCTTGGCGCCCCGATTCGAGTGAGGACCTCCGTGGCAGCGCGTCGAACCCGGCCATCTTCATCCGTCAGATGATCGATGAGCAACTCGACCGCTGGATCTCCGATGTCGTAGAGTGCTTCCTTGGCGGCAGCGTGTATCCAGTCCGCGCTACCCAATAGTGACATCAGCGGAGACACAGCCTGTGGATCGCCAATCCTCCCGAGAGCAGCGGCAGCAGCCTGGCACACCCGGGGTTCGGGATCGGATAACCGAAGGACAATAGGGCTCACCGCCGTGGGGTCGCCGATACGACCCAGAATCTCAAGCGCCAGTTGGCGGATCCACACGTTGGTGTCCTCGAGGTGGGCAACCAGCGGCAGGACTGCGGGGCTGCCAAGGTCCTGCAGAGCCTCGACGGCAGTCTGGCGCACGAGTAACGCATCGTCTCCCAGGCGCTGGATCATAGCGCCGGTCGCTCGTTCATCTCCGATTCGTCCCAGCGCTTCTACCGCTGTTGTCCGCACTCGCTCACTGGGGTCGTTCAGGCGCAGGATCAAAGGTTGCACAGCGCGAGGATCCTGAATTCGGCCGAGGCCCTCGGCCGCCGCTAGCCGTGCGTTCTCGTCGTCGTCCACAAGAATCGAGAGCAGGGGGCTAACCGCCGGTCTGCCGATGCGGCTGAGCGCCGCCACGGCCGCTCCTCCCATCTGCAGGTTTTCGTCACCCAGTAGTGAGATGAGCGGCCTGGTCGCCGCAGCATGGCCAATGTGTCCGAGGGCATCGACGGACGCTCGGCGGACACGAGGGTCCGGGTCGTCGAGCGCACTGACCAGCGACGGCACAGCCCGGGCGTCGCCGATCTCGCCCAGTGCGCGCGCGGTCACACGACGTACCTGTAGGGCCCCATCATTCAGGCACGCGATCAGAGAGTCCAGCGCCTTGGGGTCTCCTATGCGCCCCAGCGCCTCGGCCGCTGCCCGTCTGATCTGATGCGCACCGTCCGTCAGTTGTGCCTGCAAACCGGGAATGGATTGGGGATCGCCGATCTGTCCCAGCGCTTCGATGATGACCTCCCGGGCGCGGAGGTCTCCTCCCTCCAAACGCGAGAGTAGCGAGGGCACGACGTCGGAGCCCATGCGGCCCAGCGCGTCCACCACGGCGCGCCCCAGGCGCCAGTCCGACTGCTCCACATGCGCCAGAAGGTGCTCCACCGCCGGTAGGCCGATCCTACCCAGCGCGACGACGGCAGCCTCGCGAACTCGGAGCGCACTGTCCTCAAGACGTCTGATCAGGGCGGGCACGGCACGGGCATTCCCGATTCGCCCCAAGATCTCCACGGCGGCCGTACGCACCCTCAGGTCCGGGTCAGACAGGCGTGGAATCAGCGGTCCAACCCCAGCCTCACCGATCCGACGCAGGGCTTCTACCGAAGGCCGGTGGACCCACCACTGAGGGTCGTTCAACTGAGCGATGACGGCGACCACACCCTGCGGGTCTTCTACATTCACGAGCGCCGCCGCCGCCGCCGCTCGCACATCCTCGGAGTCGTCGCTGAGACGTTCGATCAGAGGCGGCACAGCCCGTGTGTCGCCGATGTCTCCCAGGGCTTCGGCTACGGACCGACGTGTCTGTGGATCGCTATCGCTCAGAAGAGCCAGGAGAGGTTCGACCGCGGCCGGGTCACCGATACGTCCCAATGCCTCGACGATGCTCTCGCGCTGCCACCAATCTGGATCCTTGAGACGTTGGATCAATGGCTGTACCGCTCGTCGATCGCCGGCACGGCCCAGTGCACGCACTGCAGTCCGGTCGGCCAGCCAATCGACAGCGCCCAATCGGCTGATGAGCGGCTCCACAGCTTGTTCCCCGATCCGGCCCAACGCATCTGCGACACCGTCGCGTATCTCTGAGCTCTCGTCGCCGAGCAGGTTGAGCAGCGGAGCAATCGCCCGAGGGTGGCCGATGCGACCCAATGCAGTGATCGCTGGCAAGCGGTCACTGGTTTCTCTCTGAGTGAGCTGCTCAGTCAGCGGCTTCATGGTGCGACGATCGCCGATGCGTCCCAACGCCTCGATGGCCGCGTGACGCACATTCCGCTCCTCATGATTGACCAGATTGACAAGCGACGTCACGGCTACCCAGCCAATCCGCTCCAGCGAATCGATCAGAACCGGGCGCTTTCTAGGGTCACCCGCACTCAGCTCCCGAACGATTGACTTGATTGCCGGTCCGCCGATTCGTACAAGAGCGCCTACAGCGGCGTCGTGGACAGTCCAATTGTCTGTGCCGAGTATGCCAATGAGCCTCTCTGCCGCCCATTCGGTGCCCAAGTGACTCAGTAGTCTACAACCAGCGACCTGCTCGTCAACCGAACCTGAGAACCGGACCAGGATGGCGTCGGTGATGTGTCGACCTGCCGGTGTCTCCTGAGCCGTGGGATTCTCGCGCAGACAGCGACACGCCAGGCTGAGTCGCGCCTCGTCCAGCGCTACGTCCGGTGGCAAGAGAGCGCCGAGGAACCGGTTGATCTCTCGATCGGTGATCGCACCGGCTGCTAACACCACGATTTCCGGCCACAGTCCGAAGGCCGATATCCATTCTGAACCCTCACCCTCACGCCAGAGCGAAAGCAGCTGCCTGGCTGCCAGTGCGTCGCGCAGCAGTGGATGGGCAAACTCGATTTGCTGACCGTGTCGTTTGAGAAGCCCCACGCTTAGTGCACGGGTACAGGACGGGTCCTGAGCGTTGAACGAGTCAGCGCTTCCTTCACGCTGTGCCAGAGCAAGTTCAGCCAGGTACTGGATTGTTGAGTCGAGATCGACAGGAACATCTCTCGCCTGACGAATGCGGCCTAGTCTCATCAGGGCGTAGGCCTCCAGAATGCCATAACGAGTTAGTTGAGTGAGCTGCGGTGTGCCGCTGTCGAACAACTCCGTGAGCGCGGCGAGCAGCAGCGGGCTTCGCATCAGCTCCATCAGACTGCGCGCTCCCAGCCATTCGAGGAGCGCGGCCGCCCGCTTCACATCGCCGAGTCGCTCAGCGGTATACGCCGCGATCTGCCGACTGTCGAGTTCCAGCAGTGTGAACTCCGTGTCCAGTCCGTACCGCGTGTAGTCCTGTCCCGACTCGCCAGCCAGTATCAGGGGACACTCGCTGTAGGTCGCCAGGAATGACCGGAGTTGTTCCAGGAATATGTGACCGTCGGCCTCGCTGAGACCCGGCAGTAGCTCGAACAGGCCGTCTATGAAGACCGCGACACGACCTTCATGCAGGTCTTGGTGCAACGAATGCTCATCTGGCCAGAGGCGACGTGCATCCCGGGGGACCATGAGCCAGGCCTGACTCAGTACGAAAGGCAACAAGCCGGCAGACAGGTGATCGGCGCTCCAGTCCTGCATTCTGACGAACAGCGCGAGCCGCTTACCGAAGGCTTCCTCGAGACGGGCGCGTTGATCCGACGTCAGGTACTGACGACGCGCCGCGGACGAGCTGAGGAGTAGAACCAGGCACTGCAGAGCAGTAGTCTTGCCCGAGCCGGCGCCTCCGGTCAGGGCAATACGGGGTGCAGTGGTGACTGCCTCGAGTAGCGTAACAGGCCAACGGGGCGGCAACACCGTCTGTCGGCGGGCGTCAACAATCCGCGCCTGCATTGCCGCCACGAACTCGTACACAGGCACGTCGTGAGTCTCCTGGCTGCCCCACTGATCCTGCCGAGTGAGGCCTTGGGCGGCCTGGACGAAGTCAGGGTGACGTCCGATAGAACGTTGGTATCGGCGGGCATTCCAGGTCCATATGATGCGTCCGGATCGCAGCCCCGTCACAATCGCCTTCGCAGCGCCTCGTTGCACGCACCACCTCCTGTTCTCTGCAGATCGCTGTACCATCGTTCGTGCGGGGCACGTGGAAGATATCCTACACGGAGTTACTCTCAGGGGGCCACTCCTCATCGTACGAACCATATGTTGGTTCGTCCGCGAGGACATCCCGGGCAAGCGGCAGATCATCCTCTCTCACCAGCAGCCGGACCCCCTCGAACACCTGGAATGAGGGGATCATACCGCCGGCATCATCCTTCGTGATCATCGCATCGATGCCTGCGGCTGCCAGTTTGGATCTGGCCACTTCGGCATGCATGAGATTGGGATAGGTTGCCACGACAACAATCTTGGCCATCGTCAGGCTCCTCTCGTTAGTAAGCGTGGAACGCCATGCAGCATGCGATGCAGGGCATGTCAGTATAGTGTACATTATGGGGATGTCAACGAATTCACTTTCGGTATCTTTCTATCGTGA
>JAAZAN010000105.1 GCA_012514315.1 Chloroflexota bacterium
CTCCGCCAGTGACAAAACGAGATCCACCGCAGGCAGATGCTCGGGCAGGTAATCCTCGGGGTAGTCAATCACGGGCGGCAATACAGCCGGTGCGTCCCAGACGTACACCTCCCAATCAGATGGGCCGTTGCATCGCAAGTTGTCGACATGCCGCCGCCCATACTCTCCACTGATGATTGCCAGAATCCGCATCTACTCACCCCCTCCGCGACGGCGCACAGTGTGCGCCGTCGCGAGCAACAAACACTCTAACCAGTGATAGCAGCCAGGTCTTCCTCGACGGTTCCAATGGGCTGAATGTTGAACTTATCCACCAAGACATCCAGTACGTTGGGAGACAGAAAGGCAGGCAAGGTTGGGCCAAGCCTGATGTTCTTGACGCCCAATGACAGAAGCGCCAGCAACACGATAACAGCTTTTTGCTCGTACCAGGCGATGTCGTAGGCAATGGGCAGATCGTTGATGTCATCCACGCCCAGCGCCTCAGCCAGCGCTTTCGCGATAACGACCAATGAGTAGGAATCGTTACATTGACCCGCGTCCAGCACGCGCGGGACTCCGCCGATCGCGCCCAGTTCCAGCTTGTTGTAGCGATACTTGGCGCAACCTGCCGTGAGGATCACGGAATCCTCGGGCAACGCGCCGGCGAGCTCAGTGTAATACCCTCGGGCGCGCTGACGTCCATCGCAGCCAGCCATCACCACGAAGCGCTTGATCGCGCCGCTCTGAATCGCCTCGACCACCTGATCGGCCACGCTGAGCACGGCAGTGTGTGCAAAGCCGATGGGAAGCTTCCCCTCTTCTAGCGGCCGGGGGAACTCTCCCGCCAGAGCAGCCGCAATCACCGGAGCAAAGTCCTTCTGCGCCCCGTTCACTCGATCGGCGATGTGTTGCACACCAGGCCACCCAGCCATTCCCGTCGTGAAGATGCGATCCCAGTAGCTTCTCTTTGGCTTGACGATACAGTTGGTCGTCATCAGAATGGCGCCGCCGAAGGCCTCAAACTCCTCGCGCTGATGCCACCAGGAACCCCCGTAGTTTCCAACGAAGTGTGGGTACTTCTTGAACGCCGGATAGGCATTGGCAGGGAGCATCTCACCGTGCGTGTACACGTTGACACCCGTCCCGGCAGTCTGTTGCAGGAGCTCGTCCAGGTCACGCAGGTCGTGGCCGCTTACCAGGATACCCGGGCCCTCCTTGACACTGATGTTCACCCACGTGGGTTCGGGGTTGCCATAGGTTTCGGTGTTGGCCCGATCTAGCAGCGCCATGCCCTGCACCCCCATTTCGCCGCACTTCATCACCATACGGAGCAGATCATCAGCGGACGCGTCGTCATCGGCCGCAGCCCATAGCCCCTGCTGCAGGAAAGCCAGCAGATCATCGTCGGAGAATCCGAGTACATAGGCGTGGTCCAGATATGCTGCCAGACCTTTCAGTCCATATACGAGCAACTCACGGAGCGATCGGCGGTCGGCGTCCAGGTTGGCATCGGCGAGAATGCCCACAACCCATCCCTTCTGAACCATAGCCGCCGTGGCATCCTCGTCTGGGCGCCAGGTCGCTATCTCAGGCAAGGGCCGATCATAGCTCGACCCACACGCCTCGTGATATACCTCCTCAAACCGTACGCGAAGCTCATCACGATACTGCAGGGCCTGCATGACCAACTCGGAGATCCGCTCCGGATCGAAATTGGCGTTCGTGATCGTCGCAAACAGGGCCTCTGCCACAAACAGATCAGCTTCTGGCAGACTCACTCCGAGTTCGCGGGCGCGCACTCCGTAGTACGACAGGCCTTTGAGGACCCAGATCAACAGATCCTGCAGCGCGGCCACTTCCGGGCTCTTGCCACACACACCCTGTGTCGTACATCCCTCGTTACGGGCGGCTTCCTGGCACTGATAACAGAACATGCTCATTGTCAATTCCTTTCGTGTCATAGTGTATCGTCGGTATTGGACCCGATAGGTCCAGTTAGTCGCCAGGTGCGAGTCAGTCCGCGTCCCGACGTTGCCCTGATATGATCAGATTCGGGCTGGTCAATGTGTCAAACGGTGCACGCTGCATATCTCCCCATGCGGTGACGACTGTGAATCCAGCGTCAACGAATGCCTTGCGCATCTCGTGCTCCTGCCATGGGCGCAAGAGCGTCATGGCAGGCCGTTGCCGCCACTGATCATCCTGTTGGGGCCGATGAAGCGTAACGATGTTGAACCCCAGCAGGCCATCCGGCCGGAAGTCATAGAAGCGTACAAAGAGCCACTCGGAGGACCCCACCTGTCGCGACTGAGGTTCCATCCAGCGCTCCCGCCCCCTCAGAACGGCGTCAAAGTTCCGGCTCTGGACCAGCAGGCGACCGCCAGGACGCAGACAGGATGCAAAGTCAGTCAGGGTCTCACTCAGATCGTCCAAGGTGCGAACGTGAGGTAATGAGTTGCCGAGGCAGAGGACTACATCGAACCCGTCACCGGCCACAGCCCACGTCCGCCCGAACTCGGCAACAGCGAACTGCACTTCCAGGCCTGCTTTGGATGCGTTCGACCTCGCCCGGTCGATCATGTTCACACTAAAGTCTGTTCCGACCACGTGGTAACCCCGGCGGGCCAGCGCCAACGCGTGCATCCCGGTTCCGCACGCCGTATCGAGCACCCGCACCGCATTGACCTCGCGTAGATACTCCTCGATGAACGGCATCTCATAGGCCAGACGCGCATCCCAATCGACGAAGTAGTCGTAGGCCTCACTCAGATCGTCGTACATGGTCACATCCTTTGTTTCGCGGCCGTCCGGCTCGGACTACGTCCAGCCCGCGGCCCTGTGTTGCTCGGCAATCTTGTCAGCCAGGCTATCCAGTGCTTCGAACGTCTCTGCGACCGGGTACCCTCTGACAAGAACGGGATCAAAGAGCTCCACCTTGAGATTGGGGATCATCGCAGCTACTTGCTCAATCGCCCGGCTGCTCCAGCCGTAGGACCCGATCACGGTCGCATACCGCAGCTTCGGTCGGAGGGCGTTAGCCAGGTGAGCGGCGTAGACCACACTTGGATGTGGCCCGATATGGACCGTTGGCGTACCGACGATTAGCGTCGCGGCATCCACCAACGTGATCGCCAATTTGCCGATATCGGTCACCGAGAGATCGAAGGGCTGGACCGTCACACCGCGAGCTGTCAATGCATCGACGAGGTGATCCACCATCGCCTGCGTGCTGCCGTGCATCGAGATATAGGGCAGCACCACGAGGTTCCTGGGCGTATCGGAGATCCAGTCTCTGTACGCATCGATGATGAACGACGGGTTGGGGTAAATTGGACCATGACTCGGCGCGATCAGATCGATCTCACGCCCGTCCAGTTTGTCCAGGTTGCGCCGGATGATCTGGCGGAACGGCATCATGATCTCGGCATAGTACCGCTTGGCTGCCTCATAGACCCGAGATTCATCCGTCACATAGAGATCGGTCGTGGCAAGGTGAGACCCGAAGAAGTCACAGCTCATCAGGATACGGTCCTCACGCAGGTAAGTCACCATCGTCTCCGGCCAGTGAACCCACGGCGTGTGGATGAACTCCAAGGTCTTGTCACCCAGTGACAGTGTCTCACCATCCTCCACAGTGATGAAACGATCTTCGGCGATATGCAGATGATCCATCAGCATACCCTTGCCTTTGGGCGTGGCAACAACCCGAGCTTCGCTGTACCGTTCCAGTATATCGGGTATCGTGCCAGAGTGATCTTGCTCAGCATGATGCGCCACGACATAGTCGACCCTCGGGACGGCGTCGAGCTGTGTCATGAGCTCGTCGACGCACTTGGGATCTACCGCATCGAACAAGGCAGTCCTCTCTTGACCTTCCACCAGGTACACATTGTAGCTTGTACCGTCTGGCAAGGGGACCAGGGAATCGAAAAGTCGTCGATTCCAGTCTATCGCTCCAAGAGCACTCACTCCCGCAGTCAGTTGCCTTGGTCTCATTACGCACCTCCGTCTTCAGTCATCATAGTCCAGTTCCGAATGCCGGATGAACCGATGGATCTCATCCGTGGATCAATGCTGGCAAGCAACGCGTGCACACCCAGAGGCTCTGACCCGCGTTTCGACAGGGCAACAACACACGCGAGTCCTCGCCCTGCCCGCACACGTGACACGTCTGGCGAATGTAGGCGGTCCCGCGCTCCTCCATCTCGGCCTCAGCCAGGTCAGCAGCGAATGGAACCGCCTCGCGCTCCTCAATGCTGAGTGCGCCGGTCGGACACACGCCCAGACAGAACCCTGCACCGTCGCACAGTTCCTCACGCAAGACACGCGCCTTGCCATCTACCAACTGAATAGCTCCCTCAGCACAGGGCGTTACACACGCCCCACACCCGTTACACAGCTCCTCATCGATTCGAACGATCTGTCTCCGCGCCACTTAAGTCCCCCTTTCACTCTCTTCTTCCCAGACCACCCCAAAGGCACAGGTGATCGCGCCCTGCAGACAGACAGGCTCACATTCGGTACAGAACGTGCACACGCGCGGCCGCACGAAAAACGGGCCTCGCGGCCCCATCTCCACAGCAGAAGTCGGACACACCTCGATGCAGGCTCCGCATCGATTGCACTTCTCCAAGTTGATCTCCGGCAATGCCCACTCACCCATAATCAAAGCCGCCTTTCTCTATTAGATTAGCAGAAAGGCGGCTGAGACGATACGACATAAGTCGCAACGAGCGACAAGACTGCTCAGGCGTCTATCATCCGATTTCCCCAACGTCGGTGATACGGACAGGCCACACTGTGAAAGTGAGTCCAGCGACGATCCGCACCAGACCACACGCCAACAACACTGTGGGCAGGCCGAAGCGATCCGCCAGTACTACGCCCAGAAGCGGGCAGACAAACGCACCTATGTTCATAATGGTCGCGTACAGGCCCATGAAGAGGGGACGCCGGTCCGGCGGGCACGACTTCAGGTATATGTTGAAGTGACTCAGATTGATGCCAGGCACAATCAATCCATCCAGCCCGACAGCAAACAAGATTGGAGTTAACGAGTGCAGGAGTCCAACGAGCATCGGATAGATCCCGGCGCCAGGGGCAGTACGCCTCAGGGTCCTGGACTCCCCCCAGTGGCCAATCACGCGTTGCCAAAGCGCATAGCCCGCAATTGCTCCGACGTTGGCCACCATACCGTGGAGGCCGATCCAGGCATCAGTAGCGCCCAGTTCCCGAATGAAGTACAGGATGTAGAGCGGACCGACCGTCCAGGCAGGCAGATTGAACAACAGCGTGTCGAGCGTCAACCGGACAAAAGCAGGTTGTTCATGGACGATGACCCGCAAACTGCGCCACTGTGCAGAGACTGAGGGTCTACCACGAGATCTGGAAGGCGCCACGGCGGCCTCTGGGACGTGGACTTTGGTGAGGACGTACAGGCTCACCATAGAAGCCACAAAACCCAGCGCGTATAGAATCTGGTAGTTAATCGGAAACGTGACCCGATTGAGCCACTGACCAGACAGGAAGGTCACCAGGCTTGTAACCGTCACACTGATGATATTGCGTGTAGCAAAGACGGCAGCACGCCGTCGCTCTGGGACAACGTCGGCCAACATCGAATTGAAGCCAACGCCGAAGAACGTTGCCGACGTACTCATCGTCACGAGCAACGCCACGAGTACGGCGCCCCGGTTGAGCGCCACAGAGGGCAACAGCGGAACCAACACGACCAATGCATACCCGCAACGATGAAGCGCCAGACTGCCGAGTACCCACCCTTTTCGATTGGCCTGACGCTCCAAGAGGCGGCCGGTCGGGATACTGACAAGGATCGCCAGCAAAGCGGGGAGCGAACTGAGCAGGCCGATATGGGAGCTCTCAGCACCCAGGCGCAAGGCCAGGGTTGCGTTGAACGCAGCCACACTGTTGAGGATGGAGGC
Source organism: Chloroflexota bacterium (assembly GCA_012514315.1). Classification (GTDB taxonomy): domain Bacteria; phylum Chloroflexota; class Anaerolineae; order B4-G1; family B4-G1; genus JAAZAN01. The sequence goes on from JAAZAN010000105.1 coordinate 5,925, forward strand.
CCAGAATATCTCCACACACAGGCGCCAGGCGTTACGATCGTGAACCGTTGCGATCGTGAGACGCTGCAACGTGCTGGGCCAATGCAGAATCACATGGAGTGATGGGAATGGGGCAAGTGACTTGAGAGTCTGCCAACCGCGCTTGACGCGTGACGATGTCTTATCAACCATATTGCAGCTTCAGCAGGCGCAAGCACCAATCGACGATCGGATCGCGCAATGGGATTTGAAGCTTCGCTCAGCAGACACGACGTGCACGACACGACCGCTTGTCCACGTGAGACTAAGCTGTCTCAGCCTCAGCATACAGGCCCTCACGATCGAGCAGCACAATCTTGTTCCGTTCGATGCGAATCAGTCCTCCATCCACAAAAGAGCGCAGCGTTCGGCCGACGACGTCTCGCACCGTGCCTAGTTGGGCGGCCATCTCATCCTGTGTCCAGCGCTGAGTCATTTCACCCTGGTCTGCACGCTCCAGCAGAAAACGCGCCAGCCTTCCACGGACAGTACGGAGTGAAAGATCCTCAACCAGGTTCGTCAGATGGTCCAGACGTTCAGCGAAGTCATCGAGAACAGCCAGGGCCAGATCGGGTGACTCGGCAACCAGGCGGCGAAAGTCATCGATTAAGACGGCCAACAGCGACGTACGGACAAGAGCCCTCACGCTGGCGTGGTTGTGCGGTTGTTTCTGAAAAGGGGGGACCGTGTTGAACGCCTGTCCCGGCCCCAGTATCGCCAGCACCTGTTCTCGCCCACTCGGTGACATCCGGTATACGCTGACCTGTCCATCGGCGACAAAGTAGACAGCGGTCGCCGTATCCCCTTCGATGATAACCGTCTCACCCGACCCGTGGGTTGTACGGATCGCCACACGTGCCAACCCGGCCAGCGTCGCATCTGACACACGGGCAAACATGGGAATCGCACGCTGGAGCGTCTGTCCACTCGCCATATTCTGGCCATTGTAACCGAAAGCGAGGTCGCGTCAAGACTTAGCCAGGTAGACTTACGCTCCCCAGAAGGCTTACGTCTGGACGGCTACGCCAGACGTGCAGCATCCTCGGGGAGTATTGACTGCCCGACCACGCGATTTGACGCCATAGATACCTGCTGCTACAATGCAACGCTATGCGAATCTCGAACCTATTTGGCCGCACCTTGAGGGATGCTCCCGCAGAGGCTGAAATACCCAGCCACCAGCTTGCGTTGAGAGCAGCACTCGTGCGATTCATCGCTCCGGGGATCCACTGCTATCTCCCGCTTGGTTGGAGAGTCGTTCAACGGATCGAGGGTATTGTGCGGGATGAGATGGCCTCAGTTGGCGCTCAGGAACTACAGATGCCCTCAGTACATCCTGCCGAACTACGACGCCTCGGAGGAGTCCGAAACCCTAATACATCGGATGTGATCTGTTTCAGGGACCGCAGCAAACGTGAGTATACGTTGGCCCTAACCGATGAGGAGGCCATCGCCGAACTCGCACGCAGAGAGATTCGTTCCTACCGCGACCTCCCCTGCCTGGTGTTCCACACTCAGACCCGGTTCTGGGATCCACCTCATCTCCATAGCGGGCTGATTCGCTCCCGTGAGTTTCGGCTGATGGGCGCCTACGGCCTCCATTCCAGCCGCGCCGACCTCGATCGCTCGTATGCAGAGATCATGTCAGCCTATCAACGAGTCTTCTCACGCTGCGGTCTGGACGTGACAGTCGCCCATGCGGACACTGAGCTGAGTGAGTGTACCTCGCACGAGTTCCTGCTGCCGCACTCGCGAGGAGACAGCACACTCGTTCGATGCGCTCGTTGCGGTTATTCCGCCAACATCGAGTGTGCTACGTCGCGGCTGGAGCCCTCGCCTCTAATGGATCCAACATCGCCCAAGACGGTAGCTACACCGGACTGCCGAACGATTGCCGACGTGGCCGCGTTCCTCGGTGTTCACACCAGCCAGATCATGAAAGCCGTGCTGTACACCATCGCGCAACGCGCTGGCGACCAATCCTCGCCAGATGAACTTGTCTTTGCGCTCATCCGGGGAGATCAGGAGGTCAATGAAGCCAAGCTTCTGCGCCACCTGGGTGGCGGTGAGTTGCGACCCGCTACTGATGAGGAGATCCTTGCGGCGGGCGCCGTACCTGGCTATGCGTCACCCCTGGGCCTGAACGTACGCCACGCGGTGTCCGATCGCGGGGTACTGGTCGTGGTGGACCCCTCGATTCAGTCCGGCGCTGACGTCGTTGTCGGAGCCAACCTGGAAGGGCATCACACGATTGGCGTAAGCTATCCCCAGGACTTCGATGTGACACTCGTTGCCGACATCCGGACAGCACGCGACGGCCAGCGCTGCCCACAATGTGATGGATTCCTGTCCGTCACCCCGGCAATCGAACTGGGCTATTGCCATACACTGGGTACTCAGCCATCCAATCTCACCGGCGCCACCTACCTTGATCGAGACGGCCAATCACGTGAGGTCGCGATGGGGGCGTATGGCATCGTGATCGAACGGTTGATCGCCGCCATCATCGAGGCTCATCACGACGAATTCGGCATCGTGTGGCCTCCCGCTGTGGCGCCGTTCGCAGTACACATCGTCGCGCTGGGAGCGGATCCGGACGTCCAGTCTGTGGCGGAAGGGGTATGCACTACGTTGGAGAACGCCGGCATGGACGTGCTCTTCGATGACCGCGACGAGAGCCCTGGCGTCAAGTTTGCCGATGCCGACCTGATCGGCTGCCCAGTCCGCGCGACGGTCAGCCGACGCAGTCTGAGTAACGGCGGTATTGAAATGAAGCTGCGTCACGAAAAGGATCGCAACATCGTTGCGTTTGAGGGTCTGGTGAGCGTTGCTCAGAAAGCGCTGTCCGATACCCAGCCCGTATCCTGAGCACGCGATGTTACGCAAACAGCATACTCAACGCGAGCAATTGAACGGCAGCCGCGGCCCTAAAGCTCGGTGCTCCCGTCTACGCCAGATCGGAGCGCTCAGCCAGCGTAACGATGCGCTCGTAACCTGATTCGATCAATTCCTCAAGTTCGCGAGCGGTCGCTGCATAATCATCCTGTGCTCCACCATACGGGTCGGCAACGTCGTACGACCTACCGATCATATTGGTGAGGAGGAAGACCCGATCGGCGTGTTTGGGAAATGCGTTCCGCAAGGCATTCGCCTGCGCATCGGTCATCGCCAGAACGAGATCCGCCCCAGCCACCTCCTGCCGCGTCACGCTGCGCGACCGATGCGCGGCAAGATCCAACCCCCGCATCCGCATCTCCTCGATCGCGAAGATGCTCGCTGGCATTCCGTCAACAGTACCTGTTCCAGCCGACCTGACGACCCAGTCATCCCGCGACCCGTCACGCGCGAGGCGCGCTTTCAGGAGGACTTCAGCCATCGGTGAGCGGCAGACATTGCCCGTACACACGATCAGAACCCGCCTCATCGCGCCTTCTCCCGCCCCTGAATCGTCTCGACAAGCGCCAGCAGCCCACCGGATACCACAGAGTGTCCGCCCATCACCACAGGAAAGGCTGCCTGTGCCGCAGCCCACGTCATCCGGCGCAAGAACGGTTCCTCGACGCTATCCCAACGCAGCAGATCGGCATAGTACCGATCCGAAGCGGATGGCCAGATCCCACGAGCCGCCAAGATGACACGATTATCCAGAATAACCCCATCGGCCAACGTTGCCAGCTCAGAGAACAAACCGTCCACTCCTACCAGACGAAGATAGTCCGCTATGAGGGACCGGACCTCTCCCCGCGCCTGCCGCCCACTAGCTCGCATACCCCGTTCCTCTGAAAATACGCGAATCCAGCACTGGGTCGCCTGCTCCACAGCCACCCAGGCAGCGGATGGAACACGTCCCGCGATAACGAGACTGCCTCCCTCTCGTTCCATAATCGAAGCGACCGCATCCAGGCGATCGGAGGCCCAATCCAGATTCTCCAGAAAGCGGTCGAGATGTGAGCCTGTAGCACGGTGGCGGCGGGCAATGAGAAGATCAAGGGGCGTATCCAGATCAAATCGCGCGGCCGCTGAAGGCGCGAGGCTCTCCAAGGGTAGCCCGACCTCGCGCGATAGCGCCCAGGCTACCGCATTATCTCGTTCCTGCTCGGCCACAAGCGGAAGCACATGGCCAGCTGGTACAAAGCCGACCCAGTCACACGAATGAACATTATTCGTGATGACCAACTGATCTGCGGCAACCAATCGCTCCAGCACTGGATACCACGCCTCAGAGTTCATCAGTGGCGCCGAGCCGCCGCCACTGTACAGAACCGCCTGAGCTCCACATCTCTCGATGATGCTAGCGAGGCGTTGACCGAAATGGAAGGGCTTACCGGGTGGGTCGACATCGACCTCGACCAGAGGGCAGGAGAGGCTCTCGCCCCACTCTTTATCGTCAGTCGCCACCACGGCCGAACCAATCAGGCCGGTACCCAACAGGTCATCCAACAAATCACGAGCAGCTGCCTGATGAGCCGCCCGCAGCACATCGCCGACTGGGCTGGCTCTCCACCCACCCACCATCAGGACCAATGTCACGTTGTTCCGTACCAATCTGTCTCCTTGAGACAAGGGGCTCGGCGTGCACCGAGCCCCATTTAGGCATCACGCAGACTCTCCAACGGTCAGACATCTATCGCTAGGCCAGCTCCGGCTGCAGCAGACCATAGTTGCCGTCGTTCCGTTTGTACAGGACGTTGATCGCATTCTCCTCTGCATTCAGAAACACGTAGAAGTGGTGCCCCAGCAACTCCATCTGCTCGATGGCCTCTTCGGATGTCATCGCATGAATATCAAAGCGCTTAACACGAACAATCTCACCCGCCTGAGGGATCTCCAGGTCCTCGCCGGGCAGTTCCTCAACTCCCGCGTGCCAGCGATCCCGATTCTTGCCCTTGTAACGGGCGATCTGCCGGTACATCTTATCCATCACCGCATCGATCGAGGTAAACATATCGCCGGTACGCTCCTCAGCTCGCAGGATCGCACCCCGGGCGCGAACCGTGAGTTGGGCCACCTGGCTCTGATTTGCGTCGCGAGTCTTCTCAACCTTCAGGTCGACCCGGGCTTCGTCTAGCCAGGGCAAGTATCGATCCAGCTTATCTACCTTCCTCTGCACGTAGTCATTGAGCCGAGGTGTCAACTCCATATTGCGCACAAACACTGATACTGCCATATACCGCCTCCTCAAACATAGTATCGAACATAGCCCACCCTATCGGACACTCTGCCAGTGCGCCCTTGCCAGTGTGACAGCGAATACTGCCCGCACTCCACCGCCGTACAGGGCAGCGGCACACGCCTCCAGCGTGGCGCCCGTCGTACACACATCATCGATTAACAGCACCTGCCGCCCGGAGAACGCCTCCGAGTTACATGCGAAGGCATCGGTCACGTTGGCGCGCCTGCCCACGATATCCAACCCCACTTGCGGCCGAGTCGATCGCCGACGACACAGATCACGTTCATTAAGATCCAGGCCCAGCTGACCTGCCACAACGCCGGCCAACAGGCTCGATTGATTATACCCCCGCTCCCGGATCCGTGCACGGTGCAGTGGTACAGGCACTACGATATCCACGCTGCCACCGACCGCTGCACAAAGCTCGACCATCGCCTGCCCCAGCGGCGCTGCAAGCACCTTGATGCCATTGTACTTGAACTGGTGCACCACCTCGCGCAGGACGCCAGAGAATATGAACAGTGAGCGGATGCCGTCGATGTGCGGCGGGGAAACCCGGCACCGCGAGCACAGCCCGACCCTATCGACTGGGTCCCCACACTGACTGCAGACCGGCAGGGGAACGGAGGTGAAGGTCGCCATACACTCGGCGCACAGCCATGCACCACCTCGGCGACATACAACACAGTGCGAAGGAAACAGAAGGTCAGCAAACTGACCCAGGAATCCATCCCAACCCCGACCAACCGTCTGCATGAACGACATCGGCCGGCGCACCTCATACAGAGCATCTCTCGATGTGGGACACTCAGAAGCCAAAGAGGTTGATTTCCATATTCATAATCTGGAGAACCGCTGGCCCTAACAACACAACAAAGATCGCCGGGAAGATCAGGAACGCAATAGCGGGCAGCATCTTGATCGGCGCTGAGCGGGCCAGCTCCTCTGCTCTCTGGCGGCGACGCACTCGCATCTGGTCCGACTGGATGCGCAGCACGCGTGCCAGACTCACACCAAGTTGGTCGGCCTGAATAATCGCGGCGACAAACGTCGATACCTCGGGCACTTCCATCCGATCCGCCATATCCCGAAGCGCCTCGCGGCGCAACTTCCCGAGCTGAAGCTCCTGAAGCACTCGGGTGAAAGCGATGCTCAGTTCATCCGACCATTTATCTGCCACACGAGCCATCGCCGCATCGAATCCGAGTCCCGCTTCCACACAGATGGTCAGTAGATCAAGCGCATCGGGTAATGAACGAACAATCGAGGTCTGACGCCTCCGGATCCTCCCGCGGAGCGAGACCAGGGGAAGAACATACCCAATCAATGCCCCCCCGATCGGCAACAGCAGACGCTGCACGAGACCCACCTTACCGAAGATCATCACGGCCACGCCCAGACCACCCAACAGAATGGCATAGAGTACGCGAATACCCAGGAACTTGGCCAAGTCGTAAGGATTGCCTGCCAGGTCCAGTTGGTGTTGAATAGCCTCTCTTTGGTGCTGCGGCGTCAACCGGGTGATCGAACGCGACAGATTCTGCAGCAGCGGGACCACGACACGATCCACGAATGGCTGGGAGAGTTCGATTTCCTCCAATGTAGGAGGACGCTCGAGTGTCCCGAAATCAGCCAGCCGCTCTTCAATCACGTTCCTTCTGCTGGAGCGGAGACGCATGAGGACTACGGCTGTCACCAGGATTAGTAACAACCCGCCAGCGACAATCGGAATGGTGAATGTCGACATAATGCGCTCCGGCCGACTAGATGTCGATACTGACGATCTTGTTGATCACGACATACCCCATGACAATACCCACGACAGCGAAACCGATCATGAACCAACCGCACCGCTGAGTGAAGAGCAGAGACATGAAGCCGGGATTGATCAAGTAAACAACACTGGCAAGTACTACAGGCACCACGCTGATCATATATCCTGACACACGACTCTGTGCTGTCAGCGCGCGGATCTCGCCCTTGATTCGAACTCGCTCTCGAATGGTGTGGCTGATCGCGTCCAGAACCTCGGCCAGGTTCCCACCGACTTCCCGCTGAACGCTGATCGCGGTAATCATCATATCCAGGTCATCACTGGGCACGCGTCTCAGCATGTTGGCCAGCGCCGCTTCCAGGCTCAGGCCAAGCTGCTGTTCCTGTACCACACGGTTGAACTCAACCGAGATCGGGGGATCCATCTCGTCCGCCACAGCCTCCATAGCTTGCAGGACGCTGTATCCGGCGCGCAGCGAGTTCACCATCAGACTGATCGTGTCGCTCAGCTGGTTATTGAACGCTGTGAGCCGTCGCCCCCGCAGAATGCTCACATAGATGCGCGGGCCGAAGAATCCGACCAGACAGACGGCTACGGTGATGACCATATCCCGGGTGACGAGATAGGCCAGTCCACCACCACCCACTACCAGGATCACCGTAGCCGCCAGGAACTCGCCTACGGTGATCTTTAGATCGGCACGAGCGAGATGGGTCGCCAAGTCAGCGCCCACTCCGCGCCGGGCCAGCATCTGGTTCAGAACATCCCCAATGGGCGTCCTGCGATCCTGCTCCGCGGCCTTGCGAGACTCGCCTGACGTGCTTTCCCGCAAGCCAAGGCGTTTCTCAACAAGAGATCGTTCGGATACACGGGACACCACGAGGCCAACGACCATTACACCAAGGCCCAATATGGCCATCCCTACAATCCACGTTATCCCGCCCATGGCCTCCCCCATCAGGCAACTCTATTCGCGAGGCTATGCCGATGCATAACCCCATAGTGCATCACTAGAGCACAACGCACATACCCACCGCTAGAAGCGACTGCGTTGCCCGATGCCGAATATTGATGGCGGCAAGTGGATATCCGCCGCCTCGATCTTCTCCATAAACTTGGGACGTAGCCCGGTCGAACGCAGCATACCAATAATACGTCCATCTTCAAGACCTGTCTGCTCAAACTTGAAGATGTCCGAGCGGATGATCGTATCCCCCTCCATGCCCTGGATTTCCGTGATTGTGATTACCCGCCGACTGCCATCACGCAGCCGCTCCAATTGAATGACCAGATCCATCGCGCCAGTGATCTGTTCACGAATGGCCCGGTGTGGCAGTTCCATACCGGCCATCAAGATCATGTTCTCCATACGGGCCAGCGCATCGCGTGTGTTGTTGGCATGAACCGTCGTCATACTGCCTTCGTGGCCGGTGTTCATCGCCTGCAACATGTCGAAAGCCTCCGCCCCACGGCACTCGCCCACCACGATGCGATCGGGACGCATACGGAGGGAGTTGACCACCAGGTCGCGTATCGATACCTCTCCTCGTCCCTCAATGTTGGGCGGACGAGACTCCAACGTCACGACATGCTCCTGGCGCAACTGCAGCTCCGCAGCATTCTCAATCGTGACGATTCGCTCATCTCCGGGAATATAGCCCGAGAGGACGTTGAGAAACGTCGTCTTGCCCGTACCAGTTCCTCCCGAAACGACGATATTCAGCCTGGCCATAACACAGGCCTTCAGGAACTCCATTGCCTCTGGCGTAACGGTGCCGAACTCGACCAGCTTCTCGACCGTCAATGGAATCCGGAAGAACTTGCGGATCGTCAGCGTGGGGCCAACGAGTGAGATCGGTGGGATAATGGCATTGACTCGAGAACCATCCTGCAGACGCGCATCGACGTACGGGGAGCTTTCATCAATGCGCCGTCCCAGCGGCGCAACGATGCGCTCGATGATCCGCATAAGGTGCTCATCAGACTCAAAGGTAGCATTCGTTCGTTCGATTTTCCCTTGCCGCTCAACGTAGATGTTCTTGGCGCCGTTGACCATCACTTCGGAGATCGTCGGATCGGCCATGAAAGGCTCGAGCGGCCCGAGGCCCAGAATCTCCGCAACGATCTGCTGGAAGAGACGCTTCCGCTCCGCCCGACTGAGCACGTTCTGCTCTTCTGTGAGGATGTTGTTGAACATTTCCTCAATGGTCCGGCGGACTTCATCGGTCTTGGTCACGTCCATCGTGGGATCCAGGTCAGCAATCAGCTTGTTCTGAATCCTCGTCTTCAGGTCCATATAGGCGTCACGACTCGGCGGTATCGCCGGCCGGCGCACTCGCAGCTCCTGCATATCATCAGACTCACGCAGGACGGCTTCTTGTTTCTGTCTCTCAATCCGCTTCAGTAGAGACATACCCCCATCCTCTCACAAACGCGAACTGCGACCCATGGAAGGCGTACCTATCCACCTTGCCCGAAGATACGGGCGAGCCTGGGACGTACCGATCCGGCTGACGCCGTGTGCGCGCCTTCTTCCTGCGCTGACTCTTCGCGCCTAACAACATCCTGGACATACTCCGCGAGCTTCCCGATCGCCTGTGAAATAGGTCGGCTGCGGTCCCGCATCACAAATGGAACGCCATGATTCGCGGCCCCGAGCGCAGCCTGATCATCCAGCGGAATCTGGACCGCGATAGGCATCATCGCCTGCTCAATCTGGTCCATCCGAATCCCCAGCCGCCGATCCACGCCGTTGACAACGAGCGCCATCTTCTCCAAGGGGTAATTGAGCTTGCCTGACACCTCCAGGAACAGACGAGCGTTCTTGATGGAAGGAATGTCAGGCCGTATCACCAGCACGATGAGTGTAGCTCTGTCAAACACAGTCAGGGTGATATCGTCAACGCGACTCCACATATCGACAACGACGTAATCGAATGTGTCACAGATCATATCGAAGATGATGGAGAGCGCCGAGTTGCCATTGCCTTGCTCGTCCGAAGGAATCGTGAGCAGGCTCTCAGCCGCCTCGGGGTGAGGCGGCGCCAGAAGGACTTTGACGCCGGATCCGTGTGGAGATAGCGCAGTACTGAGCATATCCGGATCGATCTCGTCGATCTGTGACACCAAGTCGATGATGCTCCGTCCAGCCGGGAGGTTCATCATGACACCGACATCTCCAAACTGAAGGTTGGTGTCTACCAACGCGACCTTCTTGTCAGCGCCCACAGCCTGTTGTAGAGCCACAGCCAGGTTCACAGCAACACTCGTGCAGCCGACACCGCCCTTGGGACTATACACCGCGACGATCTTTCCATCGCGCCCTCCGGCGCGGGTTTCGACTGGCGCTGGCGTCGATTGAACGGGATGCGCGGGCATCATCGTCACCGCCCGAGCTTGCCCCATCTGATATACCCTGTGGATCGTGCTCATCAGCTCGTCACCACTGGGCGGTTTGGTCAGGTAGTCGCGGGCGCCCGCCAGCATAGCGCGACGAAGGTAGTCCGTCTCTCCCTGTACGGAGAGCATAACGACCTCGGTTGTTGGCACTTCCTTCAGAATAATCTCGGTGGCGGTGATGCCATCCATGTCCGGCATGTTGATGTCCATCAGGACGACGTGCGGATGCAGCTCCTTGGCCAGCTGGATCCCTTCGATACCCGAGGCCGCTGCACCAACCACCTCGATATTCACGTCGAACGAGAGCAACTTACGGAGATTCTCCCGTGTCTCCGCAATGTCATCTATGATGAGGAGCCGGATTCTCTCA
>JAAZAN010000106.1 GCA_012514315.1 Chloroflexota bacterium
CTTGCAGTACCCCACTTTGTGGAACTGGACAAAACGGCAGCTCTGAGGCAAGTTAAGGTTGCGAAACCAACCAGTCTCAGGAGCTGCCGATGAGCATAGCATACCATGATACGCTAACCTTTGTCCAGAATCTGGCTCCGACGTGGCGCAAGACACAACAGGTCGTGTTAGCATTGACGATGATGGCCGTGCTGGAACGTCCGCGGCTGTGTCTCAGTGAGATCGTGCGAGCATGGGCGGACATTGATCCACGGAGGAGGCCCCTCTCGCTGCATGCTCGTCTCAAACGCCTCGACCGCTTTCTCTCGAATGACCGTTTGGACGAGGCGGCTATCTCAAGCCGGTGGCTCACGCTCTCTTTGCGTTTGGGTGCAGACGTTCCTCAGCCAGAAGGAGAGAAGTGCCTATTGCCTGTGATGTTGGATACCACCTACTTTGAGCCGTTTGCGGCGCTACTGGTCAGTGTGCCCTGTGGCAGCCGGGCGCTGCCTATCGCTTTCACGACCTATCACCGCCGCACGTTGGAAGCCTGTTTCCCGTCCCGCTCCCACTGGCCAAGTTTTGGCACCGCCATATGCCCGCCAGCGCCTGGTCAAGCCCGCAGCCACCTTCCCGCCAGTTCCGTGGTCTCTGAGTGGGACAGTCAGAATCAGATTGAAGAACATCTGTTGGATTTCCTGTGGTCTTTCACGCCTCCTTCATTACACCTGGTAATAACGGCGGACCGTGGATTCGCCCGGGCCAGTTTGTTTGAGCGCCTGCTCGCCGCTCAACGGGATTTCGTGATTCGGTTTGATGCGGACACCTGGATCACGCTTCCCGACGGCTTGGCAGGTGCGGTCAAAGACATTCTCTCTTTGCAGCCTGGAGAGACTCGCTGGATACCTCAAGCACGTTATGCCAAATCCGACCAGGTGCCCGTAGCGGTACTTGCCGTCTGGGAGAAGGGACAGAAGGAACCTTGGTACCTGGCGACCACGCTCACCGACCCAGATAACGTTCAAACCGTGTATCGTTGGCGCATGCGCATCGAATGCGCCAACCGGGATGAGAAACGCGGGGTCATACTGCGTGAAAGCGGCGATCAACATCGCCTCACCTCGGTCTTACACCTTCACCGTCTACTCCTAGCCATTTGCTGTTTGCATTGGTTAGCGGCGCTGGCTGGATTGCAGTCGTACCGCGACCTCGATCACGCCGAGCAGGCCCCACTCTCCCTGGCCCCACAGCTCTGGGAAGATTCCCCGCCCAATCAAACCGACTCATTCCTCTGGCTGGATCAAGGCCCCGCTCCACCTCCTCCTATCGTGCCTCATCGCGGCTCCATCCCGCCTACGCCTGTCTGGGCCCGCCAGTTCGTCGCGCGCGGCCCTCTCAGCTATGTCCGTCTCGGCCTCGAAATCCTGCGCTCCTCCACCTTCACCCCCATCATTCACCGTATGGTCCGCTGGCTCGGTCGCTTCTTGTGGAGGCACACCCCACTTTGGCGTCCCTACCAAATCCGCTATCGACTCAAACACTGGTGGCCTACTCATGACTGAAACCGGGGTACTGCAAGCCGACCATCGGGGAACGCCGCACTGGGGCGCGACGATCCCCTCTTCAGCTCACGGTCTCCTGCGCCGCGACGGCCCAGCGTCGCAACGTCAGCGGATCGCCGGCCAGATTGTAGATATCCGTGATGCTCAGGTCCATGGGATGGCCCTGGGCTGCATCGACTCGCTCCTTCAGACCGCGGCGTATCTCCTCGCACGCCGGCGCCAGCGCCACCGCGTTGGGGTGATCGGTCACCTCCAGCACCACGCTGCCCCCGAACACC
>JAAZAN010000107.1 GCA_012514315.1 Chloroflexota bacterium
AGATCTCGATGTGGTTGCTTCGTTCCAGCGCATCCTCGACGAACGCCAGACATTGTAAGCGGTATTCGGTGGAGCCCAGGCGAGCCATCGCCCACTCTGTGGCGTTGTTCACCAGGACGGACAAGCTTCTTTCCATGGTGTGCACTTCTCTCCTTGCCTATCGCACGAACAGGGTGGGGCAGTGCGCACAGCCTCCCGGCGATCTGGCGAGGTTGCCTGGTGCGCAAGCCCAGTCACAATCAGTCCCACTGCCCTGGGAACCGCTGCTTCTCCATGGTTGGGAACAGCCTGTTGAACGCCTCAACCTCGTCGGCAGGCAGATCATGAAACACATCGGCTTCATAGAACCTTCCGTGTACTCCGGTAAGCCCGCCAGGTACCAGCTCGATTCCCATGAAGGCGTCGAAGTTCTTGCCGTCCGGCGTTGTGATCCCGAAGTGGTCGCACGTTACGAAGCCAAGTCTCGGATAGTACTCCGGCTCCCCGTAGATCACAATGCCTCGGTACCCTTCACCAGCCGCGAGCTTCATCGTCTGGCGGAGAAGCATCTCCCCGACGCCGCAGCCCTGCCAGTCCGGGTCGACGCACAGGGGGCCAAAGGTTAGCAGCTCTGTCCTGTTGTCTCCATCCATCACGTACGCCTTGGAGTACATGATGCTGCCAATCACCTGCCCGTCCTTCACAGCGATACGGCTGAGCTTGGGCAGATACGCTTCGTCGGTGCGGAGCTTGCGGACCAGTAAGTGTTCGTCACAGCCCAGGTGGTGCTTGTTCCAGAACGCTCGCTGAGTCATCAACTCGGTAGCGAAGTAGTCCTCCGGATGCTCCTCGCGGATCGTTATGTCCTCCCGTGATAGCTTTGGCTTCTTCGGCGGGAACCAGCCCAGCTCCAGGCGCACTTCCTTGCGCTCCAGATCGTTGTTGGCATAGCAGCAGGAATCGAAGCCGATCAGCGTAAAGCCTTCGTGTAGATAGAAGCCGATGGCATTCACATTGCAGGACTGTGTCTCCAGAATGACGGCGCGGTTGCGCTGCCGTCTGGCCTGTTCTTTTGCGAGCGCCATCAGCGCATGCCCGATTCCCTGATGGTGGTATGCATCAGCGACCCACAGTTCTGTCACCCGAAGCCGGTTCGACCATGTCTCTGGGCAGGTTTCGATGGCGGCGATCAGCTCGCCGTCCTCCACAACGCCCCAGGCATAGGCGTCCTGCCGGTAGTCCGCGTACAGCCTGTCCGGGAAGTCGTACTCTTCCGGCGTGTGTGTTACCGGAGTCCCAAATGGTTTCCTGAAGATAGTAACCTGGAACCCGCTGGCGGTCCGATCAACTGCAACGTCGTAATACCCCGTCGTCGTATAGCGCAATGGAATAGGATGTTCTTTCCATTCTTCTTTCGGAAGATGGATGATCTGATGGCCCATGCTCAACTCCCTACGAATACCTGGTTACGTCAACGTTGGTCCTTGTACCACAGTGTGATGAGCTCTTCTATTTGCTGTGCCGAAGGTGTAGCGGTCTAGTCTGAAGGCCATCCCGCAAAGACGGCGAGGCCGTCTGTACACCCTTGCGGGGATTGCTCGTTGTTCGCTACAAGCTCATCGCCATATCGAGATCTGTAGGCAGAGAGCTCCTTTCACACATTCCACTAGAACCACCTGGAAGGTAATCTCAGGAACACTCCCTGCTCGACTTCGAACCCCATCTTCTCATAGTAGGCTGACACCTCTTGTGTTGTTCCAACTAACCACTCCGAATCTGGGAAATGCTCAATACACCTTCTAACCAATTCTCTCCCGATTCCCTGATTCTGGAATGCTGGGGCAACAGCCAAATCATAAATCACAGACCTGACCACTCTGTCACTAAGCACCCTCACACATCCAACCAAGCAGTCATTCTCCCACGCTGAGATGACTACTGTCGAGTTGAGAAATGGCACATTGAAGTTCTTCAACATGAATGGAGATTCCATTCCATCCGACCAACCCACTGACATGAATAGCCGATGCAACTGCTCAGACGGCAAGTCTTTTCTTGTACTATATGTGATGTTCATAACCCAACTTCATGCTCGCATCCAGCCAATGCCACAAACTCCGGTCTGCTTATCGGCTCACATCGCCATATGAACCCATGCATTCGGACGTTCATGATCTCATCAACATGCTACCGCGCCTAGATCGCGATCCACCAGAAAACGCCGAATCGATCGATCAGATTGGAGCAACAGGGGTTCCAGTCGCACGGGCCTAACGGGTCAATGACGGTGCCCCCATCGCGCAGTACGTCATAGGCGTTACGCACAGCTTCCTCACTACCCAGATCGTAGGCATTGAACGCCATCGTCTGCCACGCGGTCTTCTTGCTGACGTCGCAACTAGCAGGCGCTTCGCTGACAGCCATGAATAGCTGGCTATCGATCATTAACTCACAGTGCAAATACTCGTTCTTGGCTTCATCTTTGACAAAGAACCCTATCTCTGCGCCGAAAGCCTTGCAGTACATTCCCACAGCCTCGACGCTGCCCCTGACATATACCTGTGCGCCGATTTTCATCAGACTCCTCCTTCCTTCTGGTTCGAGAGCCCGCTCACGAGGCATGACCGTCCTGCGCTATGCGAGTCTGTTGATACAGAGCATCTTCCACCCGCCGGCTTCTTTGTCCGTCTGCATCTCTACGATGCCGCAGTAATCCAGACGG
>JAAZAN010000012.1 GCA_012514315.1 Chloroflexota bacterium
CATGCGAAGTCGACGGCCATTCGATCTTCTCCGCAGCGGAGATTACGTCCGCCCAGTACCCAGCAAAGTCCTCATCCTGCCCGATGTAGTACTCAAGAAGACGAGCTGCCGCGCGGGCGTCGCACAGTGCGCTGTGCGCCTGATCGATGCAATAACCAATGCAGTCGCAGCAGCCCCCAGCGACCGCGCACCTATGGGAAGGTAGTGCGACGCCAACCGCATGGTACAGAGGCCTGTTGTCCGCCCGAACCCCACAGCATATCCTGCGCGGGCGAACTCCACGCTTAAGAAGTGCGCATCGAACGACAGGTTGTGCGCAACGATCACCTTCCCGCGCAAGAGCGACGCCAGCTCCGGCGCTACCTGGTCGAAGGTCGGAGCTGAGTATACATCCGCTGCAGTGATGCCGTGAATCTCCGTCGCGCCCACGTCACGAACGGGGTTGATCAGGGTCTCCCACTCGCGCACAGGTTGTCCACGGTCGTCCGCCAGGACCACAGCGACCTCCACGATCTTGTGATGGAGCTCGGGCAAGATGCCCGTGGTCTCTATGTCGACAACTGCGTAACGACTCATACCTGTTCAGTATCACTTCCTGCCGTCAGAGTAGTCGTACCACCCCTGCCCAGTCTTCCGGCCCAGGCGGCCCGGGTTTACCATCTGTTTCATCAAGACCGGTGGCGCGTACTCGTCGCCCAGCTCTGCCCTGAAGTAGTCCAGGACACTGTGGCAGATGCCACTTCAAGTAAGGTTCCGCAGCCTAAAGGGGCTTACCGGGCGGGTGAGACCGAGTCCCTCAGCCGAATCGACATCTTCGATGGAGGCGATTGCCACTTTCACTTCTGCAACAGTCCAATGATTCCTGCGCCCGCCCCGTTCGGCAACTGAAGAGTGATGGGTTCCGCGCACATCCTAGAGAGTTGATCTTATCCCCAATCATGGCGGATTCTATGGTACTGCATGGAAGACGTATCACAGGGCCCACGATGGCTGCGATACCCTAGCGACTGTCGAGAGACACATGCCCGAATCAATAATAACCTTAAGGGTTAAATCTCGTGTTGACAGGGAGTGCGACGCGTGCACATACTGTACCAGACGAACTGGCTGAAGAAGGCGTGCATGAACGCTGCCATCGCGCGTCGCCTGTGGGGTGCACCGTGTGCTGCGAAGCTCGCACAGAGGCTTGATGAACTGGAGGCAGCCTACGTCCTGGCTGACATACGTAACCTTCCCGGGCCGAAGTGCCACGAGCTCGCTGGGAGCATGTCGGGGATGCTCTCTGTTCACCTCAGCGGAGGTCTCAGGCTTGTGTTCGAACCGGCTGATGCCATACCACCTCGGAAACCGGATGGGGGTCTGGATTGGACGAAGGTGACTGCGATCAGATTGCTGAAGGTGGTGGATTACCATTGACCGAGCGGATAGTCACGCCTCCCGGCTCCACCCTGCTGGAAACCATCGAGGCCCTTGGTATGACCCAGGCGGAGCTGGCACAGCGGATGGGGCGCCCGGTGAAGACAGTAAACGAGATCATCAACGGCAAGGCGTCGATCACACCTGATACAGCCCTGCAACTCGAGCGCGTTCTGAACGTGCCGGCGCACTTTTGGAGGCGCCGCGAAGAGAACTATCAGCAGTACCTTCTCAGTCTCAAAGACACTGACGAGCTCAACGAACAGCTCGACTGGCTCTCGCAGATACCCTTCGCCGAGTTGGTGAAACGCGGCTGGGTCAAGGAAGGAGCCTCGCCTGCCGAACGAGTCAAGTCCGCCCTTGAGTTCTTCGGAGTAGCCTCAGCCAAA
>JAAZAN010000108.1 GCA_012514315.1 Chloroflexota bacterium
TGGTCCAACTGGTCCGCGGGTTCGCCTTCTCTGCATTCACCGCAACAGCGATGGCATATGCGGCTGAGGTGCGCTCAAGGGGCGAGAGGGGGAAGGTATCCGGGCTGTACAGCTCCGCTGGCGCGATCGGATCGATTCTCGGCGCACCGCTGGGAGGGACGATGGCTCAACTCCTGGGGTTCCGAACGATGATCGCGTTCAACGCGATATTCATCGCGCTGGGAGCAGTCTATCTGGCTATCGCGGCACATCGTTGGAATCGGCGCTCCGGGCACTCGGTCTGAACACTGTGCTTTTCGGCAGCGCCCAGGTGATGCGCAAACGATTTCCGCGCCAGGGATTCGGCCCGTTGGCAAGCCAGGCGCCGAGGCAGCACACCGCTTAGGGTGTCTGGAACCAGCGTCCAGCTACTTGCCCGTGAAGGCCCGTAGTGTATAATCACAACGTAGAGTTCGAACCAGGAGGTGCATTGCCTATGCGCAAGACAGTCATGTTCGTTTCGGGGGTGTTTGCCGGGATGTTGGCGGGAGGCATTGCTGCTCTGCTTCTGGCGCCCTTCTCCGGGGGCGAGTTGCGGCAGCGAGTGCGAGACGGTATCGATGCACTGATTGAGGAGGGGCAGCACGCTGCTGCGATCCGACGCCTGGAGCTGGAGAAGCAGCTCGAGGCGTTCAAGCGCGGCGCGCCCGTGACTATCGAGGTGAAGGCTGAGAGACAAGATATGCCTTGACGGGGGGAGCAGACAGAACCCCTGGCAGGCGTCGGATCCATCGGCAAGAGGCGCTCGTGCGAGGATCAACGCTGATTGCTGGTCTTGACCACGATCCATGTAGTGCGTGCATTGCGAAGACGAGGTGTTCCTCAGCGCGCACAGCGAAGTGCTCGACAGGCGCCACCGGTTGCCACGCTGTACTCCTGCCATATCCGGGTAGCCAGGTCTGGACACGTATCTGAGCCAGGATACATCAACGTGTGCTGGGATCGCGGTCGAGCACCCTGACTGTGCGGGATGCGCAAGCACCGTAGCTCGAGTGTTCGGCCTGCGTGGTGTCGGGATGATCGGAGCTCTGCCAGGGGGACTGGACGGGTTGGTGTGTCCCTCCGAACGCACCGAGCGATCGGGCAGGTAGAATGGTCGTGAGCCCCAGTGCGTGCTGCCAACCCGCTATGACTGTCTTCGGGCAGCCGCAATCAGCCGGTCGAAGAGACGACGCATGACCGGGTATGTTTTCAACATTGCCTCGGGATGCCATTGCACTCCAAGGCAGAACGGGTGATCGGTGGCTTCGACTGCCTCAATCACGCCATCGGGAGCCCGTGCCGTAACGCTGAGGCGAGAGCCTGGATCGAGTATGGCCTGATGGTGAGCGCTATTCACTCCCAGTGGGCCAGCTCCGAAGATACCGGCCAGGACGGTGCCCGTCGCAATCTCCACAGGATGACACACGGTGTCCATAGGACGGCTCACCGCGGTACTGTGAGTGATCCTTGATGCACTGAGCTGGGTGGCGACATCCTGAATCAACGTACCACCTGCGGCTACATTGAGTACCTGTATGCCGCGACAGATCCCGAGTACCGGCTTGTCATCCTCCAACGCCCAGCGCGCCAACCGAATCTCAGCGGTATCACGCGCCGCATCTGTGCTCCAGAGCAGGCCGCTGTCGTCGGCGCCGTAGCAGCTTGGCACGATATCACCGCCACCGGAGAGGACGAGTCCATCCAGACGATCGTAGGCTGCACGCAACTGAGACTCCGGCAATCCTGGTGGCACAATCACGGGAGCCCCGTGAGACCAACTGACCGAGTCCACATACACCTGTGCGACCGATACGATACAGATACCCGCAGGCTGACTTGACAGATCAGTCCGTCCAGTGATACCAATCACAGGCGTCATACGACCGACTCCACACGGTACGGACGTGAACAGCACAGGAGCGGGCTCTACACCGCAGACTGCCTCGCCCCCCGCATTCTTATTACGCAAAAAGGGGCTGCAGCCTGTTCATCTGAGCCCCCATCGAAGCTGTGCCGCGACCATCAGCGGCGAGATGCTAAACTACTAGGCTCGCTTCTCGCGGAGACGTGCCGACTTGCCGCTGCGCTCGCGCAAGAAGTACAGCTTGCTGCGGCGAATCCTCGCGCGTCTCAGCACTTCAACCTTCTCAACACGGGGCGAATTGAAGAGAAACGTTCGCTCAACGCCAATACCGTGTGCGGCTGTCCGTCGCACAGTGAAACTCGCATTCACACCGCCGCGTTTGACACCGATCACCGTACCCTGGAAGACCTGGATGCGCTCCCGTTCACCCTCGATAATTCGGGCGTGTACACGGACCGAATCCCCGGCACGGATATCGGGAATGTTCGGGTTGGGTTCTAGCTGGCGGTCCATCGATTCGATCAGATTCATGGCTCATTTCCTTAAGTTGGTGTATCGCGCTGCAACAAACTGAGATTATACACTGAAACGCAGATTGGGGCAACCGCGCCCCGTGTGGCGCGTGGGTGTTCCGTCCTGATCGGTCATGCCAACCACGGTTGTGCCTGCAATAATGTCTGACCTTGGTCACATCAGACTGATGCGTCACTGGCGGCTGCACCGACGAGCAGCGACGCCAGTTGGCAATTCTGTGTCTCCGTGTTACAATGTTGCACGCAGAGCGGACTCGTTGCTCTGCACGATTGTTGTAGCGGAGGGATTCATGCAGATCGGAATCGTAGGTCTGCCCAACAGCACAAAGACGACAGTCTTCAACGCATTGACCCGGAGTCAAGTGGAGACCTCGACCTTCAGCTCTGGACAGCTTGAGACTCACGCAGCGGTGATCTCAGTGCCGGATGACCGGGTCGATCGCCTGAGTAAGATGTTCGAGCCGCGCAAGACGACCTATGCCTGTATTCAGTACAACGATATTGCAGGCCTGCGTGTGGGGATCGGCCGCGAGGGGGGGCTGACGGGACCACTTCTGAACCTCCTTGCTCAAAGCGATGCGCTTTTGCACGTTGTGAGAGCGTTTGATGACCCGCGAGTCGCCCATCCCAACGGATCGGTAGACCCGGCCCGTGACTTGGCGGCGCTCGATTTCGAGTTCATCTTCTCGGATCTGGTTATCGTCGAGCGTAGAATCGAACGACTGGAGCACGACCTGGCACGAAAGCGCGGCGAGTATGTCGAACGTCAGGCTGCCGAAGATGAGCGTGCCTTGCTCGAGCGTGTGCGAGCTGCGCTGGAGACTGAGAAACCCGTCCGCGATCTGGACCTGACCGCGCAGGAGGCCAAGCGGCTACGCGGCTATCAGTTCCTCTCGGAGAAGCCCGTGCTCGTGATGCTGAACGTGGGTGACGACGGTGACATAGATCCCGACCACCATATCAGCTATCAGCATTCCCGATCTGCGGTCATCTGTTTGCGAGGCGGTCTGGAGATGGAAATCGCACGCCTCGAGCCAGAAGAGGCCGAGTTGTTCAGGAATGAATACGGGATCGAAGAACCTGGGCTCAACCGTCTGATTCGCGCAAGCTACCATCTACTCGACCTCCAGTCTTTCTTCACGGTGGGCGACGACGAGGTGCGTGCGTGGACCATCCGCCGGGGCGCTTCGGCGGTCGAGGCCGCTGGGGTGATCCACAGTGACTTGGCCCGTGGCTTCATCCGAGCTGAGGTGGTGAGCACAGAGCACCTGCTGGAGGCTGGTTCTCTCGCCGAGGCTCGCCGACGCGGTCAGCTGCGACTCGAAGGCCGCGACTATGCCGTTCGCGATGGTGATATCCTCACCATTCGGTTCAACGTATAGCCAGATCGAGTTCTAACACGCTTCTAGTGGAGTCTGGCTATAATGTGGACCTGTTGAGTTATTGCCCGATGACAGGCCATAGGGAGGTCATTGCAGCACGATGGTTATTTATGAGTACGAATGCGAGGAATGCGGCGAACGGTTTCAGATCGAATGTCGCTACGGTGAACCCGATCCCTGTCCTGAGTTCTGTCCCTCGGGTCACCGCCAGGTTCGGAGAGTATTCTCTCCGCCTCGAATCTTTTTCAAGGGGTCCGGGTTCTATGTCAACGATAGTGGGCGGTCCTCGAAATCCAGCACCTCGAAGTAGCGCACGGCACTCGAACTACGGCGATGTAGACGCGTTTGAGCTGAGACGATCCCTGGATCCGGTACCCGGTCAGTGGAAATCGGAGGTCACAGCGGCATGATTGAAGTCACGAATGTTACCAAGTCCTACGGACTGGTGCAGGCGTTGCAGGGAGTGAGTTTCGAAGTACAGGCCGGCGAGATCGTCGGGCTCCTGGGACCTAACGGCGCCGGCAAGACGACGATGATGAAGATCCTCACGGGGTATCTTCAACAGGATGAGGGGAGCGTGATGGTCGATGGTCTAGATGTGCTGAACGAGACCAAAGCCGTGCAGGCGCGGATCGGCTACCTTCCGGAGAACGCACCGGTCTACCCAGAGCTATCCGTACAGTCCTACCTACTGCTCGTGGCCGAACTGCGGCAGATCCCGGAGGATGAGCAGCTACTGAGGATTTCGGAAGCGGTGTACGCGACTGGGCTCTCCCAGCACCTGGCGCGTCCCATCGGGCAGCTTAGTAAGGGGTATCGACAGCGCGTCGGGCTTGCCCAGGCGATTCTGCACCGCCCCAAGCTTCTGATACTGGATGAGCCCACGATCGGATTGGATCCAACGCAGATTGTCGAGATTCGGCGTCTCATCCGCAGTCTCGCCCAGAGCAGCACGGTGCTCTTCTCGACACACATCCTGTCAGAGGTGGAAGTGCTTTGCGAGCGCGTCATTATCCTGATGAATGGACAGGTTCGGACCGATGCACGGCTGGCTGATCTCGCATCGACGTCGGACGCGATCTTGGTTCTCGAACGGGCAGCCGAGGGAACGCCTGGAGCACTGCGCCGTCTGGTTGGTGTGGCCGACGTTCAGCCGTTTGATGCAGTGGGGGGATACCCCGCATACCGGGTCACGGCAGCCCCGACAGCGGATGCTGACCTGTGTCCACGAATTTTCCAGTTGGCACGCGAGATGGACTGGCCGCTTCGCGAGCTGCGGCCTGACGTGCGAACGCTCGAGTCGGTCTTTAATGAGGTCGCGACGCCCGATGACACGTCGACGCTGGTGGTGACGCAATGAAAGAGACACTGGCGATTACTCGGAAGGAACTGCGAAGCTACTTCGGCTCGCCGATGGCCCTCATCTTCCTGGGCGCGTTTCTATTAGCCACGCTCTTTGCCTTCTTCTGGGTCGACTCCTTCTTTGCACGGGGTATCGCCGATGTGCGTCCCCTCTTCCGCTGGATGCCGGTTCTGTTGATCTTCCTGGTGTCAGCCCTGACCATGAGGCAGTGGAGCGGGGAGCAGAGCGCCGGCACTCTGGAGCTGCTTCTGACGTTGCCGGTGTCACCGATCTGCCTCGTGCTGGGCAAGTTCCTGGCCGTGCTAGCGCTCGTTGCGATAGCGCTGACACTCACACTTGGCCTTCCCCTGACAGTCGCCATCGTTGGCAATCTCGACTGGGGGCCGGTCTGGGGCGGCTATCTGGCGTCGCTTCTGTTGGCAGCGGCCTACGCCGGTATTGGGCTATTTACATCATCGCGTACCGACAACCAGATTGTTGCCCTGATCTCGGGTGTCCTGATCTGCGGGGCTTTCTATCTGGTTGGATCGAGTGGCGTAACCAACTTCGTTGGCGACAGAATGGCCGAGATTCTTCGTGCCATCGGATCTGGGAGCAGGTTCCAGAGCATCGAACGGGGTGTGATTGATCTGCGTGACCTGATCTACTACGCAACGCTCACGGGGCTATTCCTTGCACTGAACGTGCTCTCGCTGGAGAGTAAACGTTGGAGCTACTCCGACGGTACTCTGAAACACCGTCGACGTGTTGCGCTCACGTCAGGGCTGGTCGCAGTGAACCTGATTGCCGCGAATATCTGGTTGTTCCCTGTGCGTGGCCTGCGTCTGGATCTGACGGAGTACCGGGAGTACAGCCTGTCGCGTCCGACGATCGACATCCTGGATTCGTTGGAGGAGCCTCTGCTGATCCGCGGTTATTTCAGCGAGAAGACTCACCCCTTGCTGGCGCCGCTTGTTCCCACGGTGCGGGATATGTTGCGTGAGTACGAGATCGCATCACGTGGCAAGGTGCAGTTGGACGTTGTGGATCCCGTCTCTGAGCCGGATAAGGAAGCGGAAGCCAATCAGGTGTATGGAATCCGTCCAACTCCGTTCCAGGTTGAGGGACGGTACGAGTCGTCGATCATCAATTCCTACTTCGATATCCTGATCCGGTATGGCGATCAGAGCAGTGTGTTGAGCTTCAGCGATCTCATCGAGATCGAGGGCCGACCGGACGGTACCGTGGACGTTAGACTGCGGAACCTGGAGTATGACCTGACCAGCTCGATTAAGAAGACCGTATCAGGGTTCCAGAGTGCGGATGCTGTCTTAGCCTCGATGAGCACTCCTGTCGAGCTGGCTCTGTACATCACCCCATCGACACTGCCAGAGTGGCTTGTCGACGCTCCGGTTGCGATTGAGGCGGTGGCCGGCGACATGGTCGAGCGGTCCAATGGCAACTTGGAGTACCGGGTCGTGGACCTGGATCAGCCGGACAGCCTCGCGACGCGTCAGATGCTGTACGACTCGTATGGCCTCCAGCCGTTGGCGGTCTCTCTGTTCTCCGACCAATCGTATTACCTGTACCTGGTGCTCAGTAGCAACGAAACGACCAGTGCTCAGGTCATCTATCCGTCGGGGGAGTTCAGCGAAGCTGAGGTACGCACCGCCATAGAGTCAGCACTGAAACGTATGACGTCGGGGTTCTTGCAGGTCGTGGGCATCTGGACGCCACCTGAAGAGGCATCACAGGACGCGTTTGGCCAGACTCAGCAGTCGATCTCGAGCTGGCGACAACTCCGTGAGACGCTGGGGCAGGACTATGAGGTCCGCTCCGTCGATCTCTCGTTGGGTCAGGTGGATGCGGATGTGGATGTGCTGGTAGTTGTCGCGCCTCAGAACCTCGACGACTTAGCCCGGTACGCCGTGGACCAGTTTCTGATGCGGGGCGGCGCTGTGATCGTGGCGGCTGGCAACTACGGGATCACTGTAGACCCCTATACCGGCTCGCTCTCACTGCGCCCCCTGGAGAACGGGCTGGCCGAGCTGCTGGCGAGTTACGGGATCGAGGTCGAACAGGCGTTGGTGATGGATCCTCGCAATGAGCCGTTCCCTGTCCCGGTTGTACGAGATGTCGGTGGGGTCCAGATACAAGAGATTCGCGCGATCGACTACCCCTTCTTCGTGGACGTGCGATCCGATGGGATGGCCCCGGGACATCCGGTAGCCGCCAATCTGTCGGCAGTGACCATGAACTGGGCCTCACCGATCACGGTGGAGGAGGACGCTAACACAGATCGAGAGGTGGCCGCGCTGCTCTGGTCCTCGCCCAACTCCTGGAAGACGACGAGCACTGCAGTACAACCGGACTTTGACCTGCACCCCGAGTTCGGCTTCCCGGCTGGCTCAGATCGGGCCTCGTACACTCTGGCGGTTGCTGTACAGGGGGTGTTTGAGAGCGCTTACAGGGAGTCAGGAGCGCCTGCGCCGACCGAGGGCGAGGAAGTCAGCCAGCAGAATCAGATGGCATTGATCACCACATCCGCACCTACGGCGCGGCTCGTCGTGTTCGGCAGCGCCGAGTTCCTGGACGATACGGTGTTCCAGATCTCGACTAGCCTCTCGATGGACCGATATCTCAATAGTCTCAAGGTGCTCCAGAATGCAGTGGCGTGGTCCACCGAGGACACCGAACTGCTGGAGATCCAGTCGGGGGGGTCAGCAAGTCGACTCCTGGCGCCGCTCAACGAGGGGCAGCAGTCGTTTCTGGAGGGCGCGAACTACGTGCTGGCGCTCCTGGCACTGGTGGCTGTCGGGATAGTCTGGAATGTGCGACGCCGTAGCGAGAGACCACTCGAACTCGTGACTTCCGAGGCGATCGAGGCAAAGCGTGTGACCGGGGAGGGAGGGCAATGAATCGGCATCAGCAGGTACTCACTGGAGTCCTGATTGTGCAGGTTGTACTGTCGGTTCTGCTATGGTGGCCAAGAGGCACAGGAGGAGAACCGGCCGCACAGGTATTCCCTGATATCACTGTCGACGATGTCGAGGAGTTCTCCATCACCGACGACGCGGGCAGTACTGTATCGATCCGTCGGGTGGGTGACGCTTGGGCGCTGCCGGATGCCGGCGACTTCCCAGTACTTGCGGATCGCGCAGCCTCGTTCCTGGAGAAGCTCCTCGGGTTGACCACGGCGCGGATGGTGACACGCACGAGTGCGAGCCACCCGCAACTGGGTGTGGCATACAATGAGTTCGTGCGACGCATCGAGTTTTCCACATCGGCCGGCGCCCAACATACGGTCTACCTCGGGTCGTCGCCAAGCTACGGGGCGACTCACTTTCGTGTGGATGGGCAGGATGAGACCTACTTGACGAGTGACCTGACGACGTGGGAGGTCAACGGGACCGCGGCATCTTGGGTGGACACGACGTATCTGAGCCTGCCTGCGGAGGATGTTGCCCGAATATCGTTGGAGAACTCCCAGGGCAGCTTTCAGCTTGTGAAGGACGATGATGGCAGCTGGACACTCTCCGGGTTGACGGGTGGTGAGGAGCTCAACTCCAACGAAGTGAATGCGGTAGTCAATGCCACCTTGAGTGTATTCCTGCAGGAACCACTGGGCCGAGCTGAGAAGCCCGAGTACGGAATGTCGGAACCGGCAGCCGTGGTCACCCTCGAGGTCAACGGCCAACCCGTGTCGCTGTACGTGGGAGCTAAGAGCGATGCGGATGCCGGATACGTCGTCAAGTCATCACAGTCTGAATACTACGTGGAAGTCGCCAGCTACGCAGTCGAACCGCTCGTGGACAGCGCTCGTGATTCATTTGTCCTACCGCCCGCCACACCGACGCCTGACGCGTAGCGTGCCACACGGTCTGTTCCATCGTGAGAGGGTGTGATTGTGGCTGCTGCGACTGGCGAGATTGACAGTGTTAGCGGGTCGTGATACGATCACGCTCGGCGCCTGGGCCCTACGGTGGGGCTGGTCTCGATAGCCACTCGCACGGTGAGCGGGCATACGAAGTGTCGATACTGTCTTGCACGTGCGGTTGTGTACCTCGGGGCACTGACTGAACCGAACATGACGAAGCCTCACATCTGAAGGAGTACCAGTGGTCAATCCTCGGAGTGCACCATATGACTTGTCTTGCGGATCCGTGGGTCGGTTGGAGCCCTACCTGTGAATCGCCCGTCGGCCCTGGTGATAGGGGCAGGCCCAGCCGGTCTCACCGCAGCGTATGAGCTCGCTCGGCGAGGGGTCCTGGTCGAAGTCTGCGAGGCATCGACGGTGATTGGGGGACTTGCCCGCACTGAATCCTACAAGGGTTACTACTTCGACATCGGAGGCCATCGATTTCTCACTAAGGTGCACGAGATCGACGATCTGTGGGATGATCTCCTGAGCGCCGATCTGCTCAAGGTATCGCGTCTCTCCCGCATCTACTACGACGGTCGCTTCTTCAACTATCCCCTCGACTTGAGCAACACCCTGCGGAACCTCGGTATAAGAGAGAGCACACTCATCATGCTGAGCTACCTGCGATCACGTGTGCGACCGCTGCCGGATGAGGAGACCTTCGAACAATGGATGACAAATCGATTCGGCGATCGCCTGTACAGGATGTTCTTCAAGACCTACACCGAGAAGCTCTGGGGCATACCGTGCAGTCAAATTCAGGCTGACTGGGCCGCACAGCGCATCCGGGGTCTGTCAGTTGCGTCTGTCATCACGAATGCGTTGTTCAGAACGAACCACGTGAAGACACTGGCCAATGGATTCCTGTACCCACGGTTAGGACCCGGGATGATGTGGGAGAGACTGCGGGAACGAATAGAGGGCCTGGGAGGCCTGGTGCGGACTGACGCGGAAGTCGTGCGCCTGAGGCGTGCAGGTGATCGGGTCACTGCTGCGGAGGTACGGATCGGTGGGCAAACATTGGAGATTTCGGCCGATCATTTCATCTCGAGTATGCCTCTGACTGAGCTTGTCAGACGCCTTGATCCACTTCCGCCTGACGCTGTTGTTGAGGCCGCTGACGCGCTTTCGTACCGAGCATTCATTATCGTTGGACTCATACTGGGGCGAGATGATCTGTTCCCAGACAACTGGGTATACGTGCACAGCGCTGACGTACTGGTAGGTCGCATCCAGAACTTCGGGAACTGGAGCTCCGAGCTGGTGCCAGATCCGCAGACGGCGAGTTTGGGGCTGGAGTACTTCTGTGACGTCGGTGACTCGATCTGGTCCCGTTCGGATCAGGCGCTGGTGGAGTTGGCCGGTAAGGAACTCCAGCAGCTCGGCTTGGGACGGAGCGAGGATGTCATCGACGGTGTTGTGTTCCGGCAACCCCAAGCCTATCCGATCTACGATGGCAGCTATCGGGAGCAGGTTGCGACCATCCGCGAGTTCCTGGGGTCCCTGAGCAACCTCCAGACCATCGGCCGCAATGGGATGCACCGGTACAACAACATGGACCACTCAATGCTCACCGGCCTGTTGGCGTCGAGGAATGTGCTGGGCGAGCGACATGACCTGTGGCGCGTGAATACGGAGCAGTCGTATTACGAGGAGATTGCCGCAGAGTAGAGTGTCTCGGACGTCACGGGATGAGTGGACTCGTGCGCGGCCTCGGGACTCCTTGATCACTAGGCCAGACACCTGCGCAGCACGAGGAGCGTCGTCGCTGGACGCTTCGAGATATCGTGAGCTCTGCACGCGTCATATGGCGGCGTGTGCGGGCCTTGCACGCCAGTGGTTCAGGATGCTGGGCGGGACTGTGTACTGCCGGATTGTCGTGATGGAGCGCGACCTGAGCTCGATTCCCCCATCAGTGAGGCCGGGCACACCTGCCTTCCTGGCAGGTGTGGGAGACATTGCACGGGCTGGTCGGTGACGACATAGCGATGGACGTTGCCACATGTCTGGACATCCCGGTCACCAGCGGCGCGAAAACCCCAGAATGAGTGGATCGGACGAGATGAACCCACTATGCTGATCTCAGTGATCATTCCCGTGCACAACGGAGGGCGATCTCTTGCCTGTTGTATCGATGCGCTGAATCGTTCCACTCGACCGCCGGACGAAATCGTTGTGGTCGACGACGCCTCCACTGACAGCGCTATCACGCACGAGAGCACTCAATCGACTGTTGTGATATGTTTGGAAGGACTTCCGCGGGGCCCTGCGTACGCGCGCAACCGAGGCGTGGAGGCGTCTCATGGCAGCCTGATTGTTTTCGTCGATGCCGATGTCTTGGTACACGGCGATGCGCTGGAACGGCTCGAGTGCTATGCCATCGGGAATCCCGATGTGGCTGGCTTCTTTGGCTCATACGATGATGACCCGCCAGAGCGCGGTCTGGTAACGCGCTACAAGAACCTGCTCCATCACTTCGTGCACCAGAACAGCGGTCGGGAGGCCAGTACGTTCTGGGCCGGCTTTGGCGCAGTGCGGCGGGCGGCGTTCGAGGCCGTGGGTGGCTTCGACGAATCGTACACCGCGCCGTCCATCGAGGACATCGAACTGGGAGCACGGTTGCGCAGCGCAGGATTCCGCGTATGGTTGTGTTCTGACCTACAGGTGACTCATCTGAAGAGATGGCGCCTCTGGTCGCTTCTGCGGACCGACATCGTGTCCCGAGCGATACCATGGACTCGTCTGATGGTATCGCAGGATCAGATGATCAACGATCTGAACCTGGACGCACGCAGTCGGGTGAGCAGTGTGTTGGCGTGGACATTTCTGTTGTGCGTTGTGGCGTCTATCGTCGCGCAGTCTCTCTGGCCAGTGGCGCTACTGGTTAGCATTGGCCTGAGTCTGCTCTGCCTGAATGGTAAGCTCTACATATTCTTCGCCAGTAAGGGGGGGATGCTATTTGCCGCGGGCGCAGTGTGCCTACATGTGACCTACCTGCTCTACAGCAGCGCGTTCTTCGGTATCATCGCAATCCCCATCTGGTTGAGAAAGACATTGGCGGATCGAACGCGCGGAGGGCGCGAAAGGCGGTAGCAGCCAGATCGGTATAGGCGGGCTACGCGGTGACCATGGCGCTTCGTAGACGCACGCCAGCGTATCGATCGGGAGCGATTCATCGTCTGAACAACCACTATGCTCGACAGGGACGACACGGTACAGAACACAGAGACTGAGGGATAACCGACATGCGACCTGAGAAGGCATCTGACCATCGTGATCTCTTGAGAGAGCTTCGCGAGGCATATAGGGAGTATGCGCCCGTCTCAGCGGACTTGAACAGGCGTGCTGAGGCTGTCCTCGTGGACGGCGGCAGCCACGCGCTGCGGCTGATGGATCCCTTTCCTCCGCGGATTGCGTCGGCGCGGGGCGCGTGGGTCTATGACGAGGACGGGCATCAGGTTTTGGACTTCTGGCAGGGCCATTGTGGCAACATCCTGGGCCACAATCCGGATGCCGTTGCGGGACGACTGGCCGCTGCGTTCTCTCAGGGGCAGGGGCTTCAGGTTGGGCTCACCGATCGGCTTCAGGTTGAGGTGGCCGAACTGATCTGCAGGACGACAGCCACAGAGAGAGTCGGGCTCACTACAAGCGGCACACTGGCCACTATGTATGCCACGATGTTGGCCCGGGCATTCGCCGGACGGGATCTTATCATCAAGATCGGCGGCGGCTGGCACGGTGGACAACCGTGGGGACTGAAGGGAGTCGGCTTCAGGTTGGACGGTAGTGGATTTGACCACGCCGACTCGGGCGGGTTGTCGCAGGGAGTGATCGACAATGTTCTGCTGACTCGATACAACGATCCGGACATGCTGGAGAATCAGTTTCGCGAGTTCGGCGATGAGGTGGCTGGCATGATTGTCGAGCCATTCATCGGTGGGGGTGGGTCGATCCCCGCAACACAGGAGTACCTCACAACCGCCCGGAGACTCACTGAACGCTGCGGCGCAGTGCTGATTCTCGACGAGGTGATCAGTGGGTATCACTTCCGCGCGGGCGATTTGGGGGCGCTGTATGGTATCCAGGCGGACTTGATCACGCTGGGCAAGATGGTTGGTGGCGGCATGCCCGTTGCGGCGGTCGCCGGGCGCGCTGACATCATGAGTCTGGCTGTGCGGGCAGGTACGGTCGGTGGAAACGAAGTTCGATTCTCGGGCGGCACGTACTCTGGCCATCCGGCATCACTGATGGCAGCGAAGGCCGCTCTAGAATATCTGATCGATCACGAGAACGAGGTATACCCAAGGATCTTCGCGTTGGGCCAGTCGCTCAGACGCCGCGTCGAATCTGCCTTTGCCGGCGAAGGAATCTATGCGTGGTGCAGCGGGGGTGCAACCGAGTATGACGCCTTGCCAGGCAGCCCTCTGTTTCGCATCCACTTCCCCTATGCGGTGGGCCGCCAGTTGGTCTGTCCTGACGAGGTATTCGACCCGGCGATATGCGATGTGGCCTTGAGGACCTCCGTTGTGCCGCTCGCGCTTCTGCTTGAGAATGTGCACGTTATGCAGGGACATGGGATGGTCACCGCGGCCCATTCGGAGGAACACCTCGACGTTCTCGAAGACGCGTGCCGACGGGTTGCGCACAGGATCAGCGTGAGCGAAGAGCGACAGGCCGACTGAAGTGTCCTGAAAAGGGGCCGATAGCTATTACGGGACGCCAACTACGGAAGCTCCCATCTCTCCCGGTGAGACAGGAGATCAACTCAGGCTGCATTCGCCGCAGGCCCAGCGATTCTTCACGAAAAGTACTTGACAAAACCCCGCAATTTCGGCTATAATGTGAGAGGTGGTACGGACCGGTACGTACTGGTCCAACGCTGTGGTTTGAGGTAGGTCGTTCTGGAGGCCGTGCGGTGGAAATCCAGCGGACCAAGCCAGTACCTCTCTATCAGCAGCTGTACGATTCGTTGCTGGATCGGATCGATCAGGGAGAGCTCCGACCTGGGGATCGCCTGCCGTCGGAGCGGCAACTGTGCGACGAGTTCAACCTGAGTCGGGCCACTGTGCGTCAGGCTTTCAGAGAGTTGAGTCGGCGCGGCTTAATCCGCACTGTGCCGGGTTGCGGCACCTTCGTATCGACGCCTCGGAGTAACCTGGTGGTGGACGTGTCCTTGGCAGGCTTCACGACCGACTTGCACCGACACGGCGTGTCTCCATCCAGCAGTCTTCTTGGCTCCAATGTCATCACAGCGCCGGGCGACGATCTGGTGGACGCGATGCGCCTGCAGGCCGGCGAACAGGTGCTTGCGGTCGAGCGTCTGCGGTTGGTCGATAGTGTTCCTCTGGCGCTGCACAAAGTCTATGTGAACCTGCGGATGTGCCCTCAGTTGCTGCGGTCAGACCTGGCGGAGATGTCACTCTTCAGGTTTTTGCGAGACGAGTGTGGTCTCACCATCACGCGTGCGGAGGAACAGGTTTACGCTGCGCTCGCAACTCAGCGTGAGTTGGACGTACTGCGGCTGTCATATCCTGCTTCAGTGTTGCGTACAGAACGGACAACGTTCACGGACACTGGCGAAGTGGTGGAGTTCGCGGTCGCGAGCTACTGTGGTGAATGGTACCGTCTTCATATGACCCTTCGAGCAACGCAGTGATCCAGGCGTGTGGCGCCGGGAAGCGGACGGCTCAGTATCCTAGCGGACCGAAAGGTGTTCTAGAGCATGATCAATATCGTACTTGTCTCACACGGGGAACTAGGAGCGGCGCTGATTCAGGCTGCAGAGATGATCGCTGGTCACTCAGACGGTGTCTACTCGGTGCCCCTACTGCCGGGCGAATCCCCTGAAGCGTATGGAGAGAAGCTGAGTGTTGCCCTGGAACCGATCGAGGGAGACGGGATTCTCATCTTGATCGACCTGTTTGGCGGGACCCCCTACAACGTGGCGGCGCGTGAGGCGCTGAAGGAGCGCGTCGAGTGCGTGACTGGAGCGAACCTGCCGATGCTCTTAGAGGTGCTGATGTCCCGTGATGAGACGCCCCTATCCGATCTGGCCGCAGCCGCTACGGTCGCTGGACAGGAGTCAGTGAGGAACCTGGGGGAGATGCTAGCAGGTCGTGGTTAGGGCGGGTCGATGCCTCGTCGGGGCGCGGGATGCATCGAGGGCTCAGGTTGTTTGAAGAAGGAGGTGGTTGATATAGACGAACTAGGTTTGGTGCGGATTGACGATCGTCTGATACACGGGCAGGTGATCACCGTCTGGAGCCGGCACAAGAAGTTCACGCGAATCCTGATCCTGGACGACGACGTTGCGGCGGACCCATTCATGCTCGAGGTGCTCGGGCTGGCTGCGCCCCCGGGAATCAAGGTGGAGGCCCTATCCATTGTCGATGGAGTGAAGGACTTGGTGAGCGGGCGTAACGACCTGGGGACGACGATGGTGTTGCTCAAGTCGCCACTGGCGGCCCGACAGGCATATGATGCGGGGCTGAAGTACAGCGCGCTCAACGTCGGCGGGATTGGAAGCAAGCCGGGGCGGAAGAACATCTTCAAGAACATATCTGTGTCATCGGACGAGATCGCGATCCTCAAGTACTTGCTCGATCAAGGGGTGAAGATCACCCTCTTGACCGTTCCAGGCGAGAAGTCAAGAGACTTCGCCGATCTGGCGGCCAAGTTGTAGTCGTTCGGGAGGTTCAGTCGTCCATATCGGCGATGACCGAGTGACTGACCTTCCGACCTGGCATAATCAATCCACACGAGAAGGAGATAGAACAGTGAAGGTGAACAAGAAGCAAGTCAGTGTGGCGATGATTATCAGCCTCGCGCTCATTGTGGTGAGTTTCGCCGTCGTGCGGGCGGCTCCAGAGACTCAAGGCGAGATCACACCAGTGAGCTGGATCATGGCGATCATCGTGGGCCTGTTCTACTACGCCTCAATGTCGCCATGGTTCGCCAACCTCGGGTTCACGACCCTGTACCGGCCCCTGATCGCGGGAACGCTGGTGGGACTCGTGATGGGGCAACCGGGGCGCGGCGTGGCAATCGGCGCCAACATCAATGTGCTATACCTCGGTTGGATCTCAGCGGGCGGTTCCCTGCCCGGTGATCCTGGCCTGGCTGGCTACCTGGGTACCGCGCTCGCGTTAGGTGGCGGCCTGGGCACCGAGGCAGCCCTGGCAGTTGCTGCGCCCTTGGGCCTGTTGGGCGGGCTCACATGGTCCTTGCGGATGAGCTTGTGCTCGATTATCCCGCACTGGTCCGAGCGTTTTGCCGAAGAGGGCGACATCGACGGCGTGGCCCGGAGCAACTACATCTACTCGCAGCCATTCCTCTTCGTCATCTACGCAATACCCGTGATCCTGGCTGCCAAGTTCGGCTCGTCGGCGGTAGCGGCGGGCCTGAACTGGATCGCGGCCAACGCGATCTGGGTGATGAACGGTCTGTATGCGGCAAGCGGCATGTTGGCCGCCCTCGGTATCGCGCTCAACCTCAAGTTTCTGTTACGGGGGACCGTCTGGCCCTACTTCTTCATCGGGTTCCTGGTTCCGCTGCTCCTGGGCGGCCCTGTCAATCTGCTGGTGATGGCGATCATCGGTGCAGCCGTCGCGTTCTTGCACGTGCTGTTCACCGAGGGACTGGGAGGCTCTGAGGAGGTGGGCGCAGCGGAAGAAGAGCGCAAGGCGGTCGGGCTGCTGACCAAGAACGATGTCTTCCAGTCCTTCTGGCGCTGGCTGTGCTTCTCCCACTCGACGTACAACTGGGAGCGGATGCAGGGCCTGGGTTTTGCGCACAGTATGACGCCCATCATCCGCAAGCTGTATAAGAGCAAGGAGGACATCAGCGCGGCGCTCAAGCGGCATCTGATCTTCTACAACACGCAGCCCGATGCCGGCGGCATCGTCAATGGTATCGTGATCGCTATGGAGGAGGAACGAGCCGCTGGTGCGGAGATCAGCGATGACGCGATCAACAGTGTCAAGACTGGCCTGATGGGGCCGATGGCGGGAATCGGCGATACGCTCCAGCAGGGCATCCTGATCCCGATCGCGCTCAGTCTGGGTATGAGTGTGGCGCTGGGTGGCAACATCGCGGAGGCCCAGACAGGCAACCTCCTTGGCCCAATACTGTATGTCATTCTGATGATGGTCGGTACCTGGGGAGGTGGTTGGGTCCTTTACTGGCAGGGCTACAAGCAAGGGCGAACGGCTGTGACGAATATCCTCCGCAGTGGCACACTGAACAAGGTGATCGTCGGCGCAGGTGTTCTGGGCAACTTCATTATGGGCGCCCTGGTGATTAGCTTCGTCAGCCTGTCGACGCCAGTGGCCTTGATGATTGGTGGTACGGCATTCCGCATCCAGTCAATCTTCGACAGCTTCATGCCGAACCTCTTGCCGCTGCTGCTCGTTCTTCTAATCTGGTGGCTCTTGGCCAAGAAGAACGTCTCGCCAACCACGATCATGATCGTCGTTATCATAGTGGGTGTCCTGGGGGCCGTCCCAATCTGGCCTGGGATCGATGCCGAAACCAACGAGGTGATCCGCGTTGGTCTCTTGGGGTAGCTGGGAACAGGGCGCTGGTGTCGCGGCGCCACTTGGCCTGAGGATAGATGCGTGAACCAGGCAAGGTGAGCATCAAGCGCAGGCCGGCTTCAAGGTAGCCGGCCTGCCTCACCAGAAGGGGTGGCGCCGGGCTTCTGTTGTCCGGGTGATTGTCTGCGGTCGTCGGAAAGGTGATGGACCGTACAGAGTATTTGTCAGCACTAGTTCTCGCAGTGCGTCTAGTCAACCACTGCCAGGAGGCGAAGCATGCTAGGCCTGAAGACACATCGCTGGAATCGAATCTTCCGAGATGATCAGCGGACGCTGATCGTTGCTATGGATCATCCAGGTACCTTCGGCATGATGGAAGGTGCGGGGAGCCCCGGAGAGGTGATCACCCAGATTCGGGCGGGTGGCGCGGATGCCATGCTAACCACATACGGCATCGTGACGCAGTTCGCCGATGAGATTGGGGATCTAGGCATCTTCCTCCGCGTAGATGGCGGCACGTCGGCGCTGGCCAAGAATCGGGGGGCATCGCAGCTCATCTTCGACGTATACGACGCACTGCGCACCGGCGCTGATGGCGTGTGCAGCATGGGGATGCCAGGTTCTGTATACGAGGCGGAGACTCTGCCGTATCTGGCACAGCTCGTATCTCAGTGTGCGGAATGGAATGTGCCGTTGATGGCAGAGATGCTGCCTGCTGGCTTTGAGGACCCGGCTGGGATGTGGACCCCAGAGAACATCGGCCACGCGTGTCGCATTGGCGCCGAGATGGGCGTCGACCTCATCAAGACCACTTACAGCGGCGACGTCAAGACGTTCCGTCGAATCGTCGAGCAGGTCTACGTTCCGATCGTGGTGTTGGGCGGGAGCAAATCGAAGGATCCTGCTGACCTGCTCGCCAGCATCGCAGAGTCTATGGAGGCTGGCGCGCAGGGCGTTGCTGTAGGCCGCAATATCTGGAGCTACCACGCTCCAGGGAAGATGACAGCCGCTATCGCGGCGATCGTTCACGAGGGGGCCACAGTCGATACAGCCCTGACGCATCTGAAGTAACACGCAAAGGAGACCGAAATGACCGATACGTACAAACGGGCAGTATTCGTCGCCCCAGAGCAGATTCGCTTCGATGATGTACCCATCCCAGAACCCGGACTGCACCAGGCTCTGGTGAAGGTGCAGGCATGTGCGCTCTGCACCTGGGAACAGCGGACATACTCGGGCGAGGAGAAGTTCTACCCTCTGGCCGGCGGGCACGAGGTTTCTGGAGTGCTGGTCAAGTTGGGCGAGCGGGTGTACACCGACGCCAAAGTCGGCGACCGGGTGATGGCCGCCACGCTGAACCGATGTGGTTACTGCGAATCCTGTCGGCGCGGGATGGACAACATCTGCGACAACGCGAGGAAACCACTCCGGGATGATATCCCCGATGTACCGGGCCCTGGTGGGCTGGCGGAGTACGTGCTGCTGGATGACTATCAGCTCTATAGGGCGTCGAACGACGTCTCGTTCGAGGAGATCTGTCTGTCCGAGCCGCTGGCCTGTGTGATTCGGAGCGTCCGCAAGTCGGGTGTGCAGCGGGCTGACAATGCTGTGGTCGTTGGCGCCGGGATCATGGGCATGTTGCACGTGACGCTGCTCAAGCAGATGGGTGTACGCGTGATCGTCAGCGAGATCGATGGGACGCGTGCTGCGTTCGCAAAGAAGTATGGAGCGGACGATGTAATCAACCCGACGGATGCGCCATTTGCCGACCAGGTGATGCAGTTGACCAATGGCCGGGGGGCAGACGTGGTCTACTGTGCGGTCAGCGTGGCCGCTGCGGTCGAGCAAGCGGTGGAGGCTGTGGCCAAGGGCGGCCGGGTACATGTCTATGCGAGAATCCATCCGAAGGGCTCCAAGATCTCCATCGATCCCAACCCATTCCACAACAAGGAGATTGTGCTCACAGGTACAGTCAGCCAGACGAAAGAGGATGTGCTGGAGGCGGTACGGATGATCTCGGGTCGGCTCGTGGACCTTAAGCCGTTCATATCGCTGACACTGCCGTTCACGCGTCTAGAAGAGGCGCTTCAGCGCGCCATGCAGCCTGATACGTACCGGGTGATCGTGACGATGTAGCCCGCTATAGTGAGCCTGGTCAGGCGGATTCTAGAGCATCTCCGATCGGGAGCGGCCCGGTAAAGGTCACGCGGTGCGTGCTGCCGGTGTTCGCGCCCCGCGGCGGCCCTAGAAAGTGGTATGTGTAATGGCGGCGCCGGGGTGCGCGTGCGGCTGCAGTGGGAGGCTGGCCTCATTGGCGGATCAATGTGATCGAAGGGAGGTTGCCGGGAGTCGTTCCTGGCTCATCCGATATCGCGGTGAGTTGTGGGCGCTGATGGGGGCGATCGCGTATGCGCTGAGCGCCCTCTTCGCGCGGATCGCCGTTCGCGACTATCCGATCGACTCGATGCTGGCCTCAAGCCTGCGTGCGCTGCCGACGCTGCTGTTTGCTCTGTACATGTCGTGGCGGATAACTCGAGGTGGACAGGGAAGCAATCCAAGGCTGAGCGATTGGCGCGTCTCTGGCCTGCTTGTCGCGTATGGACTCCTGACGTTTGTCGTAGGCAATCCACTTCTCTTCCGAGCGTTGGCGCTCGGTGGGGTCCTGGTTGCTACCCCCGTGTCCGGGACCCAGTCGCTGTGGGCAGCGTTGATGGCTTTCTTCATCCTCCACCAGGTACTCAACGGCAAGATGATCGCCGGGATGCTCATCTCGATTGCAGGCATCGGGATGCTGGCCATAGGCCAGAGTGGTGGTGAACCAGCATCGCCTCAATGGCTCCTGGCCGTGCCACTCGCACTGGGGACCGCCGTCTCCTGGGCTCTATCCGGTGTATTGATGAGCAGTGTCCTGCAACAGGGTGTCAATCGCTTCAACGCGTTGGCAGTTGTGACTGGCACTGGCGTCTTGGCGCTGAATCTCTTTCTGGCCGTCTCGGGGAAGCTCGAGGCGTACCTGACCACGCCGGTGGGCATCCAGGGAGCTGTACTGATCGCCGGGCTATTCAATGCCTGGGCGTTGGTGAGTATCACGACGTCTCTGACCCACACGACGGTCGCGACGACAACGACCATCAGCTCGTTGCAGATTGCCCTGGCGCCCCTCTTGGCCTGGATGCTGCTGGGTGAGCGGATGGATGGCCTGACGGCCTTCGGGATAGTCCTCGTCTCTGTGGGTGCGATCGTGGTACAGCGCGGGGGAGATGGCGGCAAGATGCGTGAGGCCGCAGCGCAGGATATCTGCAGGACCATGACGGGCGACTGACTCAGGCTGCCCTGGAGGCAAGGGCCATGAGGCTGGTATGGGTCGATCTGACGGCCGGCGCCGTCCGAGTGGAGGCGATTGACGCTGATACGGAGAGGCGATTCATTGGCGGGCGGGGCCTGGGTGCGAAGCTCCTCGCCGACCATTTGATCGCGCCCCACGCACCGTATGATCCAAGGAACCCGCTCATCTTCACCGTCGGACCGTTTACTGGCACGCTCTGGCCTACCGGCGCTCGCTACCATGTTACCTTCCTGTCGCCTCTGACGGGAATCTACGGCTACGCAAATGCGGGCGGGCATTTCGGCGCCGCCCTGCGTCGGACTGGCTATGATGGGATCGTGATCACCGGGCAGGCTGACGATCCGGTGTATCTGCAGGTGACCCCCGCAGGCGTTGAGGTGCTTCCGGCTGGTCACATCTGGGGATTGGGAACAGACGCGACGCGTGCGCAGTTAGCCGCCGAGGGAGCGCGGATCGCTTGCATTGGGCCGGCTGGAGAGCGGGGCGTGCGCTTCGCCGCGATCATCAACGATGGTGGGCGTGCGGCGGCGCGCTGCGGCGGCGGCGCAGTGATGGGCGCCAAGCGCCTTAAGGCGATTGTGGTGCAGGGCCGGGCTGATGTAGAACTTCCAGCAGCGTTCCTCGAAGCAGCCCGTTCGGCCTACAATCGCGTCCGCGACCACCCCAGGGTGTCAGGACTGCGCGAGTGGGGCACGGTCAACCTTATCGCGATCAAGAACCAGACCGGGGACTTGCCAGCGCGCAACCATCAGGAGGGTCAGGTCCCGTGGGTGGATCGGGTCGATGCAGAGGCAATCGCCCGCTACACTGTCCGCACCAAGGGCTGCTTCGCCTGTCCGATCCAGTGTGGGCGGGTCACTCGGGTCGACAACGGACCGTACGCGTGCACTCTCGAAGGACCTGAGTATGAGACCACGGACGCGTTGGGCCCGATGTGCTGGATCAACGATCCAGAGGCGCTCATCTACGCGAACGCCCGCTGTAACGACCTGGGTCTAGATACAATCTCGACTGGGGCCACGATCGCGTTTGCGATGGAGTGCCACGAGCGTGGTCTACTCGCTGCTGCTGACCTCTCGCTGGAGTGGGGCGACGAGGCGACTCTGCTGGGTCTGATTCATCGTATTGCGTACCGGGAAGGGATTGGCGACCTGCTCGCGGAAGGGACACGTCGAGCGGCGCTGGCCATAGGAGGCGCTGCGCCGCGGTATGCTATGCATGTGAAGGGAATGGAGTTGCCGCGCCAGGAGCCCCGGGTCGCGAAGGGCTTCGGACTGGGGCACGCGACCTCGAACCGTGGCGCCGATCACCTGTATGCGCTCCCCACCATCGATTTGGCGGGTTTGCTGGATGTGGCGACCCGCGTCTTCCCGAGTGAGGTGATTCCCGCGCTGATGGAGACCGACAACGAACAGTACAAGCCCGACATGATCCGTTTCACCGAGCACGTGTGCGCATTGTCGGACGCACTGGGAGTGTGTAAGTTCAGCACCGCGGAGACGTACGCACTCTTCCCCGAGGACCTGGCAATCGGCCTGAGCGCTCTCTGGGAACGTGACGTCAGCGTTGACGAGCTGTTGATGGCTGGCGAACGTATCGTCAACTTGGAGCGTATGATCAACGTGCGTCTGGGGCTATCCCGGAAGGACGATCGCTTGCCCGAGCGGTTCACGACCGAACCGCTGGCTGTCCATGCCTACACGTGCGACGAGACGGGAGAAGGCACGGTTCGTTCGAAGGAACCGGTTCACTTTGGGCGCATCACTGACTTCGATGCGATGCTGGATCGGTACTACAGCTTGCGTGGCTGGGATCACCAAGGCATTCCCACGTCGCAGACGCTGAACCGGCTGGGCCTGGCCTGAGGGGCAGACAGGGGAGGGCATGCAGTTCGATATCGCGATTCGCAACGGGACTGTGGTGGCGGCGGGCGGTACGTACAGGGCCGATGTGGGTGTGGTTGGCGAGCGCATCGTGGCGCTCGGCGACTGTGTGAGCGGGTCCTGTGAGGTGGACGCCACAGGCTGTTACGTGCTCCCGGGAGGCATCGATCCGCACGTGCACCTGCAGATGTCGCAGGGCGCCTACGTCAGCGCCGATGACTTCGCGAGCGGCACGATAGCTGCCGCCTGTGGCGGTACGACGACCGTAATCGATTTCGTAGAGCCGGCGGAGGGAGACGGTCTGCTGGACGCACTGCAGAGCCGTCGAGAGGATGCAGAGCACTCCGTCTCAGTTGACTACAGCCTGCACATGACGATCCCCGCGTGGCACGCAGATCGAGCCACGACCGCCACTGAGATTGAAGACGCTATCGACGCTGGATGCACAAGCTTCAAGCTCTATCTGGCGTACTCTGGACTACAGCTGGACGACGTCCAGCTCTATCGGGTGCTGGGCTGGCTCACGGGCTTGGGCGGACTACCCATGGTGCACTGCGAGAACGGCCCGCTATGCGATGAGTTGCGTACTAGGGCAGTCGCTGCGGGTCGCAGTGGGCCGGGAAATCACGCTCTGACTCGTCCTCCGCGTCAGGAAGCCGAAGCGACTGGGCGAGCTATTGACGTGGCAGCGCTAGCCGGGAGCCCTCTCTACGTTGTTCACGTCTCGTGCGCCGAGAGCCTGGATCGCATCAGCATGGCCAAGAGACGGCGCGAGCTGGTGTATGGGGAGACGTGCCCGCAGTACCTCTTTCTGCAGCACGACGCGCTGGATGAGGCCCTCGGAGAACGATTGGTCTGTGCGCCGCCACTGAGGACATGCGCAGACAATGATGCTCTCTGGAGAGCGTTGGCAACGGGCGCTCTCGACGCACTCGGCACCGACCATTGCCCGTTCAGTACATCCGAGAAGCTGGGGCATGCGGATTTCACCACGATTCCTGGTGGCCTCCCCTCCATCGAGGCGCGGCTCGGGCTGGCTTACGACGGCGTCAACTACGGCTGGTTCTCCCTGGAGCGTTGGGTGGCGATGTGTTGCACAGGCCCGGCCCGGATCTTCGGGCTGACACGTAAGGGGCAGATAGCCCCTGGTTTCGATGCGGACTTGGTGGTGTTCGATCCAATGTGGGAACGAACCATCATCGCGGGCGAGACGCTGCACGAGCGTGTAGACTGGTCGCCGTATTCAGGGCGCAGGCTCAGGGGGTGGCCCCGCGACGTCTTCCTTCGCGGTCGCCAAATCGTGCGCTGTGGCGAGTTTGTGGGGGCGGCTGACTGGGGTCGCTTTGTAACGCGCTGTCGATCGGCAGCCTTCGAGGGAAGGGTGGTGTAGGGGTGAGGCTGTGCGGCTCAAGGTAGTGTCGGAGCTGTGCACCGGATGCAGAATCTGCCAGAGCTTCTGCTCGTTCCACCACGAGCGGGTGATCTGGCCTGCAATGGCGCGCATTGCGATTGTGGCCCCTGGCGACGACGGCCCATTCTCGCCGAACGTCTGCCGGCAGTGCGATGACGCACCGTGCGCCGCGGCCTGCCCAGTAGAGGCGATATCGATGGATGGAACGACTGGGGCGTGGGCAGTGGATAGCGCTCTGTGTGAGGGGTGCGGGGCGTGCGTCCAGGCGTGTCCCTACGACGTTATCTTCGTGGACGAGGTCAGGGGTACGGCGATCAAGTGCAATCTGTGCGGCGGTACACCCGAATGCGCAATGATGTGCCCAACCGGCGCCGTCACGGTGTGTGATCGGTCCCCGGGTCGGTGAGAAGCGATGGTTCCTCGTCAGAACGGAGGAGGGATGTTTCCGTATAGGGCGTATGCAGGGCGCTGGCTTCGTATAGACCTGAGCACGCGACGCATCGAGGTGCACGATACGGACCGCGCAATCGCGGAGGGCTACCTGGGCGGAAACGGGTGGGGCGCACGCATGCTGTGGGAGAACGTCGCCCGTGACGTGGATCCACTGGACCCAGGCAATCTGCTGATGATCTCGACAGGTCCAATGTGTGGCACACTCCTGCCCAACTCTGGACGTGTCGAGGTAATTGCGAAATCGCCCCTGACAGGCATCTACGGCGACGCGAACGCGGGCGGCTTCTTTGGACCGGAGCTGAAGTTCGCTGGGTGGGATGCCGTGATGGTCGTGGGACGGTCAGACCGGCCAGTGATACTTGCCATTGATGGAGACACAGTCGCGCTGCAGGACGCCACGGGACTGTGGGGACGAACCACTTCGGAGACCGAGTCCGAGATCCGGCAAGCGTGGCGCGACCCCAGAGTCAAAGTGGCTTCCATAGGTCCTGCGGGTGAGAACCTTGTTCGCTTTGCCTCGATCCAGATGACGCCTCAGCGGTCGGCCGGGCGGTGTGGGCTGGGCGCAGTGATGGGGAGCAAACACCTCAAGGCGGTTGCCGTGCGTGGTTACGGTTCGGTCTCAATTGCCGATCCAGAGCGGTTCCATTCGGTGGCGGTTGAGATGCATCACAAGATCCGCACCGACCCGGTCTTCGCCGCTGTGTCGCGGTTCGGGACCCCAGGCATCGTGACATTGATGGACCCCCTCGGGCGCTTCCCCACGAAGAACTATCAGATGGGCTCGTTCGATGACGTGGAGCGCATTGGCGCTGAAGCACTGCACGACCGTGCCTTCGTCCGTCATCTGGCGTGTTTCGGGTGTCCGGTTGGGTGTGACAAGCTCTATTGTCTCAGGGGAGGGGCCTTCGATGGTACCTGCCTGCGGAGTGTGGAGTATGAAACGCTGAACTCGATGGGCGCGAATGTCCTGAATGCCGACCTGGACGCAATTCTGGCGGCCAATCGGTTCTGTGACGACATGGGGCTTGATACGATCTCGGCAGGGCGCGCTATCAGTTTTGCGATGGAACTCTGGCAGGAGGAGTTGATCAACCTGGAGGATACGGGTGGGCTGGCATTCAACTGGGGCGACATGACCACTGTCCGCAGCACGCTGGAGGCGATTGTGCGACGCGAGGGCTTTGGCGCCGTGCTTGCTGAGGGTGTGCGGCGTGCAGCGGAGATCATCGGGCGTGGCTCGGAGCAGTATGCGATGCACGTGAAGGGAATGGAGATCGCGGCCCAGGATGGGCGGGCGCAGAAGTCGATGGGCTTGGCGCACGCGACGTCGAATCGCGGCGCGGATCATCTCAAGGCATTTCCCGTCATCGACGAAACTGGGTTTCCGGACGAGGGGCGTCGACGCTACGGTGAGGAGTACCTGCCGGAGATCGTGGACCCGCTGGAGACGAAGTACAAGCCTTTCCTGGTCAAAGACGGCGAGGACTTCGGGGCCGTCATAGATTCCGTGGGTGTGTGCAAGTCGGGCGGCAGTTTCGTCTTGGCCGAGGTGTACTGGGACGACATCGCTGCGGCGCTGGAGTCGGGAACGGGTATGAGTATGCCAACAGAGCGGCTCAAGCAGATCGGAGAGCGAATCTACAACCTGCAGCGGTGCTACAATGTGTGGCACGGGATCAGTCGGGCTGATGATCGGTTGCCGAAGCGGTTCACCGAGGAACCGTCGCCATCTGGCAATGCCCGGGGCCAGGTCGTTGAGCTGGAGAGGATGCTGGACGAGTACTATCATCTTCGGGAATGGGATGCCGAGACTGGTTGGCCGACAGCCAGGAAGCTGCAGGAACTCGGGTTGTCGGATGCGGTCAAGCGGCTGGGACTCTAAGTACGCTGGGCTATGTGAGTATGTGACCGCCTGTCGAGATGGGCGGATGGGTCCGATTCGGTGAGCGGTGGGATGATGCGGATTCACGTCAAGTATCACAATATCTTGAGGCAGCGGGCCGGGACGGATGGCGAGACACTCCGCGTGCCGGTGGGGAGTTCGGTACGCGATGTCCTGCGACTTGCGGCGGATACCCACGGACCGCTGCTCGAGGAGATGCTGTTTGCGGCCAGTGGCGCGATCTCGTCTCACTTAGTCGTGTTTCGCGACCGCACGCTCCTTCGCATAGCAGAGCACGATGAGCCGCTTGCTGATGATGTCGAGCTGCTGCTTTTCCCGGCGATTGCCGGAGGTTGAGAAGAGCCCGCCGGTGAGCTACTCATCTGATCCACGTCGAATGCTTGTCCTGGGACGGATGCTGTGGGCTGATACCACGCAACCCCCGATTCCCGATGCCGGAGTTGTGGTGCTCGGCGGACGAATCGCTGCGAGTGGGACCCGCGAGGATCTGTTGACGCGGTTTTCCGGAACTGACACGGACGTGGTCTATGCTCAAGACTGCGTCATCACGCCTGC
Organism: Chloroflexota bacterium; assembly: GCA_012514315.1. GTDB lineage: Bacteria > Chloroflexota > Anaerolineae > B4-G1 > B4-G1 > JAAZAN01. The sequence goes on from JAAZAN010000108.1 coordinate 27,153, forward strand.
GTTCGTCAACGCGCACCATCACATGTATGGCGTCCTATCCCACGGTATTCCGCTCGATGAAGCACCACCGGGATTCTGGCCCTTTCTCACGGATTTCTGGTGGCCGTGCGTTGAGGATCGTCTGACACCAGATCTGATCGAGGCCGCCGCTGACTGGGCCTGCCTGGAGATGGTGAGATCGGGCGTGACGACGTTCTACGACTGTCTGGAGGCTCCGTACGCGATCCCTGGCGCGCTGGAGAAGGAGGGCGCTGTGGTGGAGCGTTGGGGGCTCCGCGGCGTGCTGTCGTTCGAGGCGACTGAGCGGGTTAGCCTGGAGAATGGTCAGCTTGGTCTGCGCGAGAACGCCCGGTTCATCGATATGTGTGATCAGCAGGCGGGCCTGGTCTCCGGGATGATGTGCTTTCACACGACGTTCACGTGTTCGGCTGACTTCATCCACCGCGCGTTCTCGCTGGCAGAGGCTCGTAGGGCGCGCATTCACATGCACGTATCCGAAGGGGTCTACGAACCCGAGTACTGCCTGCAGCAGTTTGGCCAACGCCCCCTTGAGTACTACGATGGTCTCGGCGTGTTGGGACCCACGGTCCTCGCTTCGCAGTGTGTTCAAGTGGATCCGATGGAGATGGACATCCTGGCCGCGCGGGTAGTCTCGGTTGCACATCAGCCCATATCCAACTGCGAGGTCGGGGGCGGCATCGCACCGATCCCCGAGATGTTGGCGCGTGGCGTTAACGTTGCGCTGGGCACGGACGGTTACGTGAACAACTTCTTCGAGGTAATGCGTGCGAGCGCCCTCGTGCAGAGAGCGCGCTTACTGGACCCCCGTGCCATGCCAGCTTCTCGCGCCTGGAGCATGGCCACTCGGAGTGGGGCTTTGGCATTGGGTTTCGAGGATCTGGGAACACTAGTGCCTGGGAATCAGGCTGATCTGTTACTGATTGACATAAGCCTGCCCAGCCCGCTGGCGCCACATAACCTCGCGGACCAGCTGCTGCTCTGGCGCAATCCGTGCGACATCCAGGCCGTGATGTGCGCGGGTAAGTGGCTGATGCGTGACGGTATCCCGCTCGGTGTGGATGTTCAGGCTCTGCGGGAGCGGGTATCTAGCGCCGCGGAGGAGTTGTGGGCTGCAGACAACGCGATGGTCAACCGGGAGGGTGCTCTTGGCTGACCTTTCCGTTGATCTCTGCGGGGCGCCGCTCAGTAATCCCCTCGTGCTTGCCTCTGGTCCGCTTGGGTGGTGTGCCTCAAGCATCAGCGCGGCGTTCGATGCGGGCTTCGGCGCGGTCGTGACCAAGACGATCCGTCGTGACGTGGCGGTCAATCCCATGCCGCACATCCACTCGCTAGGTCGGGGTAGTCTGCTCAATTGCGAAGGCTGGTCGGATCTGCCCGCAGAGTGCTGGATCGAACAGGAGCTGCCTTCTCTGGCGCGCAGGGCGCGCGGCGTTCTCATCGCCAGCACCGGCCACACGCCGGCGGAGGTCGTGGAGTTGGCGGGGCCACTGGCCGCGGCCGGCGCCGATCTGCTGGAACTGGTATCGTACCGGGCTGAGGATGTTGCACCGATGGTGGATGCAGCCCGCAGCGTCGCTTCAGTGCCGATCTTGGTGAAAGTCAACGCGCACTGGCCAGACCTGATCGATGTGGTTGGCGCGGCCCTCTCCGCGGGCGCCAGTGGCGTAACAGCTATTGATTCGATCGGGCCCGCGCTGGCCATTGACGTGGAGACCGGTTGCCCAGCGCTTCATAGCTTGGGATGGCTTTCGGGCGAAGGCATACGGCCAGTGGCTGTGGCGGCTGTCGCGCGGATCGCGCTATCCTATGGCGTGCCCATCGTCGCGACGGGCGGGGTGGCGCGGGCGGAGGACGTGATCGAGATGACCATGGCCGGAGCGACTGCCGTCGGCGTACACACGGCGCCACTGCTACGCGGCGTAGATTGGGTGGGCCGAGTCCTGGCGCGGCTGGACGTATGGTTGGATTCCCACCAGTGGAATACACTGGCGGCGGTGAAGGGCGCTGCTTTGCCGTGTCTTGGCGAGGCGCCTGCAACCCGACTCAGCTTCTCGTACGACGCGGACCGGTGTACCCGCTGTCGGTCGTGCGTCACGTGTTGCGCCTACGGCGCCAGGACGTTATCTCCAAGTGGCGGAATGGCGGTATGCGAGGCACTATGCAGATTCTGCGGGCTGTGCACTTCGGTCTGTCCGACCGGAGCGCTCACGCTGGCCTAGAGCGCCGATTGTCTCATTCGAGCCCGAAGAGGGAGTCAGGGGAGGCTTAAGCTGCGATGCCGTCACAACTAGTAGATCTGAGTCAAACAATCGAGGCAGGTATGCCACGGTTCCACGGTTTCGGGCCGCCCGACATACGGCCCGTCTGGACTCACAAAGAGTCTGCGGCGAGAGGATACCGGGACACATCGTGCGAAGTGACTGAGGTGCAGTTCGTGACCAGTATCGGCACATATCTTGATGCACCCTTTCACTTCGACCCAGACGGAGATGACATCAGCCAACTGGCGCTTGACAATCTCGTGCTGCCCGGTCAGGTGCTGGACCTAAGGGGAGTTGCGTGCGCAGACGAACCATTATCCGACGACGTGCTGCATGATCGACAGCTGGCTGGCGCCGCTGTCCTTCTCTGTACGGGATGGGATAGGTGGTGGATGGATGATACGTACTACCGTCCGCCATTTGCATCGCGAGCATTAGCCCAACGCCTGCAAGCTCTTAGGCCTTCGTTGGTCGGCATCGACGCTTTGATGATCGACAGCGCGAACGATCCAACCCGTCCTGCCCACACGCTCCTGTTGCGTTCGGGCATCGTGATCGTCGAGAACCTATGTCGACTGGATCTCCTCGTGGGTAAGCGATTCACATTCGCGGCGGTGCCAGCCAAAGTGGCTGGAGCAGCAGCGTTTCCCGTACGGGCGTTCGCAATGATAGAAGGCGCTCCCGAGTAAGCCCATCGACCGGCTTCGGTGTCAGGGCTCCGTTCTCGGGAGCAATGTGAAGGCCGCTCAGCTCAGGTCGAGCAGACCAGCCCTTATCTTCACCACTACTTTGGTCACCGCCAAGGGGCCCGATGCGGCAGCGAGTTGCGGTTGGTGGGCATCCTGCGGCAGCAACAGTGCGAACACACCGGGGCGCAGGATCACACTCGCACACGCTGAATCGGGACGCCGCAGAAGCGCGACATCGCGCGCCTCGTCATAGGGGACGACAACCTCGAGATTGTCGTCCGGCGCCCAGTCCAGGCGCTCGATTCCGGCCACGAGACACTGTACATCCACGTACTCACGGTGTGCCTCGAGCGTTGGCCCGACCTGCGATTCAGTAACGTAACTCGCCACCTGCGCGTACACGTCATCGCCTTGGATCGGGTGGCGTCCAGCCTGCACGGCTGTGTGTGTTTGCAGATCCACAACGAAGCGCTCGATTGCATCGAAACAACTTGGGAGTCTGTACATCCTCCAGTTCGCCCACGTATCAACAATCACAACTGCCTCCCCTCATCCTGATCAATGAACACTGCGGAACCATCGGCTACCCGAGCAACCCAGCGTCCACTAACGGGCGCCGTGCCGCCTCGACTTCAGCGGCGGAGACCTCAGGCAGCGGCGGGCGCACGCAACCGCCACGCAAACCCCTCATTTCGATACCCCGTTTGATCAGCGAGATACTCTGACCGTTTCGCAACGCGTTCCGCACGACATCGAGGAGATCTTGCTGCCGCTTCGCGCCGGCCAGGTCGCCAGCCCAGTAGCGGCGAAACAGCTCGACAACGACCTCCGGGAACGCGTTTGCATTACCTGAGATGCTGGCCGTCGCGCCGATGCCGAGCGCCTCGAACACCAGCGGATCGGCGCCGCACGCCACGTGGAAGTCCGGGATGCCCACGTCAATGAACTGTCGCAGGATATTCAGATCGCCAGCGCTGTCCTTGACGCCACGGACATTGGGCGCTTGTGCGACAACTTGCTCGACAATCGAGGGCGTCAGTACGTTGCCCGCGCACTGGGGAATGTTGTAGAGGTAGGCCGGTAGGTCGACTACGGCCTGAGACACCGCGACGAAATGCTGGACCAGAGCCTCATCGGGGATCCGAAAGTAGTACGGCGCGACAATCGACACCGCATCCGCGCCGCCGGTCGCGGCAGCTTCCGCGAGCGCAACTGATTCGGCTGTCGTGATCGCGCCGACGTGCGCGATGACCGGCGTTCGGCCCCGTACCACTTCGAGGACCCATCGAAGCACATCTATGCGCTCCTGAGTCGTCAGCAATGGGCCTTCACCCGTCGTGCCGCACGGCATCAGCGCGTGGACACCCTGGCTGCAGAGCCATGCGACGTGAGCCTGCAATGCATCGACGTCAACGTGAATACCCCCTTCTGTGAGGGGGGTCACCACTGGCGGGATGACACCGCGTAGTCTGAAACTGGACATGTCGTTTCTACTCCTCTGATGTTGTCTTACTAGATTACGGAATTCAGCGTGCTATGCTAGCAAGGACTGACTGTCAGGTCCTTGACGGCCACGCTCAACACAACCTCGCCCTCCAGGGCAGGCGCCTCCACATACGTCGACCCGACACCATCATCAGACTCCAGGAACACGCGGACGTGCGTCGGCAGATCTGTATGCCCGGTGAGTCGCAACAGGATGGCGTTTTGTTCCGGATCGTAGTCCGCCGCCGCCAACCGCGATGTGCACATTGCACGCTGGTACTGGGCTGCCATGTCGATGGTCACGAACTGCGGGCTGTGACCGGCAATGCCTTTCGATATCTGAGACAGGGTCGCATCCCACGAATCCGGCCTGATGTCCCGGATGTGGTCCGTCTCGTGAGTGAATAGCACCGCGAGCGCCAGGCTGTCCAGAGCCCGCAGCAGGTGGCATATGCCGCGCTGCGCTGTAGCCGTCACATCGTTATCGGGTTCCCATTCGTAGTCAGGCGCACCGCGGATCTCAACAAGCGAGTTGAAGAAGCGCCTGTCGTCGACGTCAATCCAGTCGGCGTAGTAGACAGGCTGCAGCCCTCGGTCGTCCTTATGGAAGTAGCAGGTTCCAGCATCCTCGTAGAGTCTAAACGGGGCCGCTCTCAGCCACGGGGTGTCTCTGCCAAACACCGATCCAGGCTGGCTGCAGAGGCCTAGAAACTGCACGTGCCACGTATCGGCGAGGTAACGTGCGCAGTTTCTCCCCATCTCATACCAGTGCGGCAGCGCGTAGGATGAGACGGGCAGTGTGGTTTGCGCATACCACGCATCGACTACGGCCACGCGACGGTCCAGTTCGCGATCGGGCCACGGACGGCCGCCGTGATGGTCAAAGTAGATGAACTCGTCCTGGGCCGAAGTGCGCAACGGCATGCTGATCCGGGCGCTGTCACGATCGCCGGCGCCATCCTTAACTGGCCGACCAAGCGCGTGCGGAAACGCGCTGGCCGTGCCCCCGAGCAGAAGCCCACGGAGCTGATCGATGGCGCCGTTGGAGAGATTGTGCAGGAACAGCCCGAGCCAGGGGCGAAATCCATTCTGATTGGCGATCTCGACCCAGTAGAGCGGGCTCTGGCCCCATGCCTCTCCCAAACCGCAGACGTCGTCCACCCGCATGGCAACGAGAGGCGGAAGGCATCGGAGCGCGAACGGCTTGCGCGCGGCCCAGACGAGGCTGCGCCAGAGAACA
>JAAZAN010000109.1 GCA_012514315.1 Chloroflexota bacterium
CAAGAAGATTAGGGTTGCGTCCTCGTTAGAATAGGTTATAAGCACGCTTCGAGCATGAACGTTAACGTCTGTAATCTGTAAACTCTCGGGCAGATAAATCGGGAGACGTACCTGAAATCCAACTGACCTGCCCCCCCAAACCTGATCCAGATGGTATGTTAGGATTGGACAACTAAGGAGGCAGAGAAATGCCACGAAAGCGTTACTCGTCCGACGAGATCATCCACAAGTTACGCGAGGCTGAGGTGTTGCTCAGCCAGGGCCAGACGGTGCAAGAAGCGGTGCGCCAGCTCGGGATTGCCGAGCAGACGTACTACCGCTGGCGCAAAGAGTATGGCGGGCTGGACAAGAGCCAGGCAGCACGACTGAAAGAGTTGGAACGTGAGAACCTCAGACTGAAGCAGCTGGTGGCGGAGCTGGCGCTGGACAAGTCGATCTTGGAGGAAGCGCTATCAAAAAAGTAGTCAGCCCGGCCAGGCGGCGCGAGATAGTGGCGCACGTGCAGCAGCAGTTGGGCGTGTCGGAGCGGCGCGCCTGCCGGGTGTTGAGACAACCGCGCGCCACACAGCGGTACGTCAGCCAACGCGGCGCGGAGGAAGTACAGCTCACAACGCGGATTGTGGAGTTGGCCAGTGCCTACGGTCGCTACGGCTACCGACGCATCACCGCCTTGCTGCGGGACGAAGGATGGCAGGTGAATCACAAGCGGGTGGAACGGATCTGGCGGCACGAAGGCTTGAAGGTGCCGCCCAAACAACCCAAACGCGGACGGCTGTGGCTCAATGACGGCTCGTGCGTCCGGCTGCGGCCCGCCTATCCCAACCATGTCTGGAGCTACGACTTCATGCAGGACCGTACCCACAACGGGGTGCCCTTTCGCATCCTGAACATCCTCGACGAATACACACGCGAATGCCTTGCTGTGCGCGTGGAACGACATTTGTCTCACCGTGAGGTGCTCGAGGAGTTGACCTGGCTGTTCTGCGCGCGGGGGCGACCCGCTTATATCCGTTCTGACAACGGCCCGGAGTTCACTGCTGAGCGCGTCCGCGACTGGCTGTCGCGCCTGAACGTCGGACCGCTGTTCATCGAGAAAGGCAGCCCCTGGGAGAACGGCTACATCGAGAGTTTCAATGGTAAAATGCGGGATGAATTGCTCAACGGCGAGATCTTCTGCTCGCTGACCGAAGCTCAGGTGCTGATTGAGGATTGGAGGCGCCATTACAACACACGACGCCCACACAGCTCACTCAACTATCGTCCACCGGCTCCGGAAGCTATCCTGGTTCCACCACTCGCCACCACTGCCCGGAGTCTAACTTTATGAGTGGTATAGACTTTAGGGGCAGGTCAAGGCGTAGAAGCACTACTCTCAAATTATGGGTGATTATTGTTACGTGGGTAATATTCATTGTCACTATTGTGCTCATTGCGACGTTGATTATGAGCCGAAAAGGATAAAGGAAACTCTCTTGGAACATGGTTACCCGGAGCTACGCGGGGTGTGAGCACTATATATAGATAGTTGCTTTCCCAATCCAAAGCATTGCAGTTGTCTTACTTGAGAAGCTGAACTGTAAAGACCCCAAAATTCGGCTCTGTTAGCTCAACTAACCCTGTAAGGCGCGGAAATTACGTCCAAACACTTTAGCTGATTGTTCCCCGACTGCCCACGTGATAATGCCTGTACGGTTGAAAAACTCAGTCCAGGCGAAAAAACGAGTCAGGCTGCTTGACGATAGTAGTCGTGCGGCAGACCACCTAGGACGTCGCGACGCTGAATTGCACCCTGCTCATGACCATGCTCGTCAGGAATCGGTGTCTGTTGACCCAAGCCCTGATGTGGCCGGGCTTGATTGTAGAAGGCGATGTACTCGGTGAGCACGCGGCGCAGATGGCGCTGGTTGAGTATCAGCAGATGGTCAAGACATTCATGGCGCAGGGAGCGGATCCAGCGCTCGGCAACCGCATTGGCCTTGGGGGCGCGATAGGGCGTAAGGATGATCCTCATACCTTCGGAGCGAAAGATGGTGTCAAACGAGTGAGTGA
>JAAZAN010000110.1 GCA_012514315.1 Chloroflexota bacterium
AGCTCTTCGCTGGTTACACGATTGCTTCCATACCTCTGGCGTTGCTGTTCTTCGCGCTGGGCAAATTCTACGTCGAGGGCTTGGTTGATTCCGGCATCAAAGGATAGCAGCGCAGCCGAACACTCAGGCAGAGGAGACATCCGCATGAAAGAGACACGAATCGATACCAACTGCAGAATCGAAAGGATCGTCTTTCGAGGCTGGCGTGCACTCCATATGAGCAACGGGCTATGCGATGTAGTCATCGTACCGGACATCGGCGGCCGAGTTATGGCCTTCGACCTAGGTCCCTATTCATTTCTGTGGATCAATGAACGCCTCGCTGGCAAGCTATTCTCGGCCGATGAGAACATGGGCGGGGGATCATTGGCAGACTGGAGGAACTATGGAGGATCTAAGACATGGCCAGCGCCACAGGGTTGGGAGCGCCCAGACCAGTGGCACGGCCCCCCCGATCCTGTCCTCGATAGCGGACGATACGACGTGACGCTCGCAGAAGTTGTGGCCGATGCAGCAGTTGTGGAGGTTCGCAGCCCTGCGGATCCACTTACCGGCGTTCAGATCACCCGACGTGTTACCCTTCACAAAGATGCCAGCCATGTGTCGCTTCACCTCGAGATGACAAATGTCTCTGAGGAGATGCGTACTTGGGGGCTCTGGGACGTGGTGCAACTGGATGCCTCTCGCTGTGGTCCTGGTGGCAGTAGAGACTACTGTGACTCTGCCTGGCTGTATGTGCCCACCAACCCGCAGAGTCGATTTGCCCGAGGCTACCACGTGATGTTCGGAGATGATGACAATCCCGAGTGGCAACCACAGACAGCGGATGGCATCCTGGGTATCCAGTACCAGTACCGCCTGGGCAAGATTGGGGTCGACTCACACGACGGGTGGCTTGCGTTCGTCAACCGAGACGTCGATTTCGCATTCTGCCAGCGATTCACCTATTTCGCGGATGAGCGATACCCAGACGATGGCGCCACAATTGAGTGCTGGACCACAGGCTGGGGCGAGCCAGTGGGTGGGTACGACTGGGGAGCTGAGCAACTGTATCATGTGGAGGCCGAGGTCCTGGGCCCGCTCCGTACGATGCGGCCTGGCACGGCGCAGAGCTTCGACATTGAGTGGAACGCGGCGCGCTGTCCCGGCCCAATCGTAGGCGTGACAGATGCCGGATGCTGCAGCAGGCGATTGCAGGCATCTCGTTGTGGCCCTGCTTGGCGTGTACAAGGCACCTTTGGCGCGTTTGCTCGCGGCAGTGTAGATCTGGTCTGGCTCGACGATGCTCACCACGAAATCGTTGCAGATCCTTTGGGTGCCGCGGATCCTCTGCAGGTGCTCGAACTTGATGTGGTGAAAACCGCCCCCGAGGAGGCCCGGTTCGTCAATCTCAGGTTGCGCTCCTCGTCATCGATCGGTGGGCTGCTGGACGAGGCATCACTAACAGATTCACTGGCCGTCCGCTGAGTGTGGCCTGGAATCGATACCCCACAGGAAGAGCGGCCACCCAACTCCTTTCCAGGGCACTGGCCGCACCAGACTGAAGCATTGGAGGTTTTGTTCAGTGGACAAGATGAAGTCGTATCACCAAATCCGCGGGTTCAACTATACGCCGAGTACTGCTCGCAACGACATTGAGTTCTGGCGTGATTACGATGAACAGATGGTCGAACAGGAGCTGGATTATGCCCAAAGACTGGGTCTAAACAGCGCGCGTCCGTTTCTTGCCTATGTGGTCTATGATCACGATCCCACTATGTTCCTGGCACGTGTACGCCACTTCGTGAAGGCAGCATGGGATCGGGGAATCACCACCATGCCAGTAGTCTGGGACTCCTGCTTCAGCGAGGTGAATCCAACGTACGACATAGATTCTGCAGACTGGGTGCCTAATCCTGGCGTGCAGCGTCTCGGGCCTGAGTTCTGGCCAGCAGGAGAGCGCTACTGCCACGATGTAGTTCAGGCGCTTGGACCGGAGCCGGGCCTGGCAATGTGGGACGTGATGAACGAGCCGCTGATGACCTCCTACATAGCAGGCGATATGGCAGAGAGCCAGCGAGCAGAACGCGTCGACAGGATCTGGTCATTCGTACGGCACTTCAGCAAGGTGTTCGGTGACCTAGACCGTGAGCATCATACCACGTGTGGAGTAGCCAGGGCTCGAAACCTGGCGTGTATCGGTGACGCTGTTGACGTACTCTCGTTCCACGACTACCGGCAGACGCGAGCAGCAATTCACGCTCACATCGATGAGGCTTTGGGCTATGCTCATACCTTTGGGAAACCAGTCTTCATGTCGGAAATGGGATGCATTGCACGAGCCAACCCGTACGATATGACACTGCAGATATGCCAGGATAGGGGCATCGGCTGGTACCTCTGGGAACTGATGATCGGTAGTAGCCGTTGGCGAGATATCCACGGCATTGTCTACCCTGATGGTTCAGTGCGGGACCCCAGCATTGTCGCGGCTGTGCAGGGATTCTTCCGAAACCGTGACGGCAAGGCGGTTCCACCGAACGTGGATAAGGAGGGAACGGCGACACGCGCTCTGGCACGTGCAGCCGAATGGCTAAGCGCAGGGCAGACAGACCACTCCGCAGGTATTGAGATTGCAGAGGTTATCGCCAATCTGCTGGAGGCAGGGGAGCTGATCGCTATGGTTCAGCCGCCAACTGTTGTATTACGGGGTCTCGCTGAAGAGACTCCGGACAACTATGCCACGCTGCGTCTACTGATCTCACAATGGAGTGACGCGCTGGTTCCTCACACAGGAACAATCGTGAAGTACGCAGGTCAGTGAGGACCGCAGACTCAACCACGCTATCGGGGGTACGCTATGTTGACTTCCAGGGAACGCATTGAGATGACCCTCTGCCACCGGGAACCGGATCGGATACCATTGGACCTGGGTGGATGCGGCCAGACTGGCATGCACGTCAGCTCAGTCTACCTGTTGCGGCAAGCCCTGAATCTTGATCCACCCGGTACACCCGTCAAGGTCATCGAACCATATCAGATGTTGGGCGAAATTGGACTGGATCTTATGGATGTGCTGGGTGTCGACGTGATTAGTCTGGGTGGGAAGACGACGCTTTTTGGATACCCGAACGAAGGCTGGAAGCTGTGGACTACTTTCGATAGAACGCCTGTTCTGGTCCCTGAGGGATTCAATACCCAACCCGAGCCCAATGGGGACATCCTGATGTATCCACAGGGTGATCGGTCTGCGCGACCCAGCGGGCGTATGCCTGCGGGGGGATGGTACTTCGACTCTCTCGTCCGGCAGCCTCCCATCGACGAGGCCGCTCTGGATGTGCAGGACAACCTGGAGGAGTTCGGGCCGATCGCCGAGGAAGAATTGGCCTCTCTGTCACAGGAGTCACACAGGCTGTATTCTGATACGGACCGTGCGATTATGTTGGTGCTCAGCGGTATGGGATTTGGCGATATCGCGCTCGTCCCTGGCCCAATGCTGAGGGATCCCAGAGGTATACGCGACATCGAGGAATGGTACGTCAGCACGATCACGCGTCGCGAGTACGTGCAAGGTGTGTTCGAGCGACAGTGCCAGATTGCCATGGATAACCTAGCCAGGATACATCAGGCGGTGGGCGACCGACCTACTGTGGCCTGGATCAGTGGCACCGACTTCGGAACCCAGAACGGGCCATTTCTGGCACCCAGGACGTTCCGTGAGTTATACCTCCCCTATTACCGGTACATCAACGACTGGATTCACACTCACACGACCTGGAGGACCTTCATTCACACTTGTGGAGCAATCGTCCCGCTGATCCCGCTCATCATTGAGGCAGGCTTCGACATCCTCAATCCAGTGCAGATATCGGCTGCTGGAATGGATCCAGCCACACTCAAGCAGCAACACGGACGCGATATCACGTTCTGGGGTGGCGGCATCGATACGCAGCGAACCTTGCCATTCGGGACACCTGCCGAAGTTCGCAAGGAGGTCGCGGAACGGATACAGGTCTTGGCTCCGGGAGGCGGTTTCGTCTTCAGCCCTATCCACAACGTTCAGGCGGGCGTGCCAGTCGAGAATTTGATAGCGATGTATCAGGCTGCGAGCGACTTCGGGTCACATTACCCGCCGGGCTCTCGGGGAACATGCTTGTGAACCGGCACGAACAGATGCGTACGTTGGTGAAAGGCTACACGTCTGATCGACCGCCTACCGGTGGGTACAGGATGTATGAGGCCCATCCGCGTGGATCGGGGCAGCAGCCTACAGACGCTGCTGCCAGATCTCATCAGTATCGGGGCGTAGGATATTGATCTCCACGAAGTGCAGCCGGCATGGGCGTTGGCGGTATTCATGGCGTCTACGCTCGCCTGTTCCTTCTGAGAGCGAGCACCAAAGCGTCACTGAACAACCACCTCCGAAGGCGGATGCCGAGATGGCACGTAGGTTCGACACCGCGTGAGAACGTGGGCGATACTTGCCGCCTGGGGCTGCCTGGCATTCCCGGACAATCGGTAGGACAACCTGCGGTGCCAAGAGCCTGCGTGCGCAGATCCCTTTCGCCCGTGCCCATTCACTCACGCCTCGGCCCTGGCCGACTGCGGTCGGCGCTGCATCGGTGAAGAGCATGGCACACGAACCGCCGGCGCGCCGGCCGCTTACATAGAAATGACGCAGGGTGTCGTGAGGCGAACAGCGCCACCCTACTGGCCGCACAACCCCATACGACCGCGATTCCGCGCCCCTCACCCCTGAATCGTGAACGCCTCGCCGGGCCGCAGGATCACGGGTTCCGGTGC
>JAAZAN010000111.1 GCA_012514315.1 Chloroflexota bacterium
GGGAGATTTGAGGGGCGCTGCTCCTAGTACGAGAGGACCGGAGTGGACGGACCGCTGGTGTGCCAGTTGTGTCGCCAGACGCACTGCTGGGTAGCTACGTCCGGACGAGAGAACCGCTGAAAGCATCTAAGTGGGAAACTCGCCCCAAGATTAGATCCCCCACCGGATTAACCGGGTAAGACCGCCGGAAGAATACCGGTTTGATAGGCGGGATGTGTAAGCACAGCAATGTGCTCAGCTAACCCGTACTAACGGTCGAGGGCTTAACACGTGATGTGGAGAACTTGGAGTTTTCGCACTGTTCAGTTGACAACATAATATAGCGTTTTAGGAAGTTCCCTGGTGATTATTGCGGTGAGGTCACACCCGGTCCCATCCCGAACCCGGAAGTTAAGCTCGCCAGCGCCGATGGTACTTGGGGGGTAGCCCCCTGGGAGAGTAGGTCATTGCCAGGGAACTTCTGTTTTCCAGCATTGATGCAGCGCCAGGTCGAGCTGCCCTGTGACACACTAGGGCGCCTGTGTGACCGACCTATAGACGTTAAAGAATCCCTCGGTGAAGAGCCGAGGGATTTCTCTTGTCCGTATTCCGCGATGAACGCGTGTGATGATCGCGAGCGATATTACATCTCGCGCGAGTAGATCGATAGAGCTCTACTCCTCGGTGTCGCCAGCGTCTTCTTTGGATGTTTCCTTCGCAGCCTTCTCTTCTGGGCCCGAAAGGCTCTTACGGAACTCCCGGATTCCCTCGCCGAGATCTTTGCCGAGCTTACCCAGCCGTCCCACACCGAAGATAAGCAGGACGATCACCAGGACAATGATCAGTTCTACCGGACCAATTTTCGGCATATCGCTTCCCTCCTTTGGTTTGGATTCTCATTATAACACACCTTCCAGCAAGTTCAACTGACTTGCCATTCTGGAGCGAAGATGCTAGACTGACACGGCATCCACCTCAGGAGGTTCCCAATGGCAGCGCAGGCACTGTACCGTAAGTGGCGACCGTCGACCTTTGATGAGGTCGTGGGGCAGGACCACGTTGTTCGGACGCTGCGCAACGCGTTGATCTCTGGCCGGATCCACCACGCATACCTATTTGCCGGTCCCCGCGGAACAGGGAAGACAACAACGGCTCGTCTGCTGGCGAAGGCGGTGAATTGCCTGGCGCCTGAGGATCAGCGGCCGTGTAATCAGTGCGCTATCTGTCAGGCGGTCAACGAAGGACGCCTTCTTGATTTGATCGAGATCGATGCAGCTTCCAACACGGGGGTTGACGATGTGCGGGAGCTGAGGGAACGGGTCGGCTTTCGCCCGGGCGAGGCGCGCTACAAGGTCTATGTGATTGACGAAGTGCACATGCTGTCGACCTCAGCCTTCAACGCGCTGCTGAAGACGCTGGAGGAGCCCCCGCCCCACGCTATCTTCGTTCTGGCAACGACGGAGTCGCACAAGATCCCTGCGACCGTGCTTTCTCGATGCCAACGGTTCGATTTCCGCCGCATTCCGGTGGGTGAGATAGTGGCCCGGCTGAGCGCGCTGGCTGGGCGCGAGGGGATTCAGGCCGATGCAGAGGCTCTGCTGCTGATCGCGCGTCAGGCGACCGGCAGCATGCGGGATGCTGAAAGCCTTCTGGACCAACTCGCTGCCTATAATGGGGGACAGGTCAATGCCGACGGTGTTCGCGCCGCTCTGGGAACGGGGGCGGGTGAGACTGTACTGCAACTGGTCGATGCTTTGGCCGACGGAGATGTGGCGCAGGGGCTCAGTGTGATCAACCAGGCGTTGGATCAGGGTGCGGACGTGCGTCAGTTCGCGCGTCAGATTGTCGATCACCTGCGCACATTATTGCTGATGCGCCTGGAGTCCGGTGTGGAGATGTTTGGCTTTGCAGAGGACCTTCGACCGAGGGTAGAGGCGCAGGCTGGCCGCTTCCCGGTCGGGCGATTGGCGCGTTTGATCCGATTGTTTAACCAGGCCGCGCTGGAGGCCCGTGGCGGGTGGCAGCCACAGTTGCCTCTGGAATTGGCGGTCGTCGAGGCCGTTGACCCTGCGGATGCCCCGGGAGGCACATCGACCGCTCCAGCGGCTGCGCCGGGGCGGGCCCGGTCGGTGGTGCAGAATCCGAGGGAACGACAGGCAGGAACTGCCGCTGGTGAAGCCAGCGGGACGGTATCCGCGACACAAGCGCAGCGGCCAGCCCTTTCGGATGGACCGGGATCGCGCCGGACAGAGCAACCCGCTATAGCTATTCGCGAAGAGGGAGATGCCTATCGTGCAACGGCATCACGCGTCGGCGCGTCAACACGTGACGCGTCAGTATCTGGTGTCCCAGGAACTGACAGGTCAGACGGTGACGTCCCGAACTGCCTCCCGTTGACCGTTGAGAGTCTGAAGTCGCAGTGGGACGATCTCCTCCGGGCATTGCGCGAGCGGAACCTGTCGCTGGAAGCACTGATGCGTTCGTGTGAACCGGTCGGAGTGGATGGGGATGTCATCGTGCTCGGCTTCGCGTACGGTCTGCATCGCGGTAAGGTGGAGACGAACGAGAACAAGCAGATGGTGGAGGATGCTCTCAGCGATCTGGCCGGGCGGAGGTGTCGCGCTCAGTGTGTGTTACTGAATGACGTGAACGGCACAGAGCCAGCGACGCGATCGGCGGCGCAATCTGAGGCGCCTGGCGGCGCCGATCTCTCGATCCAGGAACTGATGGAGCGGGATCCGCTGGTCCGGACGGCCGTCGAGGACCTGGGTGCACGGGTCGTGACATCCCGGCAGCAGTAAACGTTCACGGTAGCTGATCTCGTAGGAGGGACTATGTCGAAGGGGAAAAGTCGTAGGATGGGTGGTCTGAAGGGCATGGGCGGCGGCGGGTCTAACATGCTTCAGCAGTTGCAGAGCCTTCAGGAAGACGTGTTGAAGGCGCAGGATGAGCTCGCCGCGATGAGTGTTACGGCGACGGCAGGCGGCGGAGCGGTTACAGCGGTTATCAGTGGCGAGCGTCGCGTTGTTTCTGTCACGATCCAGCCCGAAGTAGTCGATCCAGATGATGTGGAGATGTTGCAGGACCTGATCGTCGCGGCCGTAAATGATGGAATGGATCAGATCGACAAAGCTGCTGCCGAGCGCATGTCGGCGTTCACCGGTGGCCTCAATATCCCCGGACTGGCATAGATCGGAGTCGGACGATGGAAGCGACCCCTGCCTCGGTCACGAAGCTCATTGATGAGCTATCCGAGCTGCCCGGCGTTGGTCGCAAGACGGCGGCGCGGCTGACGTTCTTTCTGCTACGCAACCAGAACGACCTGGCTGAACGCCTGGCCACCGCGCTGCATGATCTCAAGGAACGCACACGGTTCTGTTCGGTGTGCTACAATATCACAGAGGATGATCCGTGCCCGATCTGCTCGAACCCCGACCGCGACCCCCGTGTTCTGTGTGTCGTTGAGGAACCCCTGGCGGTGATCGCGCTGGAACAGGCCGGGGTTTTTCGTGGCGTCTACCATGTCCTGCACGGGGTGTTGTCGCCGTCCCAGGGTATGTTTGTCGAAAACCTGCGTATCGGTGAGCTGGTAACGCGCGTGCGAGGCGGGGATGTGGACGAGATCATCCTGGCTACGAATCCCACCAGTGAAGGGGATTGGACGGCCTCGTACTTGCTGACACAACTGCATCCGCTGGGAGTCAGGGTGACCCGCCTGGGGCGCGGCTTGCCGGTGGGTGGCGATCTCGAGTATGCGGATTCGGTCACGCTCACGCGCGCGCTTGAGGGACGCGAGACGATATGACATAGCCAGCGCAGAGATGGCGCCCCGCAGCGCTGGCACCTCTTAGGCACATGACGCTCGTATACCTGGTCGTTGCCTGGCTTGCCGGTATTGTCTGCTGGTCATGGCTGGATCTTCCCTGGCCTATACTCCCCGTGTTGGGGCTGGCCGCGCTGACCGGCCGAGTCGCTGGGCGGAATAATGTGTCACTGCGGATCGGTAGCGCCTGTGTGTTCGCTTTCGTCCTTGGGGCAGGGCGCTTGCTGTTGGACTCCCCGCATGTGGATCAGGGCCGCATAGCGCTCTACAATGACACCGGCTGGGTGACAGTGGACGGGGTGGTGATTGAGGATCCCGACGAGCGTGACACGACGACCCATCTCGTTCTGCGTGTCGAACGCATGACGCTCGCGGATGGCGTCTGGCAAGACGCGAGTGGTCGGGTGCTGGTAATCGCATCGCGTTATCCTGCGTTCGAATATGGCGACCGCCTGCGCGTCCACGGGCAGCCGCGAACACCGCCGGTGTTGGACGACTTCTCTTATCGGGACTACCTGGCACGTCGGCATATCTACACGCTGATCCGTCGGCCCCGGATTACACGTCTGGCCGGGAACCAGGCATCCTCTCTGCTGCACCTTCTATATCGTTTTCGTCACCACGCCAGGGCCGTCGTCGCTGGCATTCTGCCCGAGCCGCAGGCGGCTCTCTTGAGCGGTATCTTGCTGGGCATCGAGTCGGGTATTCCAGCCGATCTGATGGACGCGTTCTCGGCGACCGGGGCGACGCATATCATCGCGATCTCGGGATTCAACCTCACGCTTCTCTCCGGCGTGATCTCCGGCGTGGCGCGGCGATTGGTGGGCCGGCGGCGCTCATTCTGGCTGGCCGTCGCCGTGTTGGGCATCTACACGGTATTCGTCGGCGGATCATCTGCTGTGGTACGCGCGGCCTGGATGGGCGTGATGGTGCTCCTGGCGCGCCATATCGGCCGTCCAGCGTACGCGCCGACAGCGATCGCGGCGGCCGCACTGGTGATGACTGCCACGAATCCGAACTGCCTTTGGGACGTGGGTTTCCAGCTGAGCTTCGCTGCAACCGCGGGTCTCTTGCTTTACGCGCGCCCGTTGGAGCGATGGGCCGCTAGATGGCTGGAGCGTGTGCTCTCTGAGGAGGTCGCACAACGGATGGTGGATCTGGTCAGTGACGGAGTGTTGGTGACACTCGCGGCGCTCGTCACGACGATGCCCGTCATCCTCTATCACTTCGGACAACTGTCGCTGGTGACGCTGCTGACCAACGTGTTGATTCTGCCAGTGCAGCCGGCGGTGCTCATGTGGGGAGGGTGCGCCACGCTGTTGGCATTGGTGGTGCGTCCGCTGGGCCAGGCGATGGCCTGGATCGCCTGGGTGTTCCTAACCTACACGATCGAGGCCGTGCGGCTGACCGCGCGGGTTCCGTACGCGGCAGTGCCGGTCCGGATCGGCCCCACTCCGCTCGTCATATACTATGCCGGTCTGCTCGCAGTGACGTGGTGGTGGTCACGATCGGCGGAGCGGCGTAAAGAGATCATCGCGGTGTGGCGACCGCGGCTGGCGGCTCGAGTAAGCGCCGGGGTAACGGTTGGGGCTGGCCTGGTCCTGTTGGTGCTGGGACTCGGCGCCTGGCGGACGCTGCCCGATGGACGGCTCCACGTAGTGTTCCTCGACGTAGGGCAGGGCGACGCGATCTTCATCCAGACGCCGTCTGGGCGGCAAGTGCTGATCGACGGTGGGCCGGGTGAAGCGGCGCTGTTGAGTCAGTTGGGACGCCGCATGCCGTTCTGGGATCGGACGCTGGATCTGGTGCTGCTGACCCATTCGGACGCCGACCACGTGACTGGGCTGGTCCCAGTGCTGCAGCGGTTCGACATCTCCGTGTTGATCTTCCAGCAGGAGGAAGTGCGTTCGGCGGTCTACGCCGCGTGGCTGGAAGCGGCGACGGTCGAAGGGGCGGTGATCCACACTGGCGAGGCGGGGTTGCACGTTGCGCTGGACGAGGGAGTGGAACTGACGGTGTTGCATCCATCGTCTACGGAGGCGAGTCCCAACGATAGTTCAGTCGTAACGCGGTTGACGTACGGAGATGTCTCGGTGCTGTTAACAGGCGATATTGGAGCAACGGTCGAACGGTCGCTGGTGGCACAGGGTGTGACGCTGGACAGCACGGTGTTGAAGGTAGCGCATCATGGAAGCTGTACCTCGACGACACCGGAGTTTCTGGACGCGGTGACGCCGGATGTCGCAGTGATCAGCGTCGGGGCCGACAACGATCTGGGATTGCCATGCGAGGATGTGTTGATGCGGCTGGGGCCAGTCTATCGCACCGATGTGCACGGATCGGTGGAGCTGATTACGGATGGGAGCCGGGTCTGGGTGCAGACGGAGCAGGAGATGGGACCGGTGGAGTAGCCCGACTTGGGGCTAGAACTGCCCAGAGGAGCGAATCGTATCACGGTACCACCGAAGAAAGGCGGTCCCTCACACCAAGACACGATGGCACGCAGAGAGAGTTCATCAACGCTCGGCGCAAGCGCAGCCCCGAGGTTCCTCAGTATGCAGCGCGATACACGTTTTGGCAGATGGATCAACCGTTGGTACGTGTACCCGAACAGCTCACCAGTTTCATGTCAGAGATGGACGCGGCGTGTCGAAGGAGAACGTGGAGCGATAGCAGATCTCGTGCCCGCGTGCGCTGGAGGTGACAGCCTGGCTCGCCGACAGCGGACCCACCGAGTCAGTTACGGGGTTCGCGACCACGCCGGATTGCGCTGCTGTCAGCCAGGCACAATCTGTCGCCAACCCACCGGCGCCTATGCATGCGGCGGCGTGGTATAGCACCCACGACTGATGCGGCAAGATCCTTCTGTCTTCAGGAGCAAAGCTGTGACGAAGGACCGCACTGGTGGCGCCCCTGTGTGTGTTGGTGATGCGCGGCGCCAAGGGTGTAGCGATGCCGGAAATCACCACTTTTCTGATGTTCGATGGCGAGGCTGAGGAGGGTATGCGTTTCTACATCTCCCTGTGCGAGCAATCGGAGACGCTGAGCATCAGCAAGCGTGGGCCGGACCAGGACGGTGTTGAGGGGACTGTCCGACACGCGACACTAACTCTGTCCCGGCAGGAGTTCAGGGCCATCGACAGCGCCGTTAAGCACGGCTTCACGTTTGCACCCGTCGTCTCTCTGTACGTGAGATACGATACGGAGGAGGAAATCGACAGGCTGTTCGGGAGGCTGTCGCAAGGAGGAGACGTGCTCACGCCATTGGCGGCCTATCCATTTGAGGAGAAGTTCAGCTGGGTTGCAGATCGATATAGCGTCTCGTGGCAGCTCAGTCTTGCCTGGCCGATTAGCCCACGGAGCTGAGGGGGCGAGGCAGCCAAGACGCGGCGCCCGGTGGCGCCAGCACCGGTCTGGCATCTGTAACCAGGAGCCGGCTAGACAGAGGGGGTGAATATGCAGGCAGTGACTTCGCAGGACGGAACCTCCATTGCGTTCGGTCGGCTGGGTGATGGGCCGCCGGTCATCCTCGTGTGTGGCGGATCGACGGACCGGTCGCCGAGAGCCTGGGCTGCGTCGCGGAGGTCCCCCCCCGGACTCACGAGGCGTCCGACGAGGGCGTGCTCCTGGTTGACGATCAGAGCCGCGCCGCTGCGGATGCTCTCCAGGCGGCGAAGGCGGCTGGAGAGCATCGTACAGGCGTTGTGAGACGCCGGCCGCCGTTTCTATATCTGTAGCGTGACGAATAGCCTGACTGCTGCTGCGGTCCTTCAACTGGTGGAGCAAGGAGTATGTCATGCTCGACGCGCCTATCCAGACCTATCTCCCTCAGATACCTCTGGATATTGCTGTCACCGTTCGGCGCCTTCTCAATCACACCGGTGGCATTCCTGACTATGGTGGGTTGCCAGCATATTATGAGGCATTGAAGGCGGATCCGACCCGCCCGTGGACACCGGATGAATTTCTCACCGCCACGTTGACGGAAGGATTGGTGTTCATCCCTGGAGAGGATTGGCGATATTCGAACATCGGTTTCCTCCTACTTCGTCAGGTGATCGAAACGGTCCGGCGGACCTCGCTCCGCACGGCGCTGCAAGAACGCATCTTCGCACCACTCGGTCTTCGGCGCACTTTCGTTGCACAGACGCTCGATGATGCACGGCAGTTGACTCCGGGCTACAGTGCGTTCTTCGCGCCAGACGACTCATTGCAGGATATTCAGTCATTGTATCATCCGGGGTGGGTGTCCCACGGCGTTGTGATCTCCACGGCATCGGATCTGGCCTTGGTCATCGATGCGCTCTTTACGGGCCGGTTGATTACCTCACAGAGCCGCGATGCCATGTTTGAAGCAGTCGACGTGGCAGTGGACGCCCCGTTTTTCCGGCATCCGTCCTATGGTCTGGGAGTGATGATTGATCACGAGTCGCGCTATGGCGTCATGGCCGGGCATGGGGGTGGAGGTCCGGGGTACTCAGCAGGGGCGCTCGATCTACCGGACGTTCACGGAAGGTGGGTTACCAGCGTCGCGTTGGCCAATCGCGACGGGAACGATCTTGGGTTGGAGATGGCGTTCACGATGGGGATGATCGTAGGCGATATGTTGGGTTGACTGCTGTTGCGGCGCCAACGCGTGTAGCGGCCTAATGTGATGTTGGGTCAATACGATACATCTCCTAGATGGGGGGTGAGGCGGATTCCTGGGCGACAGACGCACAAAGAGACCGCTCCAATAAGGAGTGGTCTGACGTTACGGTGTTGTCCTGCAGGGACGCACTATTCTAGTCTTCAGAAGCGCCGGGTGATGACGTTCAGGCTATTCCCCGGCGCCACAGTGCCGCTCGAAGACGGCCAGCAGTGCCTCGATCTCCTCTTCGGCAAGATCCGCGGGTGTCCGTGCCAGCGCCCGTTGACCTTGAACGTCTTTTCCCTGGAACTGCTTCACCTCAACAGCCAGCAGCTCCACGTTGGTCATTTCCGCGTTGAGGAACTCCACCAGGCGGCGATGCTCCTTCGGCGTGCGATCGGCCACGAACACGAGGCGCACGCGGTGGTCACGAAGGTTCCTGTCGACGCGTTCTCAGGACGCTTCGATGGCGTCAGGCTCGGTGGTATCCAGAAGGTCCGCGATCTCGTCGTTGAGAGAGCCCGAGTCGTTCAGCTCGTTCGGCGGCTGCCTGACGGAGGCGGTCCAGGGCCCAGTACTCGCTGCCGTTCGCGGCATAATCCAGCATCCGGGCGATGACTTCTCGACGGGCGCGGGTGTCGCTGGCCCGTTTGCATTCCACGAAGGTGGGTATGCCATCCTGGTCCAGGAAGAGATGGTCAAGGCTCCAACGGGTTCCCCCTGCCACGTCCCCTGGAACGCCCAGCTCGCGCGCGACCAGGAGCCACCGTCTGGGGTTCTCCGGATCGATCTGGTCGCCGGGCAGCAGGTGGGGGTACTGGGCCAGGTAGTTCTGAGTTACGCTCTCGCGCACGTACTTGGTCTCCTCCAGTTCGACCAGGGCGTCCCCGCTCTTGCCAACCAGGTAGATCTTGGGTCTGTGGGCCATATCGGCCTCCAGTGGACCACCCTCCGAAGCAGAGGACATCGAGTGCGTGACGAACCTCCCCACATCAGCACGCCCGTTCAGCTGGACATGCCGACGCGGGGAGGCTCTGCTGCTCGCAACTACTTGATATACCCCAGGTACTCCTTCTGCAAATCCAAAATCACATCCAGCGTCTGCTCCGCCGCCCGGACGCTCCACACGATCGGATCGACCAGTAGCGCCTGCAGCACGATCTCCTTGGACCCGGTCAGCACGGCCTCGGCCGTCAGGTCGTGGATCGCGACCTGGTTCTGCAGCAGGCCGCCGACGCCTTTGGGGTAGTTCTCCAGCTGGACGCCGTGCACACCGTTCGCATCGATCACCGCAGGCGCCTCGACGACGATCCAGTCGGGTAAGCAGTCGATCAGGCCCATGTTCGGGACGTTCACGGCCATCTCCGGCATATGCGCGTCGGAAACGATGGCCTCGATGATGGGGATGACTCGCTCGATCATATCGGGTCCATCGCTGATGACCGCCTGCTTCTCCGCGCAGTACCGTTTGTACCAGGAGTAGAAGTCGAGAATGCCCCGGTGATCGACGACTTCGTAAGCCCACGGTACGTACTCACCGAAGTGGCTGTCGGTCGTAATCGGCAGGTAGCCAAAACGCTCGAGGATCTCTCGGAAAAGCCCGCGTTCGAGCCATGTCCGCTGCGACTCCGCATCGGAAGGCTCCTGCGGCCTATAGTGGTCGGGAAGACTCTCGAAGTAGGCCGGTCCCTTCGCGCGGACATCCGGGTAGGCATCTTTTCCGGTGCCTTTGTAGGAGACCTCCAGGAGGATGCTGAAGTGGTTCAGCCCGCCCGCTGTGACCGAGAGGTTTTCGAACGGGGTGTCGAGAATCCTCGGCAAGTGGTGGGGCAAGGACCCAATCTCGTGGCACAAGCCAGTGAACTTCAGGTCAGGATACTTGCGGTGCACGGTTGTGCAGATACGGCTCATCGGGTTGCTGAAGTTGAATACGTGGGCATCGGGGCAGATTCGGCTCACGTCCTCGCAGATAGCGAGGATGGGCGGGATGATGCGCAGCGAGTGGAAGAGGCCCCCTGGCCCGCCGTTCTCGCCGTACACCTGGCGGATGCCGTGCTGCAGCGGCACGTGCCAATCCTGCTCCCACAGCTTGAACCGGTCGCCCACTTCGATCGAGCTGATGCAGAATCTGGCCCCCTCGAGCGCCTCTTGGCGGGATGTGGTGGCACACAACGTGAAGGGTAGATCGTGCTCCTCAATGTACTGTCGACCTGCGTTCTCGACCCGCGCCAGGGCCTGCGCGTTGATGTCGTGAAGGACGATGGTGCTGCCCTTCAACACGTCGCTCTTACAGATATCGCCAATGGTGCCCAGGCCGAACTGAGCGCTTCCCGCGCCGATCAATACGATGCGATTGGTCATTGTGTTGCCTCCTCTAAGTTGTCGCTGCTCACACCCGGCGTGCTTTCACTTCCCGCCGATGCTCTGGCTGAACTATTCTAGCACGCGGGGCAGGAATGACCAAGTCGCCCGTTCAGGTTGTCCGAATCGACTGCCTGGATTACAATGCCACCGGTATGTTCACTCCGTCCAGTCCTTTGTGTCCCCGAATCCGTCGGCTGGCAACGTGGTGCCTCCTGCTGCTTCTGGCCTGGGGTCTGTGGCTGTGGCAGCTGGATGCTAGCGACCTGACGTTCGACGAAGCGGCGACCTATCTGGTGACTGATCGCTCTCCGTTAGCCGTCGTCGAGTACCTGCGGGGTGCGACCTATGAGCATCCTCCTGTCTACTATCTGTTGATCCGCTTCTGGGTGGCGCTGGCCGGCAGCAGCGAATTCTGCTTGCGTGTTCCGTCGGTCGCCGCCGGACTGCTGTGTCTGCCGTTGGCGGGTTGGGTGATGCGGGCGGCGTGGGGACGCCAGGAGAGGTGTGCAGAGATCGCGGCGGCATTGGTGCTGGGGGCGATGCCCGGGATGGCCTACTACGCGCGTGAGGCGCGTATGTACAGCGTGGTGATGGTGTGGGCGCTCATCTCGTCCGGCCTGTTCTTGCGCGACTGGGCGACCGCGCGGAGATGGCCTTCCTTGACGGCGGTGGCTGAGCTCGCAACGGTCCATCTTCTGTCACTGGCGACGCATTACTACCTGTTCCTCTTCATTCTCGTGCAGCCCGCTGTGTTGGTGATACGACGTCGTTGGCGCCCGCTTGTCGCCTGGGTGGCAGTCCATTGTGCGCTGGCAATGGCGGCGCTGGTCTGGCTCAGTCTGGCGCCCGGCCTGCAGATGACGGCCGCTGGAATTAGGTTCGACATAGGGCGTCTCATTCCGCCGTGGTCGGAGCTGGAGCGTCTGCTGGGCAAGCTGCTGTTCAGCCCGGTCGTTGCCTACCAGGTGGGCCATCTGGTCGTCGTACTGTTGATTGTTGTGGCTGGTATGGTCGGTGCGCTCTGGGTGCGGCCCGCCGCTGGGGTCTACCTGCTGTGTGCGCTGCTATTGCCATTGGGCCCGGTCTTCGCCCTGCCGCGGGTTCCGGCGCCTCGCTACGTTGTCTTCTGGTTGCCGGCTATGGCGATCGCGGTTGGTTTCCTGACCGGGATGATGAGGCCTGTGGGCGCCGGGGCATTCCGTGTCGAGGCGCTTCTCGAAGCGCCTCGACCGAACGCGTCTCAACCGGATGCCTCCCTGCACCGCCTGCCCTGGCAAGGCGCGTCGCTATGGAGACAGGTTCTCATGTGCCGGTTGAGCTTGCCGGGAATAAGCCTGCTTCTGCTGTCGGGCATGGTATTTGTGCTAGTGTCCGGCGGACTGCGCGAAGCGCTGAGCCTGGAGCGGTCTCGATATGGCCGCACGCTTGCGACGGTCCAGGCTAACGCTCGAGTGGATGACGCGCTCCTCTTCTATGGTCCCTGGCAGGAAGTTCAGTTGCGCTACTACGATCCTGGGGGCCTGCCGCCGATCGTGAAGCTGCCGCCGCAGGCGCCGCCGCTGTTGGACCCGGCGCAGGCGGAGCCGGTTCTGGAGCGTCTGTTCGCACTGTCCACGCGCAGGGTGTGGGTGCTGCCGGCTTCCGTGGCCGATGTGGACCCGGAAGGGTTTGTCGCGGATTGGCTCACTACGCATACACACACCGTATGGCGGACTGACGACTTCGCGCTTCACCTTCCAGCGCTGGGCGCCGGGCGACCATTCCAGGAACTCGATCTGACGTTTGGTTCGAATCTGGATCTGGAGAGCATCGTGTTTGAGGGATCTGTTGTGCCAGCGGGTGAGCCGTTCCGCTTCACGCTATACTGGCGTCCCAGCGCTCCACTCGAACATGATGTGCGCGTGAGCCTGTCTCTGGTCGATGAGGGTGGGCGTGTGTGGGGAGTGAGGGAGAATGTGCCGGGCGAATGGGGGGCACGGCCGTCGGCCTGGCAGCCAGGGGAACGGATTGCAGACTACGAGGGATTCGTCTTGCCGCAGGGCGCGCCCGCTGGGCGTTACACGGTGCGTCTGTCGGTTCGGGATAACGAGACCGGCGACACGTTGTTGGTCGCGGGACGGCGAGATGTCGAGCTCGTGTCATTGTGGGTCGCGCCGCCGATCTATCCACCGGTACTGACCGACGAGGATCAGTCCGACTGGATTGCGTTCTGCGATCCGGAGGGAGTGGAGTGTGTCACTCTCGTGGGCTGCGAGCCAGGTGGGGTGAGGTTTCAGCAGGGCTACGCCGTCCCTTTCTCGTTGAACTGGCTGACGCCCGATACGCTTAGCGCCGATGTCCGGGTGCGGCTTACGCTGGCGTCGCGGGGTCCGTGGCCCTGGCGAGAGCGTGCTGTTCTGGCCACCCGTGACGTAGCACTCCCCGAGCGATCACTGTCCCGTCTGGATGTGCTGGCGTCCGAACTGCTGGATGAAGCCCCGTACAGCGCCTTTCTGCCGATGGCGCAGGTCGATCGGGATCTGACTCCTATGCAGCGAGACTCGGTGTTCTGGGGGCAGCGTCTTCTGACGTTGATCGACGCGATCGGTCTGCCGGTGGATGTCCCGACGGGACAAGCGTCGGTTGAGTTGGAGGTGCTGGGAACGGATGGAACGGCATGGGTGACGGCCACGGGCGCACACGGGGTGTCGCTGTTCGACATCACGATCGAGGGCCGCCCGGTGCAGCGGCGGCTGCCCGCTGGTCTGGAGGGCGTCGAGGTGGACTTCGGAGAAGAGGTGGGGCTACGGGGCTACCGGATCGAGGGAGACCCGCGGCCCGGCGGCGAAGTTCGCATCACGTACGGCTGGTACGCCCGGACGCGTCCCACAGCTATCTACGCGGTCTTCAATCATCTGATGACGGTGGATGGGAAGCCGGTAGCCCAGAAGGATGGTTGGCCGCAGGATGGACGACTCTTGACTACAGGATGGCAGGTGGGTGAGTACATTGAGGATCACTACGTCCTGTCGATCCCGACCGATGCGCCGCCCGGCCCGTATCGGCTCCACGCGGGGATGTATAACGCGGCGACCGGCGTGCGCACGTCAGCGCACCAAGAGAACGTCCGCCTGACGAACGATGAGTTGGTGCTGGAGGTCACGGGTAACCGTTGAGCAGACGGCAGCGATCCTGGCTCTGGGGCATGGTGGTTACTCTGCTGGCGGCCTGCGCGCTGCGACTGGTGACGTTCGGCCAGCTTCCACCCGGACTGTACCACGATGAGGCCTACAACGGTCTGGATGCGGTGGACGTTTTGGCCGGGGATGTCCCATTATACTTCGCCGCCAACAATGGCCGTGAGCCGCTGTTCATCTACATGATCGCGCTGTCTATTGGCGTTCTGGGGAGAAGTCCATTCGCGTTGCGTCTCCCTGCCTTCTTTGTGGGCGCCCTGACTGTGGCGGCTACTGGGGCGTTCGGACGCACGCTCTTCTCGCGGCGAGTGGGACTCATCGCGGCGGCGGTGCTGGCCGTCACGTTGTGGCATGTGCATCTGAGCCGTGTCGGATTTCGGGCGGTGTTGCTGCCACTGCTCAGTGTGCTGGCGGCCTGGCAGGCAACACATGGGGTCAGGACCTGCAGGCTGGGGCATTGGATGGCTGCAGGAGGGCTGTACGGGCTGTCGTTTTATACGTACACCGCCTCCCGCTTCACGCCGGTGGCGCTAGGCGCCTTTGGCGTCTATCTTCTGCTTGTCCGCCGGCGATTCTGGAGCGGGTCGGTAGGCCGTGGGGTGGCCATCGCAGCCGGGACGGCTCTGCTGACGGTCTTGCCGTTGGCAGTCGTCACTGTTCTGCATCCTGCGATGGTGCTGGGGCGGCCCGGTCAGGTATCGATCCTCGACCCAGCCATTCACGGCGGCGACTTCTGGGGTGAGCTATTCAGGCAGTTCTGGCGCACGCTGGGCATGTTCTTCGTCCGGGGCGACCGAATCTGGCGCCACAATGTGCCGTGGCGTCCGATCTTCGATCCTATCCTGAGCGTGGCATTTGTGATCGGGTTGGTGGTCGTACTGCGTCGCGCCCGCAGTGACGCGGCCGGGGGTTTTCTGCTGGTGTGGATCGGAGCGATGGCAATGCCCACGTTCCTGGCCGAGGATGCCCCGCATTTTCTGCGGAGTGTCGGCGTCCTGCCCTTCGCCGCTTTCCTGCCGGCGCTGGGCATAGACTGGATCGTGTGCCGCAGTCGGAGCGTCCGGCTGCGGGCGCTAATCGCTGTCCTGTTCCTGCTTTTCGCAGCGACGAGCACAGTGCGGGCTTACTTCTGGGACTACGCGCGCACCCCGACAGCAGCCTATTGGTTCGAGCAGGGGGCGACATCGCTGGCGGGCCGCGTGAACGGCTTTCTTGGCTCGGGCTGGGATGGGCGCCGTATGGTGCGCAGTGGCACGGGTGAACGGTGCGTGGTGATCGATGCGCGGTTGTGGAATGAGTGGCCACAGGTTCGCTTCCTGGTTGGGCAGGAGTACTCGCCTGCGCAGGACTATCTGTCGCTTGGGCGTCCAGCGGTCGGGCGCCCGGTTGGGGTGTTTGTCTGGCCGTATGATGATTGGCGCTGGGCGTGGGAACTGCTGCCGACGCCGGCAGAGGTCATAGTGGAACAGGGGGCGCTCTCACAAGGTGATCTGGACCCCGAGCCCTATACGACCTACGTGGCCTTCTTGGGGGCGCCACCGGCGGCGGAAACACCGTCCGCAATGGCGCGCTTCACGTCGGGTATTGAGCTCCTGGCGGTCGAGACCGCGTCGATGCCCGATGGGCGGATACGGGTCCGCCTAGTCTGGCGGGCGCCTACGGGGGGACCTGCGCCAGCAGAGTGGCAGACCGAGGCGCTCCTGCAAGCGGACTACACCGTGTTTCTGCACTATCTGCGCGATGGGGAGAGAGTCGCCCAGGCGGACAGTCCGCCAGCTCAGGGCTACTATCCCACGACGCAGTGGCGGTTGGGCGATGTCGTGAACGATGATCACTTCGTCGTACTCGACGCCGTAGGCGAGGCCCGTGAGCCGATCCCCGGGCGTGATGTCGTCCGGTTTGGCTTCTGGCAGCCGGAAAGCGGCGCCGTGCTGCCCTTGCTGGACGACGCTGGAAATGCGGTGGGTGATTGGGTCGAGGTGCCGGTACGATGAGCGTGCGCGGCGGAGTGTTGAGCACGGAGCGTGCAGCGATTATCCTACTGGTGTTGGTCGCGTTGCTGATATCCGGGCCGATCTGGGGGCCGGGTATGATCAACACTCGGGGGGGCGGTGATAGTCCGTTCTTGCTTCAGCGACTCGATCAGGTTGTCGTGAATATGCGTTCCGGCGTGTTCCCGGCGCGGTGGATGCCGGATGCGGCGTACGGGTTGGGCTATCCCTTCTTCAACTACTACTCCGCGCTACCCTATTACCTGGGTGGTCTGTTCGTTCTGCTGGGGCTAGACATACTGACCACCCTGAAGCTGATTCAGACGCTGGGGTTTGTGGCGGCCGCGCTGGCCATGTTCGGGTGGATGCGCGGTCACACACGCAGTGCGTGGGCAGCCTGGCTGGCCGCAGTGGCCTACACGGCAGCTCCTTTCCATCTGGTGAACGTCTATGTGCGGGGCGACTCGCTGTCGGAGTTCTACGCCTTCATCTTCTACCCGCTGATTCTCTGGGGGCTGGACCGTGCATTGGCGGCGACGAGCACACAGACGGGCGCCTGGACGAGGATCCGTTCGCCGTTGAGTATGTGGAGCGCTGGCTTCTCCCGTTCCGCTGTTTGGCTCTGGCCGGCGCTGGCCTACGCGGGCCTGATCGCATCGCACAACATCTCGGCGCTGATCTTCTCGCCGTTTGTCGGGCTCTATGTCGTCTGCGTGAGCCTGGGCCAGCGGAGAGTGGCGGGCCGGATGCTGTTCACCGGTGTGCTGGCGCTGGGTATGGGGATCGTGCTTACCGCGTGGGTGTCGTTGCCAGCGCTCCTTGAGCGGGCCTCTGTACAGTCCGATATGCTGACCGGTGGGTATTTCCACTATACCCAGCACTTCCGCACGATGGACTTGGTTCAGTGGCGCCCGTTCTTTGTGTACGACATTGGGAGCACGGGCGAGACACCGTTCGCTATGGGCCTAGCACAGGCTGTTCTGACGATCGCTGGTGGAGCAGTTCTGGTGGCGCGTGTTCTGAGACGGCAAGCTGGGGTGGTGGACGTGTTCATACTCGTTGGCCTGCTGCTTTCGACACTCATGATCACACCACTGTCGGAGTTGGCCTGGCGTCACCTGCCGTTGCTGCCCACCATCCAGTTCCCATGGCGCTTTCTGTCGGTTCAAGCTCTGTTCACGGCCGCAACCACCGTTGCGCTGATCCCGGAGCGAGGGCCGCACCGTGGCGCATCTCTGGCGGCGCCGATCGCCGCGATGATCATCGCGGCGGTGCTTGTTCCTCTGCGGCCGGAGCGGCTTTCAATCAATCCTGAGGATGTCACGACTGAGCGGCTCCAGCTATATGAGTTGTTCACGGAGAACATCGGGACGACAATTCGGTATGAATGGCTTCCGCGGGCGGTGGCGCCGCGGCCCTTCACATCGGAGGCGCTCATCGAACCTGATGCTATCCCTCGAGCGATCCCGCTGGATGGGACGGAGAGCGAGACGGTGCTCATTGAGCGAGGGGCGGCGCGCTCGACCTGGCGGACCTCAGGCGAGGGCGGCGACGCCGCGTTTCCGCTGCTGTACTGGCCTGGATGGCGTGCCCAGGTCGATGGGGTGTCCACGCCGGTTTGGTCGGTCGAGGGCTCGGGCTATCTAGCGCTCACTCTGCCGCCTGGCGAGCATATCGTCACGCTGCGGCTGTACCCGACCTGGACCCGAGCGCTCGCTGGGGTGGTATCGCTGTGCGGTCTGCTGACCATCGTGGCGTTGGTCATCCGTTGTCGGGAGGAGATCGACTGGCGGCCTGCGGGTATAGGCGTGGCCGCGGTGCTGCTGGTGGTCTTGGGGTTGCGCGTCATGACTGGCCGTCCGCAGCCTGTGTCGCAGACGGACCTGACGATGGACTTCGATCGGATGCCCTACCTGCATCACAATCCGGCAGGCATCACGTTCGGAACGGTCGACGATGTCGTTGTCCGCTTGGACGGTTACACCCTATCGGCTGAGGTGTTGGCGCCAGGCGACACGCTGGCAGTCGGCATGGATTGGGCGGGCGCCGCTGAGAGTCACATTGCCCGTGTACGGTTGGTTTCGCCGGCCGTCCTGCGCCACGAGATCATGCCATTGGCTGAGGCGACTTGCGATCTGGGTTCCGATGATTGTGGCCTTGTGCTGCTCAAGACTCCCGCAGAGATCGCGAGAGGCGTCTATCTGCTCCAATTGTCCGTTCTCGCTCCCGACGGCCTGCGGGTTCCGGCACGCTCGTCGGATGAGCACACGTACGGTGTGCTCTATCTGAAGCCGGTGCGAGTGCCGGACGGCCCGGCGCTGCCCGTCGAGACCTCGGTCCTGGCCCCCTACGGCCCGGCGGTTCGTCTGCACGAGGCGACGATCGAGGCGGCTGGTTCGGATCACATTGGGGTCAGCCTGTCCTGGTCGACGCGGTACCGGATCGGCGCGAACTACGGAATCTCCTTGAGGCTGTTGGATGCTCAGGAACACGCGGTTGCGGTCCTCGATACACAGCCGGGCTACGGATTCCTGCCCACCAGTCTGTGGCGCCCGGGGGAGCTTGTCGATGATCACTATATGCTTGCGTTGTCCGACGGCGCAACTCCTGGGGATGGGTATCACCTTCTCGTCATCCTGTACCAGGTCTCGACTGGCGAGGCGGTGGGCCAGGCGCGTCTGGGCGATTTCTCGCTGCCGCTGGAGTCGGCGGTTCACATCCAGCGCCCGCCCCGCAGCGATGTGCTGCCTGCTCTGGAGCATGTCGTTGGCGTGGACTTTGGTGGCGCGATCCGGCTTGCGGGGTGCGATTTCGAACGGCGAGATGACCTGGCGCGCGTGACACTTTGGTGGCAGGCGCTATCGTCCGTGGAGGAGGATTACACGGTCTTTGTACACCTCTTCGATCCGCGCGACGAATCGGTGCCGGTGCAGAGTGACGCTATGCCTCAGGCCGACGCCTATCCAACGTCCTGGTGGGTCGAGGGTGAGGTGATCAGCGAGACGGTGGCGCTACCGCTGGGGGGCGTGGCGGCGGGAAGTTATCGCATCGCGGTTGGAATGTACGATGAGGACCTTGTTCGACTTCGTGCTATTGGCCCCGATGGTGCGGCAGTCCCCGATGATCGGGTGGTTCTACCCGTGGAGGTCAACGTCGAGTTGTGAGATCCAGAGTCTCGTTCGGGACCCGTGGCGCGTGGTTGGCGGTACTCCTGCTGTTCTGCCTGTTTGTGCAGGCTGTAGCGCACGCCTTCAGCACCTCAATCACGTTCGATGAGGGGCCGCACCTGGCCGTTGGCTATACCACGCTGCGAACCGGCGACTTTCGACTGCAGCCGGTACACATCCATCCGCCGCTGGCCAATGTGCTGGCTGCTGCCCCGGTGCTTCTCCAGCGGGATCTTCCCGATCCACGATCTGTGGAGGGCTGGGGAATCGCGAGTCTATCCGCCATCACCGATGCTGTGGTCTGGCAGTATCCCGATCCCCGCCGGTTGGCGCTGGTAAGCCGCCTGCCGATCATTCTGATGTCGCTGGTCCTGGGCGCGCTCGTCTATCGGTGGGCGCGCGACGTCTTCGGACCGTGTGCCGGTCTGCTGGCACTGGCATTCTGCGCCTTCGACCCCAATATCATCGCGCACGGCTCGTTGGTGACAACGGATATGGCCGTAGTGCTGTGGGGGACCGCGGCGCTGTTTCTGACCCACCGGCATCTGCGGGTTGGGCGTAGCTCGTACCTGGTTGGGGCCGGGCTGGCGTTAGGGTGTGCTCTGGCGTCTAAGGTGTCCGCCATCTCATTGTTGCCGATCGCCGGCGTGCTCTGGCTGGTTGGTCGGCGCGGGACTTCGTGGCGGAGACGGTGGTTGAATGTGATCGTTCCATCAGCGCTGGCGTTTCTTACGCTGTGGGCGTGCTATGGATTTGAAGTGCGCTTGCTCACCGGGCTCCCGATCTCGCTACCCGCAGCGACGCACGTGGATATCTTCCGTTCGCTGCAGAACCACTATGAACTGGGTCATCCGGCCTTTCTGTTTGGGCAGAACGGTGAGCGTGGATGGTGGTACTACTTCCCCGTCGCCTTCGTACTGAAGACGCCACTGCTGACGTTGGGCCTGACGTTTCTCACGGTGTTGCTAGGAGTGCGTGCGTTTCTGAGGCGCCTGCATTGGTATTCTGACCTGGGCGAGTATTCCCGCGCGGCGCTATGGCTTGTGCTCGTTCGTCGGTGCGGCGCTCTCGTGCTGTATCCTCTGGTCTACGTCGCGGCGACACCGTTTAGCAGCGTCAACATCGGCTACCGACATCTGCTGCCGATCCTGCCATTTCTGTTCATTGGCATCTCGTCCATAGCGAATTCGGTAGCTCACGTTGCTCGACGTGCATGGCGAATTGCGATCTATGCTGGGTTGGTCGTGGGTCTCGCTGGGATTGTCTGGGCAGTGTATGGACGATCAGGCTCGCCTGATTACCTGGCATACTTCAACCCGCTGGCTGGCGGGCCCGATGGCGGCTACCGTTTCCTGGTAGACTCCAACCTGGATTGGGGGCAGAATCTGTGGCAGTTGCGGGACTGGACGCAGGCCCACGATGTTGAGCAGATCTACTACGCCCACTTCAGCCCGGCACGTCCTTCGGTCTATGGGATCACGGCGGATTTTCTCCCTCCCGATCCGCGTGCCGTCCCGTTCGCGCTACTCAACCCAGCGCCGGGGTATTACGCGATCGGGGCGACGGTGCTTCAGGGTGTGTACACGCCGGACGTCAACACGTTCGCATGGTTCCGGACGCACGACCCTGTAGCGCGTCTGGGACATGCGCTCTTTGTCTACCGTGTACCCGACCGTCCAACGCCGAAGTGGGTGGCGATCTGTGCCGATCCTCAGCCGGCGCTAGCGCCAGAAGCTGTGCGATTGGGGTTGCTTGAGACGCAAGTGGTTTCATCCACGCGCATCATTCGACTTGAGTGCGAGCAGAGCCGGATCCATCCAGCAGGAGGGGGGAATGGTATGTACGTCCTTGCCGCGGGACAAGAACCGCCTCTGGACGGCGAACTGGAGGTTCGGGGACGTCGACCCGACGGGACGCCGCAGTATGATGTAGTTCGAACGAAAGGTCCGATCCCAGCTCCGCCGAAGCCTCTGTCCGTCTCGTTCGAAGGCCCGCTGGAGCTCCTGGGTTTTGAGGTGGACCCCTCTGGATGGGCTACTGACCGAGTGGTCGATGTGCGGACTCACTGGGTTGTACGGGGCAACGCGATGCGCCCGCTCTCACTAATGGCTCATCTCGTTGGCCCTGATGGCATTCCTGTCGCTATAGGCGACGGGCTTGGGCTGCCCATTGACCAGTGGCAACCCGGTGATGTGATTGTGCAGCACCATGAGTTGGCAGTTGACGCTGGCGCATCTCCAGGTGAGTATCGGGTGCAGGTGGGTGCGTACTGGCTGGACTCCATGGAACGCTGGCCTGTGTTGGATGGTGGAAATGGCGCCGCCGACCACGTTGTATTGACCATGATCGAAATACCGGACTGATAGCGTGGACGCGAAGGGTTGGAGTGGGGCTGATTGGGAGTCTGGGGGCATGATGGGGAAGCGAGTATGGAAGTGGGTTGTGATTCCACTGCTGTTCTTCAGTGTAGCCACCTCGGTGTTGACGTTCCCTATGGTCCTGAATCTGAAGGACGCTGTGCTGGACCCGGCTGATCCAATGCTCAATGCGTGGATTCTGGCGTGGGACGCACATATCCTGCCGCGGGATCCCCTGGCGCTGTTTCACGCCAACGATTTCTATCCGTACTCCAACACGTTGGCCTATTCCGAGACACTTCTGGGACAGGCGCTGTACACGTCACCGCTCATCTGGTTGACCCGGAACCCAATCCTGGCTGTGAATGTTGTATGGTTGATGTCATTCATCACGTCCGGTTGGGGAATGTATGCACTGGTTTACCATTTCACGCGGCGGACCGGCGCGGCGCTTGTCGCAGGGATGATCTTCGCGTTCAACCCATTTCGTTTCGCGCATCTCGATCACATCCAGCTTCTCACGGCGCAATGGGTTCCGTGGGCGTTTCTCTTTCTCGACCAGTTGATCAGCCGACGCCGTTGGCGCGATGCTGTCTGTTTCACGTTCTTCCTCAATCTGCAGGTGCTGTCCTGCTATTACTACGCGTTGTTCCTCGCTGTTGCCGTCGTGGTGCTGCTGGCCGGATACTGGCTGCTGGACCGGAGGCGCTTTGACCGCAGGGCCCTGCTTCTTCTACTGATTTCCGCAGGGATCACGCTCACGATACAGGTTCCTTTGAGTATGCCCTATTTCACGGTCTCCAGAGCGATGGACTTCGAGCGCTCTTTGGATGATGTCATCCGTGGAGGGGCCGACCTGATGGACTTCATCACTGCCCCAGAGGGAAACCGCCTGTACGGGGATCTGACTGAACGGCTGCGGGGAGAGGGGTGGTGGGAGCATGTCACATTTCCCGGCGCTGCTGCGTTTGTGATGGGGCTCATCGGGCTGGTTTGTGGGACGCGTGGTGAGCCGGGGGCCTGGAGAGCGAGAAGGCTTTACCTGCTTGTCACAGGCGTCTCGCTGGTTCTCTCCCTTGGGCCAGCCCTGCGTCTTGATGGCCGCATGCTGTTCTCCCCACTCCCGTATCGTCTGCTGTACGAAGCGGCGCCTGGGTTTCGAGCGGTCCGTCAGCCCGCGCGCTTTCATATGTTCACGATGGCGGGCCTCAGTGTTCTGGCCGGCTTGGGTGTCGCGTCTACTATCGCGCGTATCCGGCGGGCCAGCTGGCACAAGGGGCTCCTTCTGGTACTCGTCGGTCTGATCGGTGTGGAGAACCTGGCGATTCCTCTAGCGTTCGGCCGCGCGCCGCTGGCGGGAAGCATTCCGCCCGTATACGAATGGCTCGCTGCCCAGCCGGGCACCGAGCCGGTGCTTGAACTGCCGATCTTGATGGATGTGGGAGCGGTGGAATCGCCGCGGCTGTACTACTCTACGTTCCACTGGAAGCATCTGGTCAACGGATACGGTGGCTTCTTTCCACCGGTGTATGGTCACTTCCTGTTCTTCGATAGGGAGTTCCCCTCCCAACCCTATCCGTGGATCCTTGGGTTGGGCGTGCGATATGTCGTACTGCATCGTTGGCAGTACGATCCGCACGAGCTGGAAGAGATGGATCGCGAGCTAGAAGGGTTTGGGGACCGGTTGCGGTTAGCGGTAGATTGCGGAGACGATCAGGTGTATGAGGTCATCCAGCCAGGGACCGGTATGCCCAATCGACCCTTGTCGGATGTGAACTGGGGTGGATATGCCGTGCTCCTGGGGTATGTCCTGGATCCCCCCACTGTACGGCCAGGGGATCTGGTTGAGGTGAAGCTCTTCTGGCAGCGACGTGATTCGATGGCGGCGGATTACACGGTCTTTGTTCACGTTCTGGACGATGCTGGAGCGTTGGTTAGCCAGCACGATGGGCAGCCAGTGTACGGAGAGCGTCCGACATCCACGTGGAGACTGGATGAAGTTGTGGTTGATGTGCATCCAATCGTGATTCCGACGAGTACCTATCCCGGTGCGTATGAGGTGACCGTGGGAATGTATGACCTGGGTACTATGGATCGGTTGCCACTTCATGGGGTTGATGGTATGATGCTGACGGACTCGCTCCGTCTGGGGCGTCTGCAGGTGATGGATCAAGAGTGAGAGGAGGGTCATACCCTTGAAGAGACTCAGGTCGATAAGATGGTTGGTCATTTCACTACTGGCATGCACCGTGGTTGCGCTTCCTGCTGCGCAGGCCCATGATGGGAACTTCTATAACTTCGACTGGGAGGACTTCTGGAAAGAGTACAAAGAGTGGGGATATCCGGACGGGAGCCGTTTGCCCTGCAACGGAAGTGGCGAGTACTCGTGTACCTGGGCGTGGCAACCGTGGTATGAGCACGGTACCGACATCCCCCGCTTCGACTCGGAACGGTATGCTGGGCGCACTGTGAGTGGATATGCGCTGATGATGTATTGGTATGGGGGGGGGAAGAATCTCAACGGCGGCGTGTTCCGCCGCGAGACAGTTCAGCCATGCCACACCTACCGGTTCACGATGTACGCGCGTTCAGGGCTTGAGGCGCAACATCCCCCTACCACCAATGCCCGGATGCAGGTGGGCATCTCGCCGACCGGCGATTATCCTGACCAAGTGGTGTTAACGCCTGACCGCATTGCTGCGATTACCTGGTCGGCCCCCAGTAACTCGCAGTATGCTTACGTGAATCAGTCGGTCCAGGCCGAGGCTCAGGGCAATACGATGACGGTCTTCACGCGAGCCGACACCGATCCCAACAACGAGCCGTACATATATTGGGATGAGGGATCATTCACCGAGGTGACCCGTCAAGGTAATCTAATTGATGCCAGCCAACCTCTGCCGGCGTCCACCGGGGGAATCTACAACGTGCAGGCAGCGGTGATCAACAGCCAGAGTGCCCAGGTATCGTGGAATACCGGCAGTAGCTCGATGCTTGGACAAGTGCTGTATCGCCCAGTGGGTTCCACGCAGACGATCAGCCCGACGGACACGATGACCTATCATGTCCACCTCCCCTTCGTCGTTGGTGGAGTGGTGAGCGATTGGCAATATTCCCCCGTAGATGCGTGGGGGACTGCCCACGCGATCACGTTGGCGAGCCTTCAGCCAAGCACGATGTATGAGTATATCGTCGTAGCGTATGGGTACACGGGCGGGGCCTGCGGGACCCTGGTGTCGGAAACATCCGAACCACGGAAGTTCCAGACACCGTGAACTAGGTCAACATGCCCGGTGGGAGATTGACTCGCCGTTGGTCATCCAGTACGGGCGCGCGATGGCTCGCCGTGGCGTTGTTGCTGGTGATGTTCGCCCAGCTGACTGTTGGGGCCCGTCACCTGTCGATGACGTCCGACGAGCCATCGCACATTACGGCGGGCATTACCTATCTGGCGACCGGTGAGCTGTGGGTTCCGCCCCGACATGGGCACCCGCCGCTGATCAATGCGATTGCTGCCTGGCCGCTTCTTCTCCAGCCAGACCTACCCCGGTTTCAGGACCTGGCTGGGTGGGGGAATGACTTCTCCTCGTACGTCCGTGCTACGTGGCCTCTGTTGGGGCCCATTGAACGGCTGGCATGCATCACCAGACTGCCCATTATACTACTTGCTTTGGTGTTGGGCGCGCTGTTGTTTCGCTGGACCTGCGAACTCTGTGGACCCGTCGCAGGGGTTCTCGCAGTGTTCTGCATGACCTTCGACCCCAACTTGCTCGGCCACGCCCAGTTGGATACGACGGATCTGGGTATGGCGCTGACGGGCTTCGCGGCGCTATACGTGAGCTGGAGGATCGCGCTGAACCAACGTGCCCGGAGCTCTCCGTGGTGCCGGGCACGTTGGTCAGGTCCGATAGTCGCCGGCGTTCTGCTCGGTCTGACGTTGGCGGGGAAAGGTTCCGGCTTCCTGTACGCCCCGGCCATGGTCCTCACACTTGCGTGGGGATACACACCTGCGTGGTGGTCCCATCGGCGCCTGTCAGGCCTCTGGCGATGGGTTGGTCAGTGCGCGATAATCGGCATCACCGCATTGGCGATCCTCTGGGCGATCTATCGCTTCGAGGTTGGCCCATTGCCAGGAGGGCGGATTCCCCTGCCCTTTCCCAGCCATATCGGTCTGTGGCGCACCATCCTGCGGGATGCCGAGCGAAGTGCATTCCTGCGGGGCGAGACGAAAGTGGGTGGTTGGTGGTGGTACTTCCTCTACTCGACGGCGATCAAGACACCTATTCCCTTGTTGCTTGGGATAGTGGCGGTGATGGCGGTCGCTTTGAGACAGGGTGCGCGTTGGTGGTGGCGCACGTTGCCGCTTTGGGCATTCCCTGCGATGTATTGGCTGGTAGCGATGCGCAGCAATATGAATATCGGACATCGTCACTTGCTGCCTACATACCCGTTTCTGTACATCTTGATCGGGCAACTGGTGACATCCGTTGTCCGGATGCGGAAGAGTGCGAGGGCCGTCACCGTGGGGATAGTGGCGGTTCTGCTGGTCTGGTACGCTGGCGAGGCAATCGGGATCTATCCGTTCTACCTGGCCTACTTCAATCAACTGGTCGGTGGGCCCCGGAACGGCTACCGCCACCTGGCCGATTCGAACGTGGACTGGGGGCAATCGTTCATCGCGCTTCGGGAGTGGATGGAGCGAGAGTCCGTTGATGTTGTGCGCCTGAGCTACTATACCTATGTCGATCCTTCAGTTTACGGCGTGTGCTATGAGCCGCTGCCGCCTGCACTCGGGGCAACTGAGGATGCCATTTCACGCTTCGCTCCGCAGCCCGGAATGTACGCGATTAGTGCTACACCGCTCCAGGGTGTGATGACCGCTCAGGCCGATCTCTATGATTGGTTTCGTCATCGCGAGCCTGACGCTCAGATCGGCTATGGTCTGCTGATCTACGCGGTGCAGCCTGAAGACGTTGCGATCGAGTGGGTCGCTCAATGCTCGATGCCGGTGGCTCCTCTGTCGCCGGTTGATATCCACTCTGGAGAAGGGAGGCCGGTCCGCATCTCGTACTTCGATTGCACTAAGGGCTGGATCTATCCAACGGGAAGTATCCGTCCCGGTCACACTATTCTGGCCCGTGACAGCGATACGCTGACGAGGCCCTTCGTGCGCGAGAGGCTGGATAGGGGAAGGCTGGTCTATGAACAGCGACTGCCTGGGGATGTGCCTGCCTTTGTGGTGTATGCTCACGATGCGAATGGCGCCGCTATGCCGACGGGGCAGACTGGCTGGGCGGCTCCTTCTGAATGGCCGCCCGCGCAAGTGACCTCTGAAGGGGATGAGACTCCGCTCCCGGCTGAGTTGGACGGCCCTCTGACGTTTCTGGGGCATTCGGTGAGTTCTGCGCCTCATCTCGTGGGGGGGCAGGTCGCTATGGACTCGTACTGGCGCGTCGTGGGCTCTGCCGATGGACGCTGGCTCTCGATCATGGCGCATATCCTCGCGGATGACGGTCGCCTGATCTCTGGAGATGATGGGCTGGGCGTCCCCATCGATCAATGGCGAGCTGGAGACGTGATCGTCCAGCACCATGTCATGGAGCTGTCTGCGGATGTACTTCCAGGGCGCTACTGGGTGGAGACAGGTGCATACTGGCTGGATTCCCACGAACGTTGGGGTGTTCTCAAGAATGGCCATGCAGTGGGCGATCGTCTGATTGTAGGAGAGATACGGGTTGAGCCATGAACGTCGCCTGACTCTGTGGTGCATGATCGGCATTCTGTTGCTGGGCGCGGCGCTGCGCTTCGTCGCGTTGGAGCATTCCCCGCCTGGCCTGGCGCCGGATGAGGCCAGTAATGGCTACGATGCCTACTCTATCGCGCTGACAGGGCGAGATCAGCACGGCAACCTATTGCCGACCGTGATGGCGAGCCTCAATGACTATCGGATGCCTGCGTTCATCTACGCAGCGACGCCTTTCGTAGGCGTCCTGGGATTGTCGGTAACCAGCATTCGCATGACGGCAGCGATGTTGGGCTGGCTCGGCCTGCCCCTGATCTATTGGCTCGGCGCCCATATGGTGAATCGACGGGCAGGCCTCATCGCGGCTCTTCTGCTGGCCCTTTCACCGTGGCACTTCCCTCTGAGCCGGATTGGGTTGGAGTTCAGTATGGTCTCGCTGTTGGTCACCGCCTCCGTCGCTGCTGTCTGGGCGTGGCATATGGGTGGCCATCAGGTCGGGTGGGCGTTGGGCGCTGCGGTGCTGTTTGGCTTGACGCTATACACTCATTCTGCCATGAAGCTGCTGGCGCCAGCTATGATGGCCGGGCTTGCCGTGCTGCTGTGGCCCGAGGTCAGGCGCCATCCCCGCCAAGTCGCCCTGCTAGCTGGTATCTGCGGTGTGATGGCGCTGCCTATTCTCATCGATACATGGCGTATTCCCGAGATGATGCAGGCTCGCTATGCACAGGTGGCAGTTTTCGCCCCAGACCGTCCGTTCGGCGACGCCACGCGCGAAGCGTTGGCCAACTGGGCCGCTCAGATTTCCCCGTCGTTTCTTTTCCTGCTGGGCGACACGGATGCGCTTCGCCATCCACCCGGGATGGGGCAGTTGTACTGGATTCAGGCCCCGCTGTTGGCCCTGTCTCTGGTCTGTGGTGTATGTATGAGGCGCTATCGAAAGGCGCTCGGACTGCTTATTCTCTGGGTTGCGCTGGCGGGTGTACCGGTCGCACTGACGAGTCTGGACAGCCAGACGGGACATGCGACTCGCTCCGCCTCGGCCATTGTGCCGTGGCAGGTGTTGTCAGCGGCAGGCTTTGCCTGGGTCTGGGACCGATGGCGCAGATGGCACGCCGTTCTGATTGTCCTGTTCCTCTTGGGGTTGTTAGTGCAGGGAACGCCGTACATGACCCATTACTTCACCGATTATCCCAGGGAGGTTGCTTTGCGTTTCGATGATGGGATGCGCCAGGTTGTGGAGACTATGGATGCGTTTGATGATGCTCACGATGTCGTCGTCTTCACAGAGCAAGCGAGCTGGCCCTATCTGCATATTCTGTTCTTCACCCAGTATGATCCGGGTCTGCTGCAGACCGATCTGCCTGTGCGCGGCTCAGAACTGTTCGCGCCGGTGACACGAGTCGGCAAGTACGTTATCGGCGATGTCGAGAGGATGTATGGCGAGCTGAATCATGGGCTGTTTGTAATGCCGGAGTGGATGTTGCCTGGCGTCGAACCGTTGGCAGTGACCTATCGATCGAATGGAACATCGGCCTACAAAATAGTGGAAAAGTGATGGCAGGAGATCAATGAAGATGTTTTTGTTGCGTCGCACTCCGATCAGGTTATCTCTCGCAGTCGCGTTGTTGGTGGGTGTATTGGGACTGATGCATGTAGCGGCGGCGGCTTCGTCCGATCAGCAGAGCAAGTCTGACTGCGCTGCCCTGCTGTCAGATGATGCTGTGTGGGCGGCTACCGACGAGGTGCTCGTTCCGGCCGGACCGTTCTCTATGGGGTGTTCTGGGGATCTATCGAGCGTGAAATGCGACCAGGACGCACGCCCTATTCACACCGTGTACGTCAGTGCGTTCTACATCGATCGTACAGAGGTCACGAATAGCCAGTATGCTGCCTGCGTCGCTGCAGGTGCGTGTCGCGCGCCTCTCTCGCGAAGGTCCGCGACCCGGTCAGATTACTACACCAACCCCCTCTATCGGGATCATCCTGTCCTGCATGTCGACTGGGCTCGGGCGAATGAGTACTGTGTGTGGAGAGGAAAGCGACTGCCCACCGAGGCCGAGTGGGAGAAAGCTGCACGTGGGACAGACCTTCGATTGTTTGCGTGGGGAGATAGTTTTCCGACCTGTGAGCGGGCGAATCTGGCGCTGTATACCAGTACGGGGGAAGTGGTGCACTGTCAGCCGGACACGGTCGCGGTGGGTAGTTACTCATCTGGCGCCAGCCCCTACGGTGCATTGGACATGATGGGCAACGTTCGGGAATGGGTCAACGATCTCTACGAGAGCCGCTACTACTACGATTCTCCCTACTTCAACCCTGTTGGCCCGGCTACGACGGACAAGATGGAGAGTCTGGTGCGTGGAGGGTCCTGGAAGGATCACATTGACGGGGGAAACAATACATGGGTTCGGATTGACGAGGCGGGGATCTACGATGGAGAGGCCATCGGGTTTCGATGCGCCAGACCGACAATGGATCCGCCTCGTGCCCCTACGCCGACACCGACGCCCTATGCCTCTGTAGTAATCGGGCAGGATGGCGGCGCCTTCTGGTTAGCTGATTCAGAGCACCTGACACTGCTCAGTGTGCCGTCTGGGACTTTGCCCGTGGATACGGTGTTCACACTCTCTCATAGCGCTCAATCCAACATCCAGGGTGAGCTGCAGGGTCTCGATCACTTCGTATACCTGGATACCCACCCGCCTCTGCCGGTATCTGGGATTGCCTCAATGGACGCTGCCGGGCCGCAAGTCGAGCTTACGCTGGGATACTCTCGATTGAGGGGGGTGATTCCGGAGACTATCAGTCTGTACCATCTTGAGTCAACCGGTTGGCTCACGAGCGGCATCACTGTGGTCAAACAGCATAGCCATCATCTTGTGGCCTGGGTCGAGCGAACCGGGGTGTATGGTGTGCTGGGCAGAACAAACCGACGTTATTTGCCTGTCCTCGTGCGGGGTGACTAGACCGCACGCTCGGAGTTCCAGACAGGTGTTGACCGGATGATGTGACCATGGTATGATGACCTCCCGCGAGTTCACTGCGGACTAGAACGAGTCGACAAGTTGGATCGATAGGTAGGTAAGGTCAATATGACGGTTCAAGCACCGTTTTCACTTGGCGCGCTCGCGCTGAACATGGCCATAGGGCTGATCCTGTCCCTCGTCGTGGCCTGGTACTACGAGTACTACGGTCAGTCGTTATCCAATCGCCGCAAGTTTGCACAGTTGTTGCCTGTCCTCACGTTGACGACAACCCTGGTGATCTCTATCATCAAGTCGTCTCTGGCGCTGTCGTTGGGGCTGGTCGGTGCACTCTCCATCGTTCGGTTTCGCACGGCGATCAAAGAGCCGGAGGAGCTCATGTTCCTGTTCGTCGCAATTGCCATCGGCCTTGGGGTTGGCGCCGATCAGCGTTGGGCAGCGGCCATAGGTGTGCTTGTTGTGTTGGGCTACATGGCACTGCGAATGGTGTTTGAGCGTAAGCGCGACACCCACAACCTGTACCTGAATGTGATGGTCGAGGAAAATGAGGGACAGGATTCACTCTTCAGTCGAGTGAACGCCCGCCTGCTGGAACACCTGGACGCAGTCGATTTTCGTCGCCTCGATAGCTGCAATGGCACGCTGCAGCTTACATACTTTGTCCAGTGTCGCTCACCCCAAGCGCTGAATGACTTGATTGATGACCTGAAGCGAACCTTCCCAGTCACTGAGGTGAGCTTCATGCAGCAGGAACAGGTGTTGGGGGGTAGTTGAGAGTTACGTCAGGGGGTGATCGTGCCACACCCTCAGTGTCTGCCCAGCGCCCAACCGCGAGACCCAGCGCCGCCTTTCAGGCTGGGCTGCTGATTCTGGCTTTCTTGCTGGGATTTGTAGTCTGTCAGGGCGATTGGCATCGCCCGCTGACCGCCTGGGTCGCCTCCTTCGTTCAGCGTCCTGCGTTCACCGTCACCGCGTTGCTTCATCGTTCGGAATTACCCTCGCTGGGGATTGACCTGTCCTTCCGGAACTACCAGAGCCTGCTGGAGGTGCGTTCCCACGCAGTGGCCCAGGGGTCTCATTCCGTGCAGGATCTGGACTACGTTCCGGCGAC
This sequence comes from Chloroflexota bacterium, assembly GCA_012514315.1. Classification (GTDB taxonomy): domain Bacteria; phylum Chloroflexota; class Anaerolineae; order B4-G1; family B4-G1; genus JAAZAN01. The sequence continues at coordinate 31,326 of JAAZAN010000111.1, forward strand.
TGTTCGATTGGTTGGAGATGCATCGTCGGTCCTGATGCGTTTCCCGGCGGGATCAGTGGAGAGGTTGGCTGGCGACAGATGGCCGTTTGAGGTACTGGTCGAAGACGGAGATCTGTTCGGCATGCGTCACCTGCGCCTGACGCCCGCTGACGAATTCGTTTTGATGACTTGGGGATACCTTGAGACATTGCGGCAGAGCGGGCTTCTGTCTGTGCGCTACGAACCCGTTCGAGTAGTCCTGAATGGCACGCCCAAGGGGCTCTATGTGGTGGAGGAAGTGCCCACTATCGACTCGCTGGAGATGTGGGGGCGAGCCACAGACGTCATTGTGAGCTATGATCAGAGTGCGTACTGGGAGGCGAGAACCCGTCTTCGGGATGCACTGCCCGGCGGCGGGTTTCAGTATGCCCGGATTACCACGCTGTGCCCATCGACGCCGGCTGGGACGGATGAGGAGCTCACTGGCGCCGATCATCAGTCAATGGCCATCTGTGACAGGGCGAGCGCCGACCTGCAGGCGCTACAAACGGGCGATCGCGCTCCGTCGGAGCTCCTGGATGCTGAGAAGGTGGGCGAGTTCCTGGCGCTGACCACGCTCTGGCGGGGGACGGCACAACTGGACTGGCGAGCTGTGCACTGGGTGTACGATCCGGTTGCGGCGCGCTTTGAGCTGATTGGCACGGCCAGTATGTTCACACCCATAGCGCCTCTCCCCAGTACCTACACGGATGATCCCCTGATTCAGGTCGCCTACGTGCGCGCGCTCGAGAGGTTCAGCAACCCGGATTTCCTTGCAGAACTGCGAACGAGCTTACAAGCCGATCTTGAGGCGATGCAGCTCGCTCTAGGGACCGATCTGGGGTACTTTGAGCTACCCTGGGCGGTGTTGGAGTCGAATCAGGATGTGATGCGACGTCAGATCACTCCCTCACAGCCGCTGTTTGCCTCCATCGGGGCAGATCAGGCCACGCTGACGCTCAATCTGGTAAACACACAGCCGTTTCCCATCGAGATCCTCGATCTCGACATCGGTGAGAGCTTTCTGCTTCCGGTCTCCAGGTCGTGGGTAGATCCCGCGTCTCAGGATGGCCTGGTCAATGCTGGAGTCGCTGACGCTTCTGACAGTGTGGTTCTGCATGCCGCCAGAGCTGAGGGGCCGTATGTTGTTCTCCTGAGAGTACCATCGGAGTCCCTGCCTACCGATATTGGATGGGCCCAGCAGACTCCTGGGGCAATCCAGGTTATCACTCGAGTTGTCGGACGCCCGGCGCAACGGATTGCGGTGACTGTCTATCCAGATGATCCCACAGTGTTTCCCTCATCAGGAGAAACCCTGCCGTGATGACGCATGCCGAGGCGCCCCGTTACGAGGTGAAAATGCCATGCCCGCTGCATTATCTGCACGGGGTATCTGCCTGGGTTCGGCTGGACTCCGCACATTGGTATGCACCTTACCCACAGCGTCAGATCAACAACATCTACTTTGATACGCCAGACTGCCAGAACCTCAATGAGAACTTAGCGGGTTCGTCGGATCGGAGCAAGTTGCGACTGCGGTGGTATGGTTCCTCCCTGAATACTATCTCCAGGGCGCGGCTTGAGCTCAAGTACCGAGAGGGTGCAGTGATCTGGAAAGCAATCTGGCCGCTTGATGTTACCGCTGACCTATCTGGCCTGTCGTGGTCTGCAGTCTGTCGACTGCTTCGCGAGGCTGCGGATGTCGATGCCAGGTTGCTCCTGAACCAACCCGTGTTTCCTGCCTTGATCAACAGCTATCGGCGTAGGTACTATGTTACACGAGATCGCACAGTCCGGCTGACCATTGATACCGATATCAAGGCATACTATCAGCGATCTACGAACCGTCCGAACCTGCGACGGCCGGTGTATGTGGCGGACCACGCTGTCGTTGAACTCAAGGCTGCGACAGACAATCTATCCTATGAGCGACTTGCCGAGGTCATCGGGCGGTTTCCGCTGCGCCCCGATCGTCACTCCAAGTACGCTCAGGGCATGCTCGCAGCGCCAGATTTTGAGGGAGTCGAGTTACTATGAGAGCGCCTCGCGTATCACTGCCCATCGTAGTGATCATGCTGGTATTCGCTTTTGGCGCCGGTGTTCTTTTCACACGTCTTCCAGGTGATGGCACTCTGTCCTTGCAGTCTCAGACTCTCTCTCCTCAGCCGCCTACTCCTCTACCCCCCACACCTATCCCGCTTGATACACCTACGCCGATATCAGAGGGGGCTGGGAGCATCTTGGATACTCTCTACGTCGAGATTCCGCCGCGAGGGCTGGCCAAGATCGAGGCGAAGCGCGAGGAAGCTTTGCAGCTTGGAATTCTGCTGGCCAGTGGAGGCGACTACGTTCCGGCCACCATCCGGGCGGGAAATGACGAAATCGCGGTCGAGCTTCGCCTCAAGGGCGACTGGGCCGATCACTTTGCTCACGACAAGTGGTCGTTTCGCGTGCGTACTACAGGCGATCAGTATCTGTATGGTATGAGTGTGTTCTCCCTTCAGGATCCCTCCACACGAAGCTTCCTGAATGAATGGCTGTTTCTGGAGAATGCCCGTCGAGAGGGGGTGCTCACAGTCGGGTATCGTTTCGTTCATATTGTGCTTAACGGTGAGTACAAGGGGATCTACGCGGTGGAAGAGGGTTTCCGCAAGGAGTTGGTGGAATCACAGGATCGTCGGGAGGGCCCTATCATCCGCTATGATGAAGACCTGGTGTGGGAGTATCGCGCCTTCTACGATGACCAACTTGTCCCCTACGGGGTCAACGCATTCCACATCATCGATGCATTCCAGTCAGGGCGGATCGCTGCAGATTCAGTTCTGTCTGCCCAGCGCGATGCTGCCGTCGGCCTCCTGCGTGCGCAATGGACCGGCGAACGATCGGCCGCTGACGTTTTCGATCTGGAGACGATGGGGCGCTTCCTTGCGCTCACAGACCTATGGTGCGCGCCACACGGTTTGATCTGGCACAATCTGCGCTACTACTACAATCCAATCACAGCCCGCCTGGAACCGATCGCCTTCGATACCGATGCACTGGTCGGCGATCTGGAGATGATGGGGCTGCCACTGAGCGCCTTTTACCATGACCCGATTCTGCAAGCCGCCTACGTGCAGGAGTTGTGGCGTATGAGTCAGCCGGGTTACGTGGAGGCGCTAGAAGCCGAGCTGGGGCCTCAGTTTGAGGCATTGCGGGCTGCGCTGGAACCCGAGTTCAGGGCGGACGTGCTTGCGCCTCCCTGGGATGCGTTGAGGCGCAGGCAGGAGCTGGCACGACAGGTGCTGACTCCGTACCAGATGGTGTATGCCTATGTACAGGGGAGTCAAGCTGGACCAACGGGCACTGTTCAGATCGATGTCGGCAACCTGCTGGACCTTCCCGTTGAGATCGTCGGCATGTTTGCGGATGGCGAGGTGATTCCAGGCCAGAAGGGCTGGGTGGACCGGGACTCCTATGATCTCATTGCCTCGCCATCGCAGCGCCAGGAAGAGGCGCTCGTTCTGCGGCCCCTGGATCATGAGGCAACCTTCATGCCCTACGTCCACCTGCGTATTCCGCTGCCGGATGGTGTGGAGGTCTCGAGCGACACAGAGTTTGAGATCGTTACCCGGCTGTGGGGTCTCACGCAGACGTTGACACAGACTGTGATGCCGGGTTATGCACAACCTTTGGCAGAGGGTCCGCAACCCGCCGCTCCTAGCGTCGAGCAGGCTCTGGAGCAGTACCCTTACCTTCAGCGAGTCGAGGGCGAGGAGATGTTCGCGATCCCCAGCGGCACGTGGGATGTAGAGGGCAACCTGGTGTTGCCTGAGGGTTTCGGTCTGCGATTGGGGCCTGGAACGACGCTGCGCTTCGAGCGGGAGAGCTTATTGCTGGCCAGTGGTCCACTTGACTTCCGAGGCGATGAGGACGCGCCGATTGTGTTTGAACCGGTCGATGATGAGTGGTGGGGTATCGTTGTGTTGAATGCGGCAGCGCCCTCGACGTGGCGGTATGTCACCGTCGACCGCTCATCTCCGGTGGCGCGGGATGGCTGGACACTGACCGGCGGTATCACATTCTATCAGAGTGCGATCCGCCTGGATCACTGTCGCATTATCAACGCGCTGGGTGAGGATGGAATCAATGTTGTGCGGGCTCAATTCCAGTTCGTCAACAGCGAGTTCGGACCAACTGTCTCCGATGCGTTCGATGGGGATTTCGCGTGGGGGACGGTTGAGCGGTGTGTGTTCCACAATGTGGACGCCGACGGTATCGACGTCAGTGGGTCGCAGGTAGAGGTCAGCGATGTCCGGTTCATCAACATCGGTGACAAGGGACTCTCAGTGGGCGAGGGCAGCCAGTTGACCGCTCGGAACATCTACGTTGAGAATGCCGATTTCGGGGCCGCGAGTAAGGACCGGTCTCACCTCACACTGTCGAATGCCACGATCGTGGGCGCACGAGTGGCTGGTCTGGCTGCCTACATCAAGAAACCCAGCTATGGCCCGGCGTCGATCACGGCTGAGGCGGTCGCCTTCGTGGATGTCCCGGCTGACCGTGCTCTGCTCGTTGAGGTCGGGAGTTGGATCGACCTGGATGGTGTGAGGACCTATGGCGTCGACGTGGATGTCGAAGCGCTCTACGAGAAGTGGACGGAGTAGGAATTGGACATGTCCGGACGTCCACTGCGGGCTAGGCCTGGACGTGCTCGGCGGGTATTCCTCGGGCTCTGTCTAGCGATCCCACCCGTGATCGCTGCACTGTGGGGCGGTGCCCTCACTGATTCCGCCTATGCGGGGTTCCGAAGGGCGGAGAACATCGCTGCGGGTCAAGGATGGGCGGTCCAGGGATTGGCGTGGCCCCTCGTGGTCGCCAGCCTCCTGCACCTGCCACTGCATTCGGCCGCCGTGTTGCTGAGCACGACTGGGTGGATCATTGCGGTTCTTGGCTGGTTCCTGATAGGGCTCAAGCTTGAACATCCCACCTTCTCTGTCGGGGCTGCCGTCCTGTTGGCGCTGCATCCATTGCAGGGCCGTGCGCTGGGGCTCGAGCCCGGCCTGGTGATGGGGCTGCTCGCGATGGCGACATATCTTGTGGTACAGGATCGTCTTGTCGGCGCGCTCATCATTGTACCGGTGCTCGTGGTCATTGGACCGCTGGCGCTCTCGTTCCTGGTCCCTTTACTCGTGTTCAGTTGGATCCGAAGAGGGTCTGGACTCAGATTGGAGCATGTCACTGTCTGTGCCGCCATCAGTGTGGCATGCTACGTCGTAGCAGCGATGGTTTCTGGCAGATGGGACGATCCAAGTCTGACGACCTCTTTCCTGGCTGTGATTCAGGTTCTCGTAGCGGCTGGCATCTCGATCTCTACCCGCAGGTTGTCCCGGTGGCCCCTTTCGAATGGGGTTGCCGCTCTGTGTCTCGCCGCCCTGGTGCTGGGACAGACGAGTGTCCTGGTGCAGGGCTGGCGATTGCGGCCTGTCGATAGATCGATGCTGTACGAGACGCTGGCTCAATGGTTGAAGGAAGAGGCGTTGCCAGATGAGACCGTCGGTGTGCGTGATCCGGCGCACCTGGGATATCTCTCTGGATACAGCACAATTCGCCTGCCTGACACCGGTCACACATCTGTGTTGCTTGCCACTATCGAGCGGATGCGCCCTGACTACTGTGTGGCGCTGGGCAGTCTGGCCTGGCAAGGTGCTGTGCGTCAGCCATGGTTCCAGGAACGATACGAGCAGGTTCATCAGTTCGTGAACTCCAGTGATTCAGCGACGTCACTCACGGTATATCGCTATGTGCAATCACGGTTCGATGAAGGGGACTTCGCCGAAGTATCAACGGCCTTTGTTTCCGACGCTCGTGAAGTCGTTGAGCTGACTGGCTACCGCCTGGACAGCCAACGTATCACACCAGGTGAGCCTCTCTACCTCACGCTCTACTGGCGAGCTGCTAGGCATTTGGACCAACCACTATATCTCACCCTGCGCCTGGTCGATCCAGTAGCGGGAGAGAGCTGGCTGGAGATTGAGAACCGTGCACCAGGTGGACTGGCGACCGATCTGTGGAACGTCGCGACACAGATTGATGACCGCTATACGATCGTGCCTCCTGCGGGCCTACCTCGGGGGGATTACATACTGGACGTCGCGCTTTACCGGTCCAATGGTGCGTCACTGACAGTATCAGGCGGTGGCGCATCTGAGGAAAATAGGTTGGTTATTGCCCGGGTCACTTATCCTCCCAGCGTGAGTAGTCAACCGGTCAAGCCTGATCATGCTTCTGGTGCGACCTTCGGCGATGAGATCGAGCTAGTCGGATATGATATCAGAGAACGTGTCCGGCCGGGCGAGACGCTGCGCGTGGCGTTGTATTGGCATGTCCTGAAGCCGGTCCCCCAAGACTACAAGGTCTTTGTCCATCTGATGGGCCCTCAAGGGGAGGCGGTAGTGCAGGATGATGGTGTGCCGGTGAACTGGACCTACCCGACGACGCGCTGGCAGCCGGGTGACACAATCCGAGATGAACACATTCTGACGCTGCCTCAGTCGGCTCCTCGTGGTGACTACCAGCTCAATATCGGTCTATACGATCAAGCGGACGGTGAGCGTCCCGTCGTTGTTGATGATGCTGGCAATGAGCTTGCGGACCGACTAGTAACGCTGATGTGCATTCAGGTGCGATGAAACAGACTGTCTCTATCCGTGCGATGGCCTATCTGGCATTTCTGATCGCGATGCTCGGCATAGCGCTCTGGTCGGCCAGCTCCTTCGAGCGTGGCGTGCTCGTTCTCCCAGCGGGGGGTCCTGGGGAAGAGCTGACATTCTATCCTGTGACTGGCGCGTACGACCGGAGTCTTCGGGTCAGCATCCATCCCTCAGTCAGGCAGGCGCCAGTGGTCTTCACCACAGGAGGCAGTGTTCCGACCCTTACGGTGGGTACACTCTATGAACGTCCCATACTCATCGATAGCAGGGCGCCGGGTGTGACAGTGGTGCGTGCGCGGGAGTTCATCAACGGTGTTGCTGGTCCAGTGACGAATGCGTCATACGTTATCGGGGTCGAGAGCGCTCTGCCAGTCATCTCTGTCATTGCAGACCCAGTCGATCTCTGGGACGCCGACAAGGGCATCTTGACCAATACGTGGCAGCGTGGGCCGGAGTGGGAGCCTACGGTTCACATTACCTACATTGATGAAGGCGACGGATTCAACGTCCCCGGCGGGTTGCGCATTGACGGACTAGAGCGTTTCGATGCGCCCAAGCAGTCATTCCGACTCTACTTCCGTGCGGAGCACGGGCACTCTCGACTGGAATATCCGCTCTTCTTCGGACATCCGCATCAAGAAGCACAATCGTACAAGCGGGTCCTCTTACAGGCGGGTGGACATACAGGGCGATGGACACTGATAGGTCACCAGTTGATCTCCGATGTGGCGACCGATCTGGGGTGTCACACAACGCAAGGGCGCCCTGTTCTGCTGTTTCTGAATGGTGAGCGGCAAGGCATCTATCGTCTGAGCGAGCGTGTCGATCGGTTCTTTCTGACAGATAACCTGGGCATCGAGTCCGCCGACGTGATTCGACATGACGATGTGAAGGAGGGGGATGATCGGCACTGGGAAGCGCTACTGGAATGGGTCTCAACGCACCCTCTTGATGATGCGGATAACTGGACATATGTTCAGTCACTGCTAGATGTGGAGGATTTCACGACCTTCGCGGTCCTGCAGATGTACTTTGGCTTCCCGGTGAACGATTTCACCGTCGCACGACCTCGCATAGTAGGAGGACGTTGGTTCTGGATATATGGAGACAACGACCTGGACCCGACGCTGAACGTCGACCTGGAGTCACCCCTGTTGAGCCCGTGTGGCCGATCCGATGATCTTGCCCTTCTTCTCTGCAATATGTTGGACAACTCGGACTATCGGGCCTACTTCGCGGCGCGTGCTGCAGATCTGCTCAACGTGCAGCTAGAGTCCAGTACGATGGAGGAGCGTGTCGCCCGTCTGGCGGCCGATCTGCGGCCTGAGATCGAGCACGAGGTAGGTCGCTGGCCGGTGTATACTGACTGGGAGCTCAATGTGGCGGTCCTGCGTGATTATGTCGAAGGGCGCCCCGACCGGCTTCGGCAGCAGATCGCAGATTCACTCGGGCTGCATGGTACGGTGCAGCTGACTGCAACGTTCCCGGCTGAGGGCGGAATGATCTACATCAACGGCGCCAAGGCGGCGGCCTCACCCTGGCACGGGGAGTACTTCGCAGGCAGCGAACTCCAGCTTATCGCAGTACCGACACGGGGTTATGTGTTCGATGGATGGCGGCATGGCGACACTGTCGAGCCAACGACATTGATGACAGTCACACTGGATAGTCCCCGCTCTCTGACTGCGCAGTTCGCCCCTGCGGTTGGTGATGACCTTGTCGCGCGTCCTAATGATGTGATTATCAATGAGTACTGGATCAACGATGATGGTACTCGATACGCCACGCTGAACCAGCGTCCGATTGAGGGTGATTGGGTGGAGCTGTTGGTCAACCGAGACAGGGTTGATCTGCGAGGCTGGCGGATTACCGACAATGATACGAAGGTTGGCACGGATGAAGGCTCGATCATTCTGTCGTCGCTGGATGTTCTGAAGGCTGTGCCAGGAGGAACGATCATTCTCATCATCACTACCGAGAGCGATTCGAACAGTACCTACTTCCCGCAAGATGATCTGGACATTACCGATAGGCGACTGATATTCTACGTTGGCAATGGGAACCTTGATGTGACAACCGATCCGGGGTTCAACATCGGAACGGGCGACGATAGTCTGGCCCTTCTCGCGCCGGGTCTCGGCGAGGGGTTCGCTGATGATATTGGCATCGACTTCGTTGCCGAGGGGACGCGTGTTACCCCATATTCGTTCGGGATTCTGGCGGATGGTGTGGTATTTGAGAATCCATTCCAGCACTTGGGATCTGACGACGGTGCGATCTTCATCGGAAACGTCAACAATGACGATGGCGCCGAAAATTGGATCGTCGATCCGCCGGCGACGCAGACGGGCGACGCGACGGGTCTAGGCGCCGCCAATATCCTGACACCAGGCGCGCTGAATCACATGCAGGGCGGATCATTGCTTCATTCCGAATTTCTGTGGCTCTCCGTGGGAGCGGCAATCGTGGGGACCGCCTTTCTACATCTTCGTCTGCGGCGAAGTTGATGGGTGGGAGAGCGTACGTCGGTGAGGTGTGCATCCGGCCAACCGTGTCACAGGGCTTTGTTCTAGTCTCGGATATTGATGGGCCCCAGCACTACCTCGGTTCTCCCATCCTCTGCCTGTAGACGTGTTGCGGCATGCTCTAAGGGGCTATCGAGCCAGTACGCCCCAGTGACTAGGTGGTAGGCGCCAGGTACAGCTTCATCGGGGACCGTCATCGTATGGCGCTGCACGAACACGTCCCCTGCCTGCCACTGATCGATGGACAGCCCAAGTCCATCGCCAACCGCGACAGGGCTGAAGTCCGCGGTGGTCAGATGCAGCATGAGCGACAAAGGCCGTTGTGGTGTAGCCAGAACGCGCCAGTAAGTCAGGACCTCGATCGGATCACCCGTTCGGGCTGTCTCGGGAGTCTCGAAACCGATGAACTCCAGCGTCTCCTCCAGGCTGGTGGTGGAGACTGAAGGGATGATAGCTGTTGTTCCCCCCCACTCCCAGATAGCGAAGGGAGGGGATTCGGAGGCCGTGGGCTGCACGTAACTCAGATGCAGGCTCGAAATCGGCAGTTGTCTCACCCAGTCGGGCCACCAATCCAGCCGCTCGCTGTTCACTGGCCATCGCAGCCGGTCATCCCCAGGCACTGCACGAACATACCATCCCGCTTCCGCGCCCCCTGCGGGGAAAAGCCAGCTTTGTTCGCAGTCGAAGCAGGTAAGCCGCAGTGATCGCGAGCCGAATCCCTCTGCCACAATGTCTGGCGACAGTGGAGTGACAGGTTGGCTGCATTGAGCCACCCACTCACCGTGGGTTTCCGCCACATCGTAGAGGAGCATCACGCGCCCAATCCTGGCCTGTGGTGCGCGATGCCGAAACCAGTCATATGTGGAGGGCAGGGCGAGTGGCACCCCATCGAGTGTTGTGGCGCTGATGGCATACATTCCGGGCGCCGGATTGAAGCGGCTTGGTAACACAGGGGGAGCATCGCGCATAGGTGCGATAGGCTCGTAGTTCACATCGTAAGCGGCCGGGTCGAGGAACGTGAACATCGAGAGCTTCACGGAGTCGACGTTGTTCTCTCGTTGATACCTGGCCAGCGCTTTGAGAGTTTGCCCCCAGTCCGTATTGGAGTCGGCCAGGAATCGGTATCCTTGGTCAGCGCCACCCGCGATGACGTTGAAGTAGGCCAGATAGTCGGGCGCGATGAGCAGCGTGCCCACAATGTAGTAGATTGCGAATGTGCAGCATACAGCGTACCATGTGTACAGGGTACGGCGTGGGTTTCCAAGGTCACGGAGAGCAGCCAATCGGGAGATGAAGACGAACAGAAAGGGAAGGATTGGTAGTAGATGGCGGTAGCCAATGGTGATCGTGCTCGATAGGCTGAGCGCCCCGTAGATCAGTGGGAACAGGATAAGTGGCAACTCCCGACACGCCGAGCGTCGCCGTAATGCGAATGCGACAACTGACGCTGAGCCGAGGACTAGAGTCGGGAGGGGTGTCTTGAGGATGAAGGCAATCGGGAAGTACTGCCATCGGCCGTGCATCCCATTCTGGCCCAAGAGGAAGTACTCCCGACCGTAGTCCATGTTTTCCAACAGACGCAGCCACCGCTCGATGTGACTTGCTGCCGGGAGGGGCAATGAGCCTCCGGCCACTTCAGGCAACGCCCTGAATTCGAACAGATACATCGCCCAGAGAACGAATGATGCCACAGTGACTATGCCCGCGTACGACCACATAGCTGAGAGAAGGGTTCGCGCCCGGCCCTGACGTACGCTGAACAGCGTTGTGACCACGAGGAGAAGAGCGAATGCCGGCAGCAGCAGCGCTGCAGTCAGCTTGGTCCCCAGCGCCAGGCCCATCAGAATCGCCGTTGTCCACCAGCGGCCCGGACTGCGTTTTTCGAGGTAGCGAGCGAACGCCCAGCTTGCTGCGAAGATAAATGCTGTGGCGCCCATATCGGTGGTGGCGAGGCTGCCGTGTGCCAGTATGTTGGGGTCGAACGCGAAGAGGACGAGTGCGAGAATCCCTGATGCCCCGCCGAATGACTGACTAGCCCAACGGTAGACGATCGACGCGAGCATCAACGTCATCAGTATTGCGGCGATGCGGCATGCGACGATCACCCGGTCGATAGGGCGATAGGCCAAGACTGTCTCCTGAGCTACGCGGACTAAGTCGCCATGAACCCAGCCGGGTGACTGCTCTGGGGGAACAAGATCCGGTACGAGAAGAAGAGGCCATGAATGCAGCGCCTTGGCCAGTGGAACGTGCTCGTCCAGCAAGCGCATTCTGCCGGTGCGGAGGTATTCGTGGCCACTGGTGATGTGAAAGCCCTCGTCGATCGTCGCGGAAAGCTGGGTCGCGGCGCCAAGCAGTTGGGCGAACAGTACCATGATCAATCCTAATGCAGCCATTTGCTGCCAGGACCGGGTATGCCTTGAGAACCACTGCCTCATGAGGACGAGACCTCGACTCTTCCGATCAGCATCCGGTCGCCAACGACCTCGTCAAGTGCCATAATGATGGGGAGGCGCTGCACGTCCGGTAGCGTGTAGGCGCCGATCTGTAGCCAGTAGACGCCCGGTAAGGCCTCAGGGGGAATCGAGAGCTCGTGGCGCTGCGCGATGATATCACCGGACTGCAGTTGGTCGATGGAGACTCCCAGGCCATCACCTACCGCGATAGGGACTCCATCGTGACCCACTAGATGCGCCATCAGTGAGAAGGGCTGGACCGGAGGGCGCACGACGCGCCAGTAGGTTACCAGGACCATCGAGCTATCACTCGACACGGAATCCTCCGCCCCATGGGCGCCGAGAAACTCGAGGGCGTCGCCGACGGATACTGGCCCCTCGAGGGTGACACCTTCCTGCTCGGCACGCTGTGGGACCCAGTCGGCCGGCACGGCGGTGACCGAAGCCGGCGATAGCCCTACCAAGGGATTCTGCTCGAACCATTCATGGACCGCAAAGGGCGGAACGCTACTGGGCCGAGTCTGCTCGTAAGCTGTCCGTGCGTGCTGTAAGCGATCGGCCGTCCAGGCATTGTCCTGGAGAGGAACCACGTACCAGCCGTTTCCTTCCGGGTAGAGCCAGCTCTGAGTGCAGTCGAAATAGGCCACGCGGAGTTCGTCCTGCCCCAATCCTTCCGCCAGCAACGCAGGAGTTAGCGGGGCCACAGGCACGGTACATTCTGCTGCCCACTGCGCCGGTGGACGCGGCTGAATCTTGTAGACGAACATCGCGTGTCCGATTCGCTCCATGGGTTCGATCTTGCGGAAGTAGTCGAACATCTCCGAGTCGGCCACCACCACGCCCTGCAACTGCGTCGTGCTGATCGCGTATATCCCCGGTGGGGGATTGAAGCGTTGTGCCAAGACCGCCGGTGCATCCGGCCAGGGGGGCAGAGGCGTGTAGTTCAGCCCATACGCGTGGGGATCGTTGATGGTGTACTGGCTCAAGCCAAACTCGGCGATATTCTGCTCGTCCAGGTACCGCCGCAATGCTTTCCATGTCTGTCCCCAATCAAGATTGGAGTCCACCAGATAGCGATATCCTCCAGCCGGGCCTCCTGCAAGCAAGTTGAAGTAGGCCAGATGCCAGGGGGACAGCGTCAAGGTAACCACGGCATAACCGCTCAACAGTGCGTAGGGTATGATGCGGGAGGGGCCTGATGGGAGACTGGCAGACCAAGATGCAAGGCGCGATACCCACACGAAGAGGAAAGGGAGGATCGGTAGCAGGTGTCGATAGCCAATGTTGATCCCGCTGGTCAGGCTGACGCCGAAGTAGGACAGCGGCAGGATGAGGAGCGCTATCTCCGTACGCCATCCTGGCTGTGGTAGCCATCGGAGCAAGGCGCCCGACAGCGTGAGCAGCAGTGCGAGCAATGTCAGCGTTGGTGTCTTGAGCAGAAACGCGATGGGAAAGTAGTACCACACGCCGTGGATGTAATTCTGCCCCATAAGGAAGGCTGAATGTCCCCATCCCATGTGTTCGCGGAGTCTGATCAGAGGCAGCAGGTGGCTCGGCGCTGGCACGGTGAACGGAACGCCGGGTACAGCGCCAGTCTCGAAGCGGTAGAGTGCCCACAGCACGAGAAAGGCCGTCATCCCACCGATCAACGCCTGAATCAGGTAACCTTTCAGAGGCTTTCCAGGTGGCCGTGCCAGGATTATGAGCGCCCCGAAAACAGGCAGGAGGATGAGCGAACTCGACTTGGTCGTCAGTGCGAGCCCCAGTACAGCGCCCGCCGTCAGGCAGCGCCGCCACGACGGTCCGTGGGGCTGGCTGACCCAGCGCCAGAAAGTGAACATTCCTGCGAAGAGTGCACAGGCAGCCCCCAGGTCGGTCGCTGCCACACCTGAGTGAGCCAGGATGTTAGGGTCGAAGGCGCACAGTATCAGGGCTACCAGCCCGGCCTGTGGGCCAAAGGCGTCTGTGGACCAACGGTACACCAGGGCAGCCAGCAGGATGCCCATGAGCATCGTCGGCGCCCGGGCTGCGAAGACCAGGGGCTCGATAGGTCGATAAGCAACTACGACGTGCTGAGCTACGCGGATCAGGTTGGCCTCTTGCCATCCTGGCACAGTGCGCGGATCAGCCAGACGGGGACGGGCTAGCAACAGCGGCAGGGCCTGCATCATCTTGACGAGCGGGGGGTGTTCCTCGACCAAGCGGTAATCGCCAGTGGTCAGGCAGGCATAGCCGCTCGTTATGTGGAGCGGTTCGTCCAATGTGATGGATGTCTGGCGTGCAGCCAGAGCGACCTGCGCAAACAGAGCCAGCAAGAACCCGTATGTTATCAGTCGCCGATAGCTACTCACGGAGGGAGAACGCCCATCGCATCGTGTACCGGCAGTATAGCGAGCCGGTCACAGGTGTCAAGCTCTAGTCGGATAGTCGCCTTGCAAAAAGGCTCTGTGCTCACTATAATGCCTCTTTCATGGCCGGTCACTCGGACGAGCAGCGCTCATCTCGGAGCGTACGATCTGAGCTGTGTGCTTGTGGATGGTGATGGACGATCTGAAGACCGAATGTCGTGCTAATATTCTGGAGAGGTGACTGAAATGAGGTTCATCCAACGATCCATCTGGCGCATGATGGGTGTGATATTACTTAGTATTGTGTTGTTGGGAGATGCAGGACTCACATTGAAGGCGAGTGAGCTATCGGGGGAGGCCGCGCCCCTCCCAGCAGGGCCTGCTCAAGGCAGCAACTTGCTGGCGAATGGGGGACTGGAACCGCCGTTCTACTGGCAGTCTCCCAATCACTATATCGCCCACGGCTGGAACCGCTGGTGGATCCACGGTACTGTCCTGCCGGAATTCGATAGCAGCCGAACTGGACGGCCGTTCATGGAAGGCGAGTCCTCCCAGGTGTATTTCAAATGGGGCGTCAATTACACTGCCGGCGTCTATCAAGTGGTTGAGAATGTGATGCCGTGCATGCCCTACAGGCTGAGCGCGTGGGCGCGCAATGAATCGTTGTCCGGTGTCATCCCGCGCGCCCGGGTAGGTATCGATCCCCATGGGACGCGCTTGACGAGCGGGCCCAGCGAGGGGGCGGTTCTCACTCTCCCGGCCGCGACGGTCTGGTCACGAGAGCAGACGCAGATGTTCGTCTGGGAGGAACTGACGGTTCAGACCGAGCCGATGGCCAACACATTGACGGCGATACTCTATGCCTCGCCGTGGAATCCCGATGATGGGCGTGTTTTCTACTTCGACACCTTCTGGGACGCTGCCAGTCTGACGGCGCTATCGTTTCCTAACGGTCGCCTCCCGGATCCCACTTCTTGGACGCCGTCTGGGTTCATCTACAATGTGTCCGCCACACCCATATTGGACAGCATGCTCATCACGTGGAACACGGCGCAGCCAGCATCCACCCAGGTGTGGTACACCGTCGGCAGCGCCAATGCCGCGATCAGTGGCGAAACGCAAGTATATGCTTCCGCGACCGCGTTGGATGCGACGCCGGTGACGTATCATCGTGCCATAGTCAGTGGACTGCAGACCGGCGACACGCTGCAATTCGTCGCTGCCTCCCGTCGCCCAGGCAGCGGTACTTGTGTCACCGAGGTGTCTGCCCCTCAGTTGGCGAATGCCTCACTTGCCACTGACCGTGTCCCACCACCGAGTTCCTGGGCGCCCTCTGGCGCGATTCAGAACCTGGCGACGAACCTGATCTCGGATACGCTGTTTGTGAGTTGGGAGACGCCGGGTTTCCCCTCAACCACACAGGTCTGGTATGATATCATCACGGATACCGCGCCGTTCTCTCCTACCTCTGCGATGACCTACACTGTCTATTTTCCGATCGCTAGAGTCGACGCCGTTGATCGCAGTCGCAGCGAGTTCTCGACAGACCTGAATCTCGCGTTGGTCACTTATCATCAGGCCACTATCGGAAACTTGCAGGATGGAGATACGGTAATCCTGGTGGCCCTCTCCAGTCGCGTCGAGGGTTTTCAGGCCGTTACCGAAGTGTCGGAGTCGGTGCATGTGGAGATCGGCCGTTCGATGGAAGCCGACATGCCTTCGGCGCCGCCAGTTCTTGACGAATAGTGACGCAACGTGGGCGCTTCTGTATTAGCCTGGTGATCTTCATTGGGCTGGCAGTGTGCTACAGCCTCATCACTCCAATTTTCGAGGCCCCTGATGAGGTGTGGCACTATGCGTACGTGCGGTATCTGGTGGAGCAACGTGCGCTTCCTCCACTGGATGATGCAGGGACCGGAGCCTATCAGGAGGTGGCGCAACCCCCACTGTTCTACGCTGTAGCGGGTCTGATGAGCGGCTGGGTGAGCGACGATGATCTGGTTGAGCTCATGTGGCATAACCCAGGATTCGGCTATCACGCCAGTGGTACGGTCAGTGACAACAAGAATATGCTTGTCCACACGGATCGGGAGCGGCTTCCCGGAGCGGGCGCTGTTCTGGCTATTCGCCTGGCACGCTGTGCGTCACTAGCCTTCGGTGTGCTCGCTGTTATCGCGGCCTGGGGATTGGGGCGAGAAGCGTTTCGCAACCAGCCGGGGCTGGCATTGGGTGTGGCGGGAGTCGTGGCCTTCACGCCGCAGTTTCTGTTCATCAGCGGTGTCGTCAGCAACGACAGCGCCGCGACAGCCCTCGCGACTTGTGCGGTGTGGGCTCTGGCGCGTGTCGTCAACCGTGGGATGAAACTGCGTCGCACACTGGTTGTCGGTGTACTGATCGGGCTGGCGGCATTGGCGAAGACCAGTAACCTGCTGCTCTGGCCGCTGGCTGGCGCGGTGCTTTGCCTGGCTGTGCGGCCACGGATCGATCGTGATCAACCTTTCCAACGACTGTGGCCTGGGCTTGGACGTGCTTTGTTGGCTCTTTCGGTTGCCGTCCTCGTCAGTGGGTGGTGGTATCTGAGAAATGCCCTTGTCTATGGCGACCCGCTCGGCGTTGGAGTGCATGTGGATACACCGTGGGGGAGACAACAACCGGCGTCGTTGCTCACACTCGTGGGCGAGCTGCCCAAGGTGTATCGTTCCTTCTGGGGGGCGTTCGGTTGGGGGCACGTTGAGTATCCAACGGTTGTCTACTGGGTTCTGGGTGGATTCATAGCGCTCAGTCTGGTAGGGTGGATTGCGGCGTGGCGTCGGGCTCAGTCGTCGGGCCAGTGCTGGGTGTTTCTCCTGTCAGTGACGTGGTGCAGCCTGGTTGTGGCGGCGCTTGCACAATGGATGCGGCAGGTCGAGGCGCCGCACGGACGGCTGCTCTTCCCGGCTATCGGGGCATGGGCAGTCCTTGTTGTGGGGGGGTGGGCGGCCCTTCCGCGGCCACGCCTCACACGCTTCATCTCAAGCCCTCTGGCACTCATTGTAGGCGCGCTGACGGTCCTCAGTCTGTTGACACCCTGGCTGGTGATACGCCCCGCCTTTGCTCACCCCCGCCTGATCACCCGGGACAAAGCCGAAGAGATGGTCGGTGTGCGCGACCTGACGTACGACGGGACAGCCCGTCTGATCGGGGTCAGGCCTGACCGGACGACGGCGCTCCCGGGGGATACGTGGATTGTGCGAGCCTGTTGGGAGGCGATAGCCCCGATGTCTGCGGACTACACCGTGCTGGTTCATCTCGTGGGACGGGATAACGTGCGCGTGGGAGAGAGACACACGTATCCTGGACTGGGTCGCTTCCCGACGTCACTGTGGCCAGTCGGCCGAGCGTTCTGCGATGAGTACCGTGTGCAGGTGGAGCCGTGGGCGCCTGTACCGGAGCTATACGACATTGTGATAGGGCTCTACGACGCGTCGACTGGCCAACGGTTGGTGACCCGAGATGTTCACGGTGCGAGAGTGGAGTACGCGGTTGTGGAGCAATTGCGCGTTGCTCCTGATCAGCCAGTTACCGTCTCGCCTGAGCATGCCGCAGACTACCAGTTGGGAACGGGGATCCGATTGATCGGGTACGACGTCTCCAGTGTGGTTGCAGCCGGTGACCCGCTGACCGTCACGTTGTATTGGCGGGCGGACGAACAGCCGGACGGAAGCTATACCGCCTTCGTTCATCTGCTCGATGCAGATGGACAGCAAGTGGCCCAGCATGACAGTCTGCCCCGCTATGGGCGCTATCCGACCCAGGCCTGGCGTGTCGGGGATGTCGTACCAGATGAACACGTGCTGAGCATACCGCCGACTGCGTCCGACAATCTGCTGATGGATCGGCGCGTGCGCCTGGTGGCGGGTATGTATGATGCGGATACGCTCGAGCGTCTGCTTGCCGCTGACTCCGACGGACCGCTGACCGACAATCTGATCCGACTGACCTATCCTTGATGATGAGTTCTGAGAGTGGCGATGACGTTCTCGACGGGCAATGGCGGGAGAGACCGCCCGGAACATCTGGACAGTGAGCCCCGTGCTCGGGTTGGATGGTCAAGGATCATCCAGTCGCGCGGCGTGCGTCGAGCTGTTCCATTGGTGTTACTGCTCGCGTTCTTCGCACAGCTAACCTGCGGCGCGAGATCACTCTCGTTGACGGTTGATGAGCCATATCACATCGTCCGTGGATACGTCTATCTGACCAGTGGTGATTTCTGGATGATACCCCTGCTCGGACATCCGCCCTTTGTGGAGGGATGGGCCGCGCTTCCGTTGCTCGTTCAACCTGATCGGCCCGATCCTGTATCCGCGCCACACTGGCACGATAATAGCGTGCTCTACGTTCAAGACTTGTTGCCGCGATTGGGCTCGATCGAACAGGTTGAGGTTCTCACGCGGGTACCGATCATGCTGCTCGCAACGGTCCTGCTGGCCGCTGTGTGGCGCTGGGGCGCTCAACTTGGTGGATGGTGGGCCGCGCTGTGGGCGGCGGTGCTGATGGTGTGGGATCCGACTATGATCGCCCACTCGCAACTGGATACGACCGACCTGGGTGTGACAGCGCTCGTCTTTGGTTTCGTTGTCCTGTTCTGGAATACCGTTGCCCGCCCGTCATGGTGGCGGCTTGCCGTGACCGGGGTGGTTGGCGGGCTTGCTATGGGTGCGAAGCACTCCGGCATAGTGATTGTGCCGTTAGCGGGTGCGTTTAGCATCTGGGCCTGGTCGTGTCCCAGGCAAATGAAGCGCGACAACGCCCAGCCATCCGGATGGATTGTGCCCTCCTTTGAGCGCCTGATAGGCTCTCTCTGGGTGTCTGTCACCATCGTAGCTATCGCCGTGGGTACCCTGTGGGCGATCTATGGATTCGAGATAGGGCGTCAGTCCGGGTTTCCGTGGGTCATCCCGTTTCCCTCGCACATCTCTTCGCTATCGGCGTTGTTCTCTGATCGGGCTCGCACTTCGTTTCTCCGAGGTCATCTGAGGGAGGGGGGATGGTGGTGGTACTACCCCTATGTCTTCGCTATCAAGACGCCACTTCCCTTCCTGGCCGCGATGGGGTTTTGTCTGTTCCACTGGATGCGCCGTGGTTGGCGGGCCTGGCTTAACGATCTGCCAGTCTGGCTCTTCCCTGTCATCCTCTGGTTTGTCGCGATGCGCAGTGAGATGCACATCGGATACCGACATCTCTTGCCGACGTTGCCGTTCCTCTACGTGTGGGTTGGCAAGACACTGGCTTGTGCGGCGCCGCTGCGTCTCCGATTGTCGCGCTGGGGCCTGGCGTTGGGTGTGTTCTGGTACGCACTGGGTGCATGGCAGGCCTACCCGTACACCCTGGCGTACTTCAACGAACTGATCGGTGGGCCGGCCGAGGGTTACCGGCACGTTGCTGACTCCAATCTGGATTGGGGCCAGAGCTTCAAGGCGCTGGCTGAGGCCATGCGACGTGAAGGTATCTCACGGGTCAATCTCAGCTACTGGACACGGGTCGATCCGGCGTTGTACGACGTCTCGTATACGCCTCTCCCACCTGTTCCTGGTACCGAGGATGCTGACTTCCCTAGCTATGCCCCACCTGCTGGCATCTACGCGATCAGTGTGACTGCACTGCAAGGTATTGTTGTGGCCGATCCCGAGCTCTATGACTGGTTCCGTCACATGACGCCGATGGCCCAGCCAGGCTACGGAATCAATATCTACAGAGTCGAGATGCTGCCCGAGTCCGGCGGCTGGGTCGCGCAGTGTATTACTCCCACGGCCCCGCTTCCTCAGGAAGAGATCGTGCGGGGATTTGGTGAGCCTGTCTCCCGTGTAGCCCACTTCGACTGTGACCAGGCGTGGCTCTATCCGGATGGAGGGGAGACGGGCGGATGGTTCGTCCTGCACGATGACGCAGCGCGAACTGAGAGCGATTGGATACAGACGCATCTCGCCAACGCCCGACTGAGCTACGGCAAGCATCGGCCCAGCCTGTTTCCGCCGTTCTCCATTTATGAGCACTCGGCACATTCGATGCCGCTAATCGAAGGACGAGCGACGGCGCCTGGGAGTGACGGCGAACTGGTGGCCCCCGCACACTTCGTTGGTCCTCTGAGTTTCCAGGGGTATCAGATTGGAGGCTCTAGTGATCAGGGCGTGGAGCTTCACACGTGGTGGAGTGTGAACGAGACGATAACCCGACCGTTCTCGCTGATGGCCCATGTGGTGAATGATGTGGGCCATCCTATCAGTGTGGCCGACGGGATGGGGGTCTCGATCACAGAGCTACGGCCTGGAGATTGGTTTGTGCAGCGCCATCAACTGGACCTGACCTTAAGCGACGGCCTCGTCGATGGGACCCTCTGGTATCAGACTGGTGCATACTGGTTGGACACTTTGGAGCGATGGCCTGTTCTGCTTGGTGATGAGGCGGTGGGCGATCGGCTCATTCTAGCAGAGGTGGATTCACTACACTGAAGGCAACCTGACTTGCGAAATTGGCTGCATGTGGTAGAATGCAGTGCATCGACACATGTTGGCATCGTCAGCGAATACCGGCTGGTAGATTCGAGCCCTGCGGTGTGAAGCAGGGCTCTTTGTTGTGAGGAGTACTCCAGATTGAACGATTTCCAGATTTTGGGCTTGCGGACTGAACTACTGCAAGCAGTCAGTGAACTGGGTTATCAGACGCCGACCGCGATTCAGGCGCGCGCTATTCCGATCCTGTTGTCGGGTCGAGACATGATGGGCCAGGCCCAGACTGGCACGGGCAAGACGGCGGCCTTTGCTCTGCCCATATTGAATGGACTAGACCTGGATCTTGTGGGTGTGCAGGCACTGGTTCTGACCCCAACACGGGAACTGGCGGACCAGGTTGCTCACGCTATCCACGAGTACGGGCAGCATCGGCAGGTGCGCGTCCTGCCGGTCTATGGCGGGCAGTCCTATAGCCGTCAGATCAGTCGTCTTCAGCGGGGCGTTCATGTTGTGGTCGGCACCCCAGGTCGTCTGCTGGATCTGTTGGGGCAGGGCGTCCTGAACCTTAGCAGTCTGCGCTTCCTGGTGCTCGATGAGGCAGATGAGATGCTGAACATGGGATTCATCGAGGACGTCGAGGCGATCCTGAGTCAGACGCCTACGGCGCGTCAGACCGCCTTGTTCTCGGCGACGCTGCCTGAGCCGATCCGTCGGCTCTCCGACCGGTACCTTCGTGAACCGGAACTGGTTGTGACGAGCAGTACCCGATTGACTGTGGATCAGACAGAGCAGCGGCAGTATCTCGTTTCTGAGTCCGACAAGTTGGCCGCCCTCCTTCGCCTGCTGGAGATGGAGGAGGGGATCAGAAACATCCTGAACTTCGTCCGCACCAAGATCGGGGCTGGAGCACTGGCTGAGGCGCTGCTGGAGCGAGGTGTTCAGGCCGATGCCCTACACGGCGACCTGACTCAGCCGATGAGGGAGACGGTATTGCGCCGCTTCAGGGATGAGACACTCCCAGTAATGGTAGCAACGGATGTGGCAGCTCGTGGTCTGGATATCGACGATATCTCCCACGTCATCAACTATGATGTTCCGTTGGACTCGGAGGCGTACGTTCACCGGATCGGGCGTACGGGGCGTGCCGGAAGGACTGGCGTGGCGATCACCCTGGTCACTCCACAGGAACGCTGGCGTATGGATCGGATTGAACGGTTCACGAAACAGGCCATCGCACGGGCCACATTGCCCGGGAAGGCCGATGTGCTGAACCGACGCAAGGAACGCTTTCTCAGCCGATTGAGTGATCGGTTCACACCGGAACTTGTCGATGATGAACGTAGAATGGTCGAGCGACTCGTCGAGGCCGGCTATGATCCTGCCGATATCGCTGCCGCAGCACTTCGCCTGGCTCGGGAAGGTGAGAGACAGTGGGCTGTGGACGAGATCTCCGAAATCAGAGAGCCAGCAAGGCGTGAGGTAACAGCTCGTCGCACGGGGCGGCGGGATTCCAGGGCCGATGGAAGGCGCAGACAGCGAGCAAGATCTCGTTGTGAAGCGGGCATGGTGCGGATATCGATCAATCTAGGCAAGGAACAGGGCATCCGTCCCGGTGATGTTGTAGGCGCCATTGCCAATGAGGCGGGCATTCCGGGCAAGGCGATCGGCGCTATCGACATTCAGCGGCAACAGACGTTCTTCGATGTGGTGGATCAACATGCGGAGCGTGTGCTGCAGGGCGCGGGTCGGTGGAAGCTGCGGGGGCAGCCTGTCATGCTGAAGTGCGTCGACTGAATCAAGGACCATCTGGCCGTCAGTCTTTCCGCCTGGATCGAGGCGGCGTTTCGGCGAAGGGCGCCTTCACTCCAGATTGGCGTGGCGGGCGAGCATCTGAGTCGGGGTGAGACGCAGCTCATCCATGAGCTGCACGGTGACCAGGTCGAGCAACAGGCCCAAGGATTGCTCAAAGAGTGTTCCCATTGGCTGTATCGATCTCAGTCCTGAATCCTCAGCCAGCTTGGGGGTGGGAGCTGCTATCACGATGACAGTGTCTGCCTCGGTAGCCAGAGGGGAGCGATCTGTTGCAGTGATCAGGGCGATGTGCGCCCCTGCGGCCCGGGCGCACCGGGCGTGTCCGACCAGCGAAGCGGTCTGCCCTGAGGCGGACCCTAGAACAAGCGTATCCGCTGGTTCGATAGCCGGCGCGGTGACCTCTCCAACAACGTGGACGGTAATCCCTAGATGCATCAAGCGCATGGCGAATCCCCGCATCTGCAACCCGGACCGACCTTGCCCGTCCACGAATACTCGTGGCGCCGCGAGGATACTCGAGCGGAGTGTGCCTAGCGCCGCGCTGTCGACCGATTGAAGGGCGCCGGCCAGTTCCTGAAACAGGAGTGGTAGCAATTCACTCAGTGTTGCCACAGAAATCCTTCTTTCTCGAGAACGTCGATGGATGGATGCACTCCACGTGCGACCCGCAGGGATATTTCACGAGAATGTCTCTCGACTGTGATTCCAGACAAGAGCAGAGTATAATGGCCAGCAAGCGGCTGTCAACGCCCGGTTGATACAAGACAGGTGTTGAGCCGCCGAATACGACATGTGTGAGCCTACACGATGCGCCCATTCTGCGCCAGGCAGCTGGCCTCATTGGATCGTTCTCCCGGTGGTACTGGCCATTGTTTTGCTGCTGACAATCGCCGCGTCAACCGGAGTTGCTGATCAAACGCTCGATCTCACTCCAGAAGCGTGGTTATTCCTGCCGTCGGTTCGTCTGGACCCAACGCCTACCCCATACGCGTGTCCATCAACGTCGGACAACCAAGTCGTCCGGGGAACGGCCTTTCAGTATGACAGAGATGACCCGGTGCGCCCTGCCGTTGACCACGCCGACAAGAACCTGGCGTTGAGAGGCTACGTCCCCAATACCGATCCGCGTCTCCTGCGGCAACTGGTTGACTACGGCTCCGATGATCCAAGACAGCCGCCCCAGTTTGCCACCCTGTTCACGCCGTACCGCGTGCCCAGCCTTACGAGCTTCTATCAGGCGCACGACTGGTACTGGGCGCCGTCACCGGAGATCGGAGCCAGAGGAACGCCCATCACCCAGCCACAGGTCACGGCGCTCGGCCTGAACACCACGCCAGGTGAGACCCTGCGGGTTCCGGTATCGGGCTATGAGATTGGGATCGACGTCGAGGTCTTAGTCCTCTTTGCCGATAGCGATACTGTTGCACTGCGCTATACCCGCGACGACAGTTCTGGCGCTCCGGGCTACACGGTGCACGTCGATCAGATATGCACGGATCCCAACCTTCTCGCGCTGTACAACGAGCTAGACCGTGCCGACGGACCACGCTACGTGTATCCCAATCCCTCGTATGACCTGCCGGTCCTGGCAGCCGGACAGCCACTTGGTACCGCGCGGGACACCAAGATCGTCGTGGCAATAGTGGATACTGGAGCATTTCAGGATCCGCGATCGTGTAATGAATGGTGGCAGATCAGGCCGGGGTACTCCTTGGGCTGTCCCTCGCACGAATAGACCTTCTGCGCTCATTGCCGGAGGCCGCTCTCTGTGCGGTGAGCTGGCCGATCGTTTGAGGTGCACGCAGCCGACAGACCGACACTTTGTTTGTCGCTGATCTTGGCGATGGTATAATCCGAAAAGTGACTGGCAGGTGGGTGCAGCGAAAGGCTCTGATGGTGCGGCGGGCAGCCGGTATCGCTGCAGGGCTGTTTCTCGTTCGTGTGGCGCTGGAAGCCACGCTGAGCCCTGTATCCGGCGCGTGGATAGTGCTCGCAGTTGTGGCTGGAGGGGTTTCAGGCTATTTCGGCGGGCGGCAGGTCGAGAGATGGGGTGGGTCTCTCTGGTCTGCGTACGTGCTCTTGGGCTACGTCGTCTGGCCGCAACGCGACCCCCTTGCGGCCGGCATCCTTCTCATCCTGGCGCTTTTGGTCTGGCTCCTCTCCGCCAGCCTCGATAGGCTGCCCCGTGCGGCGGTAACGACCACGGACGTACTGACTTTTCTGATCCCACTGATCATCTATGGACTTACCGTATCTCCCGATGTCCTTCCGGCTGACTCGGGTGAGTTCCAGCTTGTTGCTGCTCGGTTGGGAGTAGCCCATCCGCCAGGATACCCGCTGTATACATTGGCTGGCCATCTCTTCACGCGTCTCGTTCCATGGGGAACACCTGCCTATCGGCTCAATCTGATGAGCGCAGTTCTGGCGGCGGGAACGCTGCTGCTGTTGAGTCGCGCGTCGCGCATTTGGGCGCGCAAATTGGGTCTGCCGTCCCATGTGGCTTTGGGTTCCGGTGTGGCCGCTGCACTCACGCTGGGCAGTGCGACAACTTTCTGGGCGCAGGCGACGATTGCCAACATCCGTATGCCTACGGCATTCTGTACTGCCTGGGCGCTCCATGCCCTGGCGCGCTATGATGCGGCGGTGGGCCGGCATGCAGCGGATCGCGCACTGACCGCACTGGGACTTGCGCTCGGCCTGGGGTTGGGGCATCATCCATCGTTGGTATTTCTGGGGTTCTTCTTGGTTCTCTACGCAGTGTTGGTTGACCCGGCCCTGGTCCTGCGGCCGAGACGCTGGTGGCGGCCCATGTTGGCCGGACTTGTCGGATTGCTGCCTTATCTGTATCTGCCTATCGCTGGGTCCCGCGATGCTCTGTTGGCGCCGTCCAGGCTGGACACGCTGGATAGCTTTCTGCAGCACGTCCTGGCGCGGGGATTCGCTGGAGACATGTTCGCGTATGCAAACACGAGCGACCTATCTCACCGGCTGACGCTTCTGCCCACGCTGTTCTCGTTCCAGTTCAATGGCCTGGTCCTCTTGGCTGCCGTGGTTGGTATGGTCGCGTTACTTTGCCGCTGTTGGCGTCTATTCGTCCTGGTCGCTGGCAGCATAGCGGTGCACACCTTCGTGACGGTGACTTACCGTGCACCCCAGACGGTTGAGTATCTGATGCCGGCTTACCTGCCCATCGCGCTCTCTGTGGCCTTCGTACCCTCGGCATATACTGCAGCAGGCCGTTCGAGGTGGGTAGTGCGCGGGTGGCGCATTGCCCAGGAGCTGCTGGTGGCTGCGACGACATGCGGGGCCCTGCTCAACGGTCACGCGCATGCGACTAGTTTTCTGGAGCTGGCGGCCGATCGCTCGACTCGTGAAGCGGTTCTGCCATTGCTGGAGCAGTCGCCTGCTGATGCACTCATTCTGGCCGATTGGCACTGGGCGACGCCGCTATGGTACTTGCAGCACGTCGAGGGACGCCGGCCTGATGTCGATGTGCAGTATGTCTACAATGTGTCAGGCGAGGAGTACTGGGTGACGTGGGAGAGACGGATTCGTGAGGCGCCGATGGATCGGCCGTTGTTGTTGACTCACTTCTATACCTTTGACGGCTACACGACTGAACCCTGGGGATACGGGTTCGCGATTCGACCGAGACCGGTGACGACACCCCTCACCCCACTCGAGCCTCTGGATGTTGTGTTTGGTGACAGGCTGCGCGTGCTGGGATATCGAGTGCAGCCGTCAGATGTCAGCCCTGGCGACGTTGTTGAGTTGGATATCGCGTGGCAGGCGACGGGCTCGCTGGAGAATGCGCCGTCGTTTACCGTGCGTCTTGGAGGCGATGCGGGGGAGCGGCTTGCACAGGCTGATCAGGCTCTCGATCCGGATGTTGAGATCGGTGAGGTGCGTTTCGAGCGTCTGGTACTGCCGCTTTACCCCAGCCTGGAAAGCGGGCGGCACTGGCTACAACTGGGAGCTTACACGGTGACCGCTGACGGATTTGAGGATTTGACCACGTCGACAGGGGCCACGAGTGTCGCGCTGGGCGGTCTTCTGCTGGCACCCAACATGGATCAGCCTTTCTCACTACATTCCAGGAACATACCATTCGCGCACGGGCCGGAGCTCGTCGGAGTTGACTACGATCGCACCGTACCGGATGTTCTACGTGTCTATCTGCACTGGCTCGGGCCGACCGCGCCAGGCTGGCAGATCGAGTTGAGTAGCTCTAATCGGCCACCACCGGCATCCGGACCTGAGTATGTAAAGGCGCTGCCGGAGGCGGAGGCTGGAGTTTATCAGACAGTCGTGGTAGACTTAGTTGGCGAAGAGACCGGTTCGGTCTGGCTGACGCTGATTGGACCTGCTGGGGAGGTGAAGCCAGCGGCGGGGCCTTGGGGATGGCGTGTGGAGCAGGTGCGGTTGCCAGAACCGCCGTTGGATGCGCGGTTTGTGCCAATCGGCGGTGAACTCGCTGTTGTCGACGCGACGGCACGAACGGCTGCGCCAGGAGGGACCGCGACGGTGGACGTTACCTTCGTGGGGCTGAACCCTCTGGTTAGCGACTACGCCGTGAGCGTGCGCCTGATGGATGAGGGGGGGCAGTGGCTTGCGCGGCACGATATGCAACCTGCACAGGGCGCCGTACCCACGTTGAAATGGATCCGCGGAAGCAGGGTCGTGGATCGTCACCTGTTGCCCGTTCCGGAGGGAGATGTCGGTCAGACGGTACAGGCGGGCCTGGTGGTGTATGAACGATTCCGGGAGATCGTCTTGCCGCCACTCGATGGGCGGTTTCGTGACGTGCCTTTGGGCACCTGGGCACAGCCCTAATGCAGGTCGTGGCATCGGCAGGCGCTGAGGCCCTGTAGACCTGTGTTCGAATGGAATGCTGCGATGATGACTCAAAGCTGGTTATTCCGTGTGTTCACCTCGCGTCACCGCTGGCTCAGCGTTCTGGCAACGTGGTTGCTCTGTGCTGGAGCGGCGGTGATTATCGGATACTTGCTGGCGGAGTTTGGTGTGGTGGTTGCGGCTGCCGGCCTCGCCGGGTTGCTCGCGGGCCTCTGGGTGTTGGGCGGTATTGAGAGGGCCTACCTGGCCGTCATCGGGGTCGTGTGTCTGTTGCCGTTTGCCTCGTTCCCGATCGATATCGGTTTCACCCCCACGCTCTTGGATGCGGCGCTAGGCGCCCTCTTCTTCATTTGGATTGTGAGGGTCGCGACCGGTAAGCAACGTGAGTTCATCGGCACGCCGCTGGCGCTGCCCGTTACGGTGTTCATCCTGCTGGCGATCGGCGCGTTTGTTTTTGGACTGGCGCATGCGCCCCTAACCAGTTACCTCGTGCGTCACTTTGCCGAAGTGATGCTCAGTATCGCAATGTTCTTTCTTGTTGTGAATACTGTGCGTGATATCGAACGCCTTGAGCGGATCGTACGGATGCTGATTGTATGCACGTTTGTTACTGCGGTTGTAGGTATTGCACTGTATGTGATAGCGGATCAAGTATCGCGCGATCTGGCGATTAGAGCACTGTCGGCGCTTGGGCGCCTTAAGTATCCTACGGGGCCTGGCGTTCTCCGCTACATTATGGAGGATCCTGAAAGGCCCCTGCGAGCGACCTCAACGTCGGTCGATCCTAATGTGCTGGGCAGCCTGCTCAATATTGTGGTGGCTATTGCAGTGCCCCAGTTGTTCGCACGGCATCCAATCTTTCGTCGCCGCTATCTCCTGCCGATGCTGGGCGCCACAGCGCTCTGTCTGGGGCTGACCCTGAGTCGAGGAGCTCTGGTCAGTATGAGCGTTGCGTTGGTGATCATCGCAACGCTCCGGTATCGGAGACTGTGGCTGATGCTATCGGGGGGGGCTGTCCTGATACTGCTGCTCCCTCAGACGCAGAGTTACGTCGCTCACCTGATCACAGGCTTCCGCGTCGGTGATCTGGCGACACAGATGCGATTCGGGGAGTATAAGGATGCGCTGATTCTGATCGGCCGCTACCCGTGGTTCGGTGTGGGATTTGGTGCTTCACCCGATATCGACACCTACATTGGAGTATCCAATGTATACCTGTTGATCGCTGAACAGATGGGGCTGATTGGGTTGGGTAGTTTTCTCTCGGTCATCCTGGTCTTTCTTATCAGCTTCTGGCGAAACCGCAGCCGGGCTGCGATGTCGCCCAGGTTAGAGCCGCTCTGGTGGGGACTTCACGCTGGGATTATGGGGGCGTTGGTGGGCGGTCTTGTTGACCACTACTTCTTCAATCTGGATTTTCATCATTCGGTTACGCTGTTCTGGCTGGTGATTGCTCTGGCAACTACCGCGACCACTTTGATCGGCCGCAGAGAGTGCGATGATGCCAGGCAGCCGGCCGGCAGATAGCGCGTGGCAGATCCCAAATCGCAATTACGGAGGAACTGAGATGGCTGGTGAATTTCGCATTGTGTTGCGCGCCGAGGACTACGACGCGACAGTGGCTTTCTACCGGGACGGTTTGGAGCTTCCTATCGATCATGACTGGGATAGAGGTCCGTTGCAGCGGGGGACGGTATTTCGGGCGGCATCAGGCCTGATCGAGATTCTGCCGCTCCAGGAAGGTGAGACGTT
Organism: Chloroflexota bacterium; assembly: GCA_012514315.1. Lineage (GTDB taxonomy): Bacteria > Chloroflexota > Anaerolineae > B4-G1 > B4-G1 > JAAZAN01. The sequence continues at coordinate 60,271 of JAAZAN010000111.1, forward strand.
TGTTCCCCCCACGGGTCTGGAAATCGCCTACGAGGTGGAAGATGTCGACGCCTGGTGCGAGCGGATTGCCGCTAAGGGACTGCCCATTCTGGGTGAGCTGGCCGACAAACCCTGGGGGCACCGGACGTTCTCAGTGACGGACCCGGTAGGCGTCAAAGTGATCCTGTATCGCATCATTGGGTAGGCGATTGTGATCAAGGCGATCACGTTCGATTTCTGGGGCACGCTCTATCAGGACACCTTAGGTCAGGATGAGAGAGTCCTGTGGTTGCAGGAGGTGTTCACGGAGCACAGCCAGCCCCGTTCGCTGGAGGAAGTCGCAGCCGCGCGAGATCGTGCGTGGGCAGTGCAGGAGCGGGTATGGCTCGAAGAGCACCGATCGATATCAGCGGCTGACTGGCTGCATCTGGCGACTGACTCTCTGGGTGTTCAGCTTCCAGAGGCTGTTCTGAGTGAGACTGCCCGGTATCTCGAGGATTTCTACCTGGTGCGCGGTACTCGACCCCGGCCAATAGACGGGGTTCAGGATGTTGTCCCACGTCTGGCGCAACGATATCGCCTGGGGTTGATTTCGGACACGGGTTTGACGCCGGGGCGTGTGCTGCGCCAGGTCATGGATGATGATGGGCTTCTGACGCACTTCGGTGTGCTGACGTTCTCCGATGAGACTGGTGTGACCAAGCCGATCGCTGAAGTGTTCCTACGTACTCTGGCTGTCCTGGGGGTAACTCCTGAGACGGCTGCTCATATTGGGGACTTGCCCGAGACAGACCTGACTGGTGCGCGTGCGGTCGGAATGCGTTCCGTTCTATTCCTGGGCAAGAGCCAACGAGAAGATGGTCGCCCACTGGCTGATGGGGTTTTCGAAGACTACCGTGAGCTGGAAAACCTGTTGTCGGATCTCGCGTAGTCTGCCCGCTGCTATCGAGTACCTGAACAAGTAGACGGAGCTGTGAAGCCGTCTGAGCTTGAGATCGCAGTCTTGACGCATATGTTCACTCTGCTATAATAGCGTTGGTGGGGAGGGGCGGCTCTCGAGAGGCCGCCCCAGTCCGTGATGAGGGATCTATGCTGGAGAGACTGGACAAAATCGAGCAACGTTTTGATGATCTGACGAGTCTGTTGGCCGATCCAGATGTCGTTCAGGACTATGAGCGAGTAGCTGAATATGCCAAGGAACGTTCGGAACTGGAGGACGTGATCTCGGCCTATCGGGCTTATAAGTCGACCGGGGATGAGCTGGAAGGCGCCGAGGCTATGGCGGAGGACGATTCTGACCCGGAGCTAAAGGAGCTTGCAGAGGCGGAGGTTGAGCGGCTGCGCAGGCAACTGGAGGCGTTGGAGGCTCGCTTGCACGAGCTTCTGCTTCCCAAGGACCCGCGCGACGAGAAGAACGTCATCGTAGAGGTGCGTGCTGGCGCCGGCGGGGACGAGGCCGGGCTCTTTGCGGCAGAGTTGGTGCGGATGTACACGCGCTACGCTGAACGCCACGGTTGGAAGACCGATCTGATCAGTGACCACCCTACGGGTGTTGGTGGCTATAAAGAGGCGGTGTTCGCGGTAAAGGGACGGGGAGCATATTCCCGACTCAAATATGAGAGCGGGGTTCATCGTGTCCAACGCGTTCCGATCACTGAGTCATCCGGGCGAATCCACACATCTACGGCTACTGTTGCCGTCCTGCCTGAGGTGGATGACGTAGACATTCACATCGATCCCAAGGACCTTGAGATCGAAGCCTATGGTTCATCCGGTCCTGGCGGGCAGCATATGCAGAAGAATGCGACAGCGATTCGCATTGTACATGTTCCGACCGGAATGGTTGTATCCTGCGAGAGCGAACGCTCGCAGACCCAGAACAAGTTACGTGCAATGTCCGTGTTGCGTGCCCGACTCTATGAACAGGAACTTGAGAAGCAGACTGAGGAGGTTGCCGAGGCGAGGCGGTCGCAGGTCGGAACCGGAGAGCGTAGTGAGAAGATCCGGACCTACAATTTCCCGCAAAGCCGGGTTACCGACCATCGCATCGGGTTGACATCGTATCAGCTATCCTCCATTCTGGATGGCGATCTTGACGAGTTCATTGATGCGCTGGTCGAACGGGGGCGAGCGGAGTTGCTGCAGGGGTCGTAGTCTGGGCTAGCTGTTATGTCTGCATGAAAGTCTATCATCCAATCACTAACAGGAGGGAAAAAACCTAAACGGATCGTGAACACAAACGAGGACGTGCCCGACGCTCTTTCCTCGGCCCATCGCACTCGTGTGGGAGCACAACACGGTGTTCCGCATAGTGCTGGGCCTCATCTCCGCTATCCATCAAGTTCAGTACAGGCAGCGTTGCGTCAGTCTGCTGGACAGCTGCAGGAAGTCACGGACATCCCGCGTCTGGAGGCGGAGGTGCTTCTCGCCCATGTTTTGCAGAGTTCACGCACTACTCTATTGGCTCATCCCGAACAGGCGCTGTCGGCGGACCAGTTCTGGCGCTATGCCGATATCGTCCGCCAGCGATCGACAGGCTACCCTTTGCCCTATCTGACCGGAACTGCTGAGTTCTATGCGCTCTCGTTCGAGGTGACACCCGAGGTGCTGATCCCGCGGCCGGAGACCGAGATCCTGGTTGATCTTGCCCTGGCTCGCCGTCCAACTTGTGTTGTTGATGTTGGGACGGGGTCCGGATGTATCGCAATTGCGCTGGCCGCGCACCTGCCAGAAGCTCAGATCACCGGCATCGAGCTGTCACCCGCGGCGCTGGCCGTGGCTCAGCGGAATGCCGAGCGCCATGGTGTCGCCGATCGCATCCAATGGATTGTGGGTGACGTCCTGGTGCCCCGTCCTGGACCGGCTGACCTGATTGTCTCCAATCCCCCCTACGTCCGTACCAGTGAGATGGCGACTCTGCCGGTGTCGGTCCGGAGTTACGAGCCTGCTGTGGCCCTAGATGGGGGAGCGGATGGCCTTGTGACCATTCGGCAGTTGCTCAATCAGGCTCCCGCAGTATTGGGGCCCGATGGTTGTCTGCTGATGGAGATCGGCGTTGACCAAGCTGAGGCGGCCATCGATCTGGCTCGTACCGCGTTTCCCCAGGCCCAGATCTACATACATCCTGACTTGGCTGGACACGATCGCGTGTTGGAGGTCAGTCTGTGATCGATTTGGTGGCATTGGATTTAGATGGTACACTCATTGGCGACGATCTGGTTGTCTCGCCGCGTGTCAGACGGGCGATCCAGGCTGTTCAGGACCGCGACGTCACGGTGACTCTGGCGACGGGACGTATGCACGCATTTGCGGTGCCTTTCGCGCACGAACTGCACCTTACTGCACCGCTTATCTCCTACCAAGGGGCCCTGATCTGCCCGGCAGATTCGGACGCCCCGCTGTACCGGGTCACCATGTCGCGCGATCTGATGCGCGAGGCACTGGATTGGCAGATTGAGCGGGGTTGGCAGGTTGTGTTGTTTGCCAATGGCGCGGCCTACGTCGCGGATCGACGCAGGCCGCAGGAGTTCTATCGCGAACTTGTGGGCGAGCATTCAATCTGGGTCGATGATCTGCGAGATGTTCTGGTTGACTATGATCCGATGAAGTTCATCGTCTTTGTCAAGCCCGATACGGGCGCTCAGATCGAGGCGGAACTGCGTGACAGATTCGGCGACCGAATCGCCGTCACTCGATCACATGCCCTCATCGTCGAAGGTAATCCGCTGAATGTGTCCAAAGGGGATGCGCTTCGTTGGTTGGCCGGGTACCTTGGTGTTCACCAATCGGCGGTGATGGCCATCGGAGATCAAGATAACGATGCGCCGATGCTCTCCTGGGCCGGTCTGGGTGTGGCGATGGGAAATGGTAGCGCAGCGACGCGTGATGTGGCGGATTGGGTGGCGCCGGCTCTGGACGATGATGGCGTCGCCGTGGCTTTGGAGCGGTTTGTCCTGAATACACCGCCGGGCTGATCGTCTCGTCCATCCGAATGGATAGATGATTCACTTGCCGGACTGTGTGGTCCATTCATGGATATCAGCAAGGAGGGTGAGGTGAAGATCTTCGTCCCTGGACGCATCTGCCTGTTTGGCGAGCACTCCGACTGGGCTGGCGGCTACCGGCGGATCAACTCCGAAATCGAGCGGGGCTACACCCTGCTCACGGGAACCGATCAAGGTATCTACGCCGAGGTTGAGCCTCATCCGACTGCGCTGGTGCTATCCTCCGCCACACCAGAGGGGCGAAGGTACAGCCCCTGCGAGATTCCGATGGATCCCAAGGCGCTGCTAGAGGTGGCGCGACAGGGTGGTTACTGGAGCTATGTGGCCGGGGTTGCTCACCAGATCCTCACTCACTACCACGTGCGCGGTCTTGTAATCAATAACTACCTGACCGATCTGCCGATCAAGAAGGGCCTGTCGTCCAGTGCAGCAATCTCTGTACTGGCTGCTCGCGCCTTCAATCGAATCTACGACCTGAAAATGACCGTGCGTGGTGAGATGGAGCTGGCCTATCAAGGTGAGATCACGACCCCTTCCCGGTGTGGACGGATGGACCAGGGGTGTGCTTTTGGCAATCGGCCGATTCTGATGGCGTTCGACGGTGATCGACTTGACGTGACTGAGCTACAGGTTCCCCAGGACTTCTATTTGGTCATTGTCGATCTACGGGCTGGCAAGAACACGATGGAGATTCTGACCCGCCTGAATCGTGCCTATCCCTTCGCTGAAAGCGAGATGGAGCGTGGTGTTCAGGAGTTGCTGGGGCCTATCAACAAACGCGTTGTCCATCAGGCCATCGAGGCACTTCAGGCAGGGGATGCTGAGCGCCTTGGGGCGCTGATGGTTGAGGCGCAGAGTTTCTTTGACCACTATGCTATTCCGGCCTGCCCGGAGGAACTGACTGCGCCGGTACTGCATCGAGTGCTCGACTATGAGCCTCTCAGGCCCCATATCTGGGGCGGTAAGGGAGTGGGTTCGCAAGGCGATGGAACTGCACAGTTTGTGGTTCGCAGCGAGGAGGATCAGCAGGCCGTTATTGAGATCATCGAGCGCGACCTGAGCATGCCGTGCCTCAAGTTGACTCTGAAGTCTGGTCCGAAAGTGCGGAAGGCGGTTATCCCCGCGGCAGGATTTGGCACGCGCTTGTTCCCCGCCAGCAAGGCGACTAAGAAGGAACTGTTCCCCATCATTGATCGGGACGGTATCGCAAAGCCGGCTATCCTACTGATTGTTGAAGAAGTCCTTGATGCAGGGGTTGAGGACGTTGTGATTATTGTTCAAGAAGACGATCTGGAAGCGTTCCGATCGTTCTTCAACGTTCAGGTGTCGATCGAGAACTACAACAAACTTCCACGGCAATCTCAGGAGTATGCCCGACGCATCCTTGAGATCGGCCAGCACGTCAAGTTCGCTATTCAGAAGACCCAGGAGGGCTTCGGGCACGCGATCTACTGCGCGCGCGAAGCGATCGGCAACGAGCCATTCCTTCTCATGCTGGGCGACCATATCTACCGCTCCAATGGAGGACCATCGTGTGCCCGGCAGTTGATCGAGGTGTATAACAGGCATAGCGTCAGCGTGCTGGGACTGCGTCGTACGCTGGAATCGGAAATCGCGAATTTTGGCACAGTGACCGGTGTCTGGACAGAGGAGTCCCGTCTCCTGAACGTCACCGAATTCGCGGAGAAGCCGACGGTGGACTATGCCAGGGCCAATCTCAGAGTTCAGGGACTGCCGGAGGATGAGTATCTGACGGTCTTTGGACAGTACATCATCAAGCCACAGATCTTCGACTACCTGGAAGAGCACATCCGCAACAACGTGCGCGAACGGGGAGAGTTCCAACTCACGTCTGCGTTGGATCGATTGAGACAGGAGGACGGATTCCTGGGTCTGGAGGTCGATGGGCAGCGTTTCGATATTGGATTGCCTGCGTACTATCTTGAGACACTGCAGACCTTCGCCCGCGATTGAACGATCTCAGATCTTGCGCAACACGAGGAAGTGGGAGAGGGCGAAGGCGCGCAGAGGGCTGCGTTCCAGACTGTACGTCACACGGCGAAGCACCCTGCCCAGGGTGGGATGTCGGGCGACAATATTGTCGTAACCAGCAAATACGCAGGAGTGGGTGAGTATCTCTACGGGCAGCCCCGTGATCAGGCGTCCTAGTTGGCGAGAAGTATAGGCGCGTACGTGGGGCGCCAGGCGATCGCGTATCGGCGTGGGGAACCAGTTGACAAGCGGTATGTTGCCGAAGCGGTATGTACCACGCCAGTACACCCCGTGCGTCTCGAAGGGATAGAGACGGTTGGGCACGAATATGACCAGATGACCACCTGAGCGGGTGACGCGGGTCATTTCAGCGAGGCTGACGGCATCATCCTGAACATGCTCCAGGACTTCGTGAGAGAATACTAGGTCGAATGTGTTGTCGGCAAATGGCAGATGCTCTGCGGGTGATTGGATCACACCGAGCGTTCGCTCTCTAGCCTCAGTAGCACGTTCGTATTCGATCTCGGTACCAAAGACGTGGGGTGTTTTCCGGAGGAATGCCGCGGTGTACATCCCGACCCCACAGCCCACGTCGAGAATGTGCTTGTTGGCCAGGTCAATCGACTGGGACGCCATCTGGAACCGACGCTCCTGACCGGCGCGCCATACGAAGGATGGATTGCCGCGCAGGGCGCTCTTGTCCGTCAAACGTCAGTCTCCCCTACTGATGATTTCATCGTATGGTACCAGCTCGAAACAAAAGCGGAACGCAGCGGTTTCAGTGAGACGACCCCACCAGTTTCTGGTATTGGACTGCAGCGCGTTCGATCTGTTCATAAGCTTTCTTGACGCCCTCCCAGCCCTTACCGATAACAGTGGCTTGCTCCAGGTCCTTGTAGACGCCGAAGAAGTGGGCCATCTCTTTCAGAAAGTGCGAAGGGACGTCGTTCAACGATCGGTAGTCACTGAATACCGGGTCTGTGTGCGGTACTGCCAGGATCTTGTCGTCCGGTTGCCCTTTGTCGACGAGATGATACACACCTAGCGGGCGCGCCTCGATGACACATCCTGAGAACGTCGGCTCGTTGATCATAACCAGTACGTCCAGCGGATCACCATCGTCGTGTAGGGTCTGCGGTACAAATCCATAGTCGCCAGGATAGTGGAGCGATGAGGAGAGCACACGGTCCATCTTGACGAACCCTCCTTGCTCGTCATATTCATACTTGTTCCTGGACTTCTTTGGTATTTCCACCACGACGTAGATCACCTTGGGCCAATCTGGCCCTGGAGGTAGTTCGTGCCACAGATTCATCACATATGCCCTCTCTGTTTACCCTGAGCTCGGTCAGACTCATCACCGTCTGATGGATGAGCGGGAGGTCCACCACGCCGGAATGCGCAGTGGGCGCCCAGTTGTGCATTGTGAGCCGCGATCCTGCCTCCAGGCGCCAGTCGTGACATAGCCGCCAGCGGGGCGGCTATCCGGAACGTCCGGCGGCCAGTCCGTTCTCCGTCAAGTAAGTGTAGCTTCGCTCAACCGCCTCCATCATATCGGTCGCACACCGGTCGAGTTCGACGATCATCCATTGGGTGATTCCGCCGGCTGCCGAGACGATACCGGCGATATCCATAACACCATCCCCAACGGCGGTCATCGGTTCGTTGCGTGTGCACGGTCCATCTTTGATGTGCAGAAATGGCGCCCGCTGTCCCAACTGCTTGACGACGTTTGCTGGGTCAGCGCCCGCACTCTGCACCCAATATGTGTCAACCTCGAAGAAGATGTCCGGTTCGAGCAAGTCCAGCATAACTTCGAAGACGTACCGGCCATCGATCTGCTCGAACTCCCACCAGTGATTGTGGATGCCAAACAGCATGCCGTGCTGCGCAGCGACAGCACTTGCCTCATTGAAGATGTCGCAAGTGCGCTTGATCAGATCCATCGTCGCGAAATCATCGGGTCCTTTGCCCGAGATGATCCGCTGACAGCCGATGGCTTTCATCGCATCGATCACTTCGTTTTTGTATTCACCCAAGGGAAGCTGAGTATGGGCTCCGGGTACAGCTAACCCTAACTCCTCGAAAAGCTGTCCCGCGGCTTCAGGGGGCGTTCCAGGGAACCCGGCAGGTTCTACTCCGACGTATCCCATCCTGGCGATCTCTCGGACGCTAGCTTCGAAGTCGCGACTGAGGGGTTCTCGGATCGAGTAGAGCTGTAGAGCGATTGGTGCAGACATGGTATCCTCCCAGGACAATGTATTCGTCTCCCTTATTCGGGGACTGATTGGCAGGCTAGAGACCTGATAGTGCCGTGCTCCAGCATTAGACCTGAAACCGCTCACCGTACTGCGGAATGATGACCTCCGATGGTCCGAGCTGCCTGAGACTGTCGGCGAGGGATGTGTTGGCCTCCGGATCGCCGTGCACCACGAAGACTTGTCTCAGATTATCGGCGATAGGTTCGACCCAGCTCAGTATCTCGTTGCGGTCGGCGTGGGCGCTGTATCCGTTAATGGTCTCCACGCGAGCGCGTAGCGGGAACAACTCGCCGAATATCTTGACCTCTGGTTGGCGTTCGACCAGGCGTCGCCCCAGTGTATGGGGTGCTTGCCAGCTTACGATCAATACCGTGTTGCGCGGATCGGTTATGGAGTGGATCAGGTGATGCTGAATGCGTCCCGCCTCACACATTCCGGATGCGCTGATGATCACGGCTGGTCCCTCCAGGTCGTTCAACGCCTTGGAGTCTTCCACTTTACGGATGTATCGCAGTTGGTCGAAACCGAAGGGGTCAGGGTGGCGGTCCTGTGCGATGAACTCCCGCAACTCGGCGTCGTAGCACTCTGGATGCAGTCGGAAGATTTCGGTCACGTTTACAGCCAGGGGGCTATCCACGAACACCGGAACGTCCGGAAGCTGCCCGGACACGACCATGCGATGGAGACTGAATACGAGTTCCTGGGTCCGACCCACGGCGAAGGCAGGGATAACCACCCTTCCGCCGCGATCACACGCATCCTGGACCAGTTGGTGGAGTTCTTCCTCAGCCTCGGTGCGGGGAGCGTGGACTCTGTCTCCGTAGGTGCTTTCAGTAATGAGTATGTCTGCCGGTGGGGCGGGCGTGGGATCGCGTAGTATGGGCAGTTCCTCCCGGCCCAGATCACCTGTGAACAGGATGCGGGTGTGCGATCCCTGCTCCTCGATATCCAGCAATACTATTGCCGAGCCGAGGATGTGGCCTGCATCGAGGAACGTACATCGTACCCCAGGTGCGATCAGTGTCGGGCGATTGTACCCGACACTGACGAAATGCTCGAGGCTGGCTACTGCATCAGAATGAGTGTAGATTGGTTCCACGGGGGGTTCGCCGCGCGCTGCACGTTTCTTGTTAACATACATTACATCCTGTTCCTGGATGTAGGCCGAATCTCTCAGCATCGCTGAACACAGGTCACGAGTTGCGAAGGTACAGTGGATAGGGCCTGTGAACCCGCTACGCACCAGGTTGGGGATATTGCCTGAGTGGTCGATATGGGCATGCGAGAGAACCATTGCGTCAATCTGCCTGGCATCGTAGGGCAGGTTACGGTTGCGTTCAAAACTCTCATTGCGTTTTCCCTGGAACAGGCCACACTCCAACAAGATGCGGTTGCCGTTCGCGGTGATCAGATGCTGTGAACCGGTAACGGTCTGTGTAGCTCCGAGAAACTGAATATCCATGTCTGGTCCTTCTTTCGGTAGTAGAGTGGAAGATGGCGATTCTATCCGTGGTGTTGTTTGGACAGTATATCCAAAACGATCTGTCCATAGGTCTTTCGCTTCCAGGGCCCTATTTCATTCACCTCGGTCACATCTCTCAGACTGCGCGGGTTTCGCTCGGCAAGTGCCCGTAGTGCAGCGTTGCTCATAACTACATCAGGGTCTACGCTGCGCTCGGCGGCTACCTTGTTGCGCCACGCGCGCAGCGCTTCGTATCGTGCTATCTCCTCGCGAGGGCGCCGAGGTGCGGGGTCCGGTGGTTCGGGCGCTGGGCTATGTAGCCCTCTCTTGATTGCCTGCAAGATAGAGTGTCCATATCGTCGCACGTGATGGACCTTGAGGTGGCTGGAGTCTGAGAGTCTGTTCAGCGAGCCAGGAGCGGCCTGGGCCAGGGCAATCAACGCATGATTCCCAAGCACCTTGAACGGGGGCTTGTTCTGGCGACATGCCTCCTGTTCCCTCCAGATGTATAGCTCGGCCAGGACAGCCCGACTACGGGGGGAGAGATCAAAGGCCCCCTTGATTCGCCAGAAGCCCACGGGATCGAAGGGATTCGTTGCCGGCTCAGATTGGGCAATCTCTGCGAAGACCTCCTCGGCCTCTTCCCAATGCCTTGTCTGGATGAGCGCATCAGCTTGAAGCTGTTGAAGATGCAGAAGATAGTGCGTGTCCATACATGCATAGGTCAGTGCATCGTCATCCAGTGGGCGTTTACCCCAGTCGTAGCGCTGGTACTTCTTGTTGGTCTTGACTCCGAATATCTCTTCTAGAATATCACCGAGTCCTGCGTGTGGCCATCCCAGGATACGGGCAGCCCACATGGTATCGAATAGGTTGACGATCTGGAACCCGAAGTCGCGCTTGAGGCAGATGATGTCATATTCAGCGGCGTGTAACACTTTGGTGGTGCGCGGATCTGAGAGCACCTCGGCCAGCGGCGAGACATTGAGCCCGGCCAATGGGTCCAGGATGAAGTCCATATCTGGCACGGAGATTTGGATCAGGCAGACCTGTTCCTGATAGGCGTAGAGGGAATTCGACTCCGTGTCAATCGCGATCGCGGGTTGAGTCGCCAGTATACCCATCAGTGATTCCAGTTGTGTGGACGTCGCAATGATAGTGGGTTGGGCTAGATTCGATCCGGGGTTCTCGGGACGATGGTGGTTCATACTGGCTGCATGTAGACTATGGTGATTTCACGTGGGTGAACCGATGATGCAGTGGCTCAGGATTGTGTTTCTGAATACGTGAGATCAGGTTGACTGCCTCAAGCTGCCTTCTCGCAACTCGGTGTGTGCATCTTGTATCGAACAGCGCCTGTGCCATAGAGGTGTATCCATCTATATGGCAATGCAGCTATTATCCCACGATGGTCACAGAAGTCAATCATGTGAATGAGGATGCTATAGTTGCGTTGATCCATTGGCTTGCGCGGCTCCCGAAATCCATCTGCGATGGACAACCGCATGTCAGTTAGTGCCGTTGGTGGAATTGGGACGGCGGGGTTGTTGAGCAAGGTGTCACTGGTTAATCGAGGAGTCCAGTCGGCGGCGTGCGCTAGAGCAGGGCTGATCCGATGATCGATGCAACGGCTGCCCCAGCCGCGGATGTGATGAAGTTGACCATGTCGTTGTTTACAACGGAGAGGCCACGCAAACGTCTTGTCGGGTTGCCACAGCGATGGATTGCGCTTTCTGTCTCCTTGTTGCAGTAATCGCACCAGTAGATGGCCTGAATGCTCGCTCCGAGTAGGCTGTCAATCAATGATCCAGCGATGCCGCCCAGGGTTGAGGCGTACAGGAGCGCTGTTGCCACTGTGCCGTTCTCGTGCGAGAGCAGGATGGAGGCGCTTCCCAGTGCGGCGATCACCAATGCGCCGGTGAACGATGCCAGAGCTCCCAAGGCGGTGACCCCTCCGGACGTGCCTGGTTCTACGGATGCGCCTGTGGTGATCAGGCGCGGTGCACGTGTGCTGAGCACCCCGATTTCCGTCGCCCATGTGTCTGCGTTGACCGCAGCCATTGCGCCCGCACATGCGAAGAACCACAGAGGGCTGGGATAGACCCTGGATAGCGCAGCCAGTAGAGCCGCCAGTCCGCCATTGGCCAATGTTTGTGCCAGGTCACGGCGATGTCCTTTGGCGAATTTCTCTGCGGTCGACAGCTTCTCGCGTTCGCGGTAGAAGGACAGCAGGCTGGACGAAGCGAAGAACGCTATGAGAAGTAGTCCCCACTGCCAACCACCCAGTCCGAGAATCAGGGTTCCGGTGAGGATTGCTCCAACAACGCCGCTTCTCGTGAGTGCACCTCGCCAGTAGGCGAAGGCGCCAATCCCTGCAGCTGAGACCAGACCGATAAGAAGCTGTCCGAGGTTGAACGAGTTGACCATGCTAATCGGGGACGTACGCCAGTATAGACTACTGGACCTGTCGCAGAATTCCAATCGCTGCTGCCCATCCCAGAGTCTGGACCAGGATGGCGCCTCCCCACAGCAGATAACTGGCGATCCGATCGACGCGTTGAAGGATCCATCCCAGCGCCCCGTTTAGCATCAGGGCCAAGAGCCCAATGGTGGGGATGATGAACACATACGCTCGACTTCCTATGCGGTCAGGTAACCCCAGCGCGTCGAAATGGAGTGGCACAAGATCTGGAAGGCCAGGGAATCTGTAGGACAGAAGTCCAACCAACCCCAACAGCAGCAGTGCACTGCTGACCAGCAGCCCCAGTGCCAGGCGATCCTGCCAGATCGGCCATTCGAGCATGCGCGGCCGTTTCGACGACTGCTCTACGGTCTGCGTGGGGCCCATCTCGATGCGCTTGTTGAGCGACTCGATGAACGCATCGCGGTCTGCGGGCGAGATCCCATACGTCAGGCCAGGTGTCACGATGAAGACCTGCTGCCTCGGTCGGGCAGTGCCATAGAAGAGGGTAGTGCCAATCTCGGGAAGCTCACCGTAACCTACACAGTGGCCTGGCCATAGGCCTCCGCGGAAACGGATGTGCCCGGTGATCTCTTCCCCAAGGACGACGCGCTGTACCTGCTGGGTTGGTATCGTCTGCTCGTTGATTCCCCAATGAATCACCAGTGCGTTGCGGTCCAGTGCGTAGTTGGATCTGGCAAGGCCGTACAGCCAATAGGCCATAAGCCCTACGAGTCCTAGACAGAGCAACACGGCCAGTCCGAGCAAGAACGTGCCGAAATTGAGCGGGCGAGTAATGGCGAACCAGACCAGAGCTCCGCCCAGCGTAACGACCAGAACCATCAGAACGATACCGACGATCAGTCCCTTTCGGGTCTTGATGTTCCATTCTGCCATAGGGTATACTCCTATCTCAAGCGCCGGCATTATACCAGTGGAGGATGGCACGGGCAAATCAGGTTGCTGCCTGCGTTTTGCCAGGCAGCAATTCTCAATCTGGATTTCTGGACTTGATGGATGCTGCTTGGAGGCCAGAAGTATGTTCCGGAGCGGCCGGACTCGCCTTGCCAACAGGTCTCTAGCCTGGGCGCGCCGCACATATTGAGAACTGCTGGTTGCCAGGGGGGCTGTTTCCAGTATAATGATGTCAGTGTGGAATCGAGAGCGTGACCTCATGAAGCCAGACCTAAGCGGGCACAACTACATCTATTGCGGCGGATTGCAGCGCGGTGACTAGTTCTCCGTGTTAGTTTGTGCTGCAATCCGCTACCCCCGACCCACCCGAGAGTGGGTTTTTTGTTGCCATATCACCGTTCCGTGAGCAAAGAGAGGCGAGGTCATGACCGAATCAACGATCAAACTGACGATCGAGGAACAGTCGGCTATCCTGATGCACGGCGCCCAGTTTGGCGACGGGCAGATCGAAGAGACGATGCGGCAAGGACTGTGCGAACGTCTGACAGAAGCCCGGATGGCCGGTCGTCCGCTACGTGTATATTGTGGTTACGATCCCACGGCGCCGGATATCCATCTGGGACATACGGTCACCATGCGCAAGTTGCGCCAGTTCCAGGACCTGGGTCATCACGTGATCTTTCTGATCGGTACGTTCACCGGCCTCGTCGGTGATCCATCGGACAAGGACCGGGCGCGTCCACAACGCACAGCAGAGGCATTAGGCGAGAACGCGCGGACCTATACGCAACAGGCCTTCCGCATCCTGGATCGCGAGAAGACAGAGGTGCGTTACAATGCCGATTGGCTGGCACGCCTCACATTCGAGGATGTGATTGGCCTGGCGTCCCACTTCACAGTGCAGCAGTTTCTGGCCCGCGACAACTTCTCGGAAAGACACCGCAAGGGTGACCCAATCTGGTTGCATGAATTCTACTATGCACTGATGCAGGCCTATGACGCCGTTGCGCTTAGGGCTGATGTTCAATTGGGGGCCACCGAGCAGCTCTTCAATCTGCTGGCGGGACGGAGGCTTCAGGAGGCGCATGGGCATACTCCCCAAATCTGTCTGACGTTCCCCATCCTGGTCGGGACCGACGGTGTGTTGCGGATGTCCAAGAGTACGGGGAACTACGTTGGAATCGATGAGCCGCCAGACATCAAGTACGGAAAGACCATGTCAATTCCCGATTCAGCGATGCGCAACTGGTTCGAACTGGTTACGCGCTGGAAGCCAGATCAGATAGAGAGCCTGTTGACAGGCGTCGCTGATGGCCGCGTGCATCCAATGGAAGTGAAGAAGAGACTAGCATGGGAGATTGTGTCAATCTTCGACGGGGATGAGGCGGCAAATCTGGCTGCAGAACGCTTTGCGCGTGTGCACCAGCGGAGAGAGACACCGCGTGATATGCCGACCTATGTTCTGACTGTTCCCACGAACGTCGTTGAGATCATCCAGGCGGTGGGGTTCACTCAGAGCAAGAGCGAGGCCCGCCGACTGGTGCAGCAAGGTGCGGTCAAACTGGATGGCGAGTCTGTCGAGACAGTTGAGGCACAGGCGATCCCCGGCGGCGAACAGGTGCTACAGGTCGGCAAGCGGCGCTTTCTGCGGTTGGTTGCAGGCGTTGAGCCCTGAGACAGCGACGCAGCAGGCCGGGCTTGTACGCAGCAAGATCGTGCAGGCCTGGCCAGTCTGGTTCGATCAGCTCAGTGAGCTCAACATACCCCCCGAACGACCATGTTGAACCGCGACGATCTCGGCCAGAATCGCTAGCGCGATATGAGCGGGCTCGCGGCCTCCTAGGTCGAGCCCGATGGGGCCGTGGATGCGGGCGATGTCCTTCGCTGTGAAGCCATCAGCCGACAGCGCGACGTGACGATCCATTTGCGTGCTCCGTGACCCGATGAGACCGATGTAGGCAGCCTCACTACGGAGCGCGATACTCAGAGCCGGCACATCGAACTTGGGGTCGTGAGAGAGAACCACGACGTAGTCTTGAGGGCCGAGTTCTTCGGGTTTCAGAGTGTCCTGAGGCCACGCGTTGACCAGTTCATCCACGTCGGGGAAACGCTCGCGGGCACCGAACGTCCTGCGAGGATCGATAACGCGTGTCTGGAATCCAAGGTGCTTTGCCATCTGTACGAGCGGCACTGCAATGTGTACTGCACCGACAATCAGTATTCTGGGTGGTGGTGCGAAGACCTCGAGGAAGAGATGGCCGTCCGGTTGGTCCATGCTGTGCCACTCGCAGAAACAGCGGGGCTGGCTGTGGAGATGTCGGAGAACGCCCTGCAGCGCGCCGGTCAGAGACGCGTCACCAGTCTGCCGGCCATCGGGCCACAGGACGAGATGGGTGCCCAGAGAGAGATGGGTTGCGAATGCGACGGTCTCCCTGGTGACCAGGGATTCCAGGACCAGGCGGTGCGCTGGGGTCGCAGGTTCGACGAAGACGTCAATCTTCCCACCGCAGGAAAGGCCGACGTCCCACCCAGTATTGTCCGCGACTTCGAAGTGCAGTTGCTGTGGCGCGCGGCTTGCGATGACTTGCTGTGCGATCTCGAAGACAGCTCCCTCCACACAGCCACCGCTCACCGAGCCAGCCATTCGGCCTGAGGCTGTGACAGCCAACCGGGACCCCGGCGATCTGGGCGATGGTCCCTCAGCCCGCACCACCGTAGCCAGAGCGATACTCTCGCCATCTTCCAACCAATCGATCAAGTTCGAGGCGATCTCGCGCATCAGTAGTGTAACCCGCTATCCAGACTGGCGGTACCAGGCAGCCGAGCTCTCTGGACTGCCTGGTACTCCAGGACAGAGTCTCAGTTTCCTCGATGCCCTATGCCTCGAAGTGCTTGAACTGTGGTAGGTAGTCGCGGTTCTGTTCGAGCATCTCGTTGACCATCTCCTTGATCTCGGCCAACGAGAGCACTGCGGCCGTCAACGGGTCGTAGGCGACAGCCTGGAATACGAGACGGGGATTGCCCGTCAGAGCGGCCTCGACAGTCATCTCCTCGACCATCACACTTACGTGGTTCAGTGCGACACACTGAGGCGGCAGGGGGCCGACATGTACGGGGTGGAACCCCTCTTGATCTACGAAGACTGGCACCTCGACACAGGCGTTCTCGGGCAGGTTGGAGATCAGCCCGGTGTTGGGTACATTGCCATTGAAGCGATAGATCTCACCGCCCTTGAAGGCATTGATGATGTGGGCTGCGTACTCGTGGCCTCTTTCAAGGCTGATGGGCGCGTCTTTGGCGAACCACTTCTTCGCCTCTTCCTTCCAGGTGGAATCTCTCTTCTCGTATTCCTTGACGATATAGGCATAGACACCGGGGTTCCATCCCGTCCCGTGGGTGCAGTATTTCTCGATCAAATCGGGGCGCTTTCGGAACCACCAGTTATACTCTGAGTTGTGCCCACTGGACTCGGTGACGTAGTAATCGAGATGGAGGAACATCTCGTTGCGGACAATCTCCTCGTTGTAGATCTCCGGATTCTGGACGGCCTTGTGGATCAACGGGTATGCGTCCTCTCCGTTCCACTCGTATTTCAGATACCATGCCAGGTGATTGATCCCGGCGCACGTATAGGTGATCTCATCCATGGGGGCGCCGATCCAGCGAGCGAGCATCTCTGCCGTGCCCTGAACACTATGGCAGAGCCCGGTGAGCCGGATGAAAGACTCGCGCTGCATAGCACGACATAGCATCGCCATTGGGTTGGTGTAGTTCAGCAGGATCGCATTGGGGCAGTATTGCTCCATATCCTTGACGATGCCCAGCATCACCGGGATCGTGCGCAGCGCCCGAAAGACCCCGGACGGGCCTCGCGTATCCCCGATGTTGGTGTCGACTCCGTATTTCTTGGGAATCTCAATGTCATGACGCCACACATCGGTGCCGCCAGCCAGGATGGTGCACAGGACAGCGTCGGCGCCATCGAGCGCCTCGGTACGGTCCATGGTCGCCTCGACCTTGGCTGGATACTTGCCCATATCCACGATCCGCTGCACCGATTTTTGGGCAAAGTCGAGTCGCTCGGCGTCAATGTCCATAAGAGACAGTGTTGCATCTTTCAACAACGGAAAAGTCAGGACATCCCTGACCAGCCCGCGAGTGAAACCCAGGCTTCCTGCGCCAATGAACGCTATCTTCGTCACGATGACCTCCTGACTAGAGAGATGTGCCGACATACGACCGTATGCATCCAGGAGTCTACAGCGTTTGGATATTCTGCGCAAATCCCCATCTGTGTTCTCAGGATTGGGTGCATTTCAGTTTGGGGGCGAGTTCTGGCATAATGGGTGCAAAGTGAGAGAGGAGATACGCCATGAAGCGGAGGCGGGACGAGTTAAGGGCAGCGTTGTTGGCAGATGCAGAGGAGGTGATCGA